>CANRHI010000016.1 GCA_947630365.1 uncultured Clostridia bacterium
GCGGGCTCGGCCGGCGGCGCATAGGGGGAGGCCGGGCCGATCGACGCTCACGCTCGTGAGGGTGATGAGCCCCCTGCCCGCGTGCAGGAGCTCGAGGTTCAAATCGGAGGCAAACTTGTCGAGCATGACCGTTGCCTGCGGCAAAACCAATTCGTTCATAGCGTTTCTCCCCAAAGTTTTATAGCTCTGTAAAGTAGCGGCGAATGCGGGAGGCGAGCTCCGCGCCGATGCCCTCTGTCTGCATGAGCTCCTCCTCGTCCGCCGCCATAATTTTGTCGATGGTGCCGAATTTTTCGAGGAGGGCGAGCCGCTTTTTCTTCCCCACGCCCCCGATCTCCTCGAGCGCCGAAGAGAGGTTGCGCTTGGAATGCAAATTCCGAAAATACGTCACGGCGAAGCGGTGCGCCTCGTCGCGGATGCGCTGCAACGTCTTTAAGGCGTAGTCCCGCCGATCCAGCCGAAGGGGCTCCGCGCAAGAGAGAGTATATACCTCTTCCTGCTGCTTGGCAAGGGCGATGAGGTCGATGTCCGAAATGTGCATTTCGTCGAGCACCCCCTTCACCGCGGAGAGCTGCCCCCTGCCGCCGTCGAGCACGATGAGCTGCGGGCGGGGGAATTTCTCCTCTTCCTCCGTGCCGAGCTTTTGCAGCCTCCGAAGGAGCACCTCGCGCATGGAGGCGAAGTCGTCCGCCCCCTCCACCGTCTTTATGCGGAAGCGGCGGTATTCGTACTTATCCGCCTCGCCGTCCGTGAACACGACCATGCTGCCCACTTTGTCCACGCCCGAAATGTTGGAAATATCGTAGCACTCCATGCGTTTGGGGTAGCGGGAGAGCCCCAAAAGCTCTTTTAAGCGCTCGCAGGCGTGCACCGTCATGTCGTTTTTGTGCGCGATGGAGGAGACCGACTTTTCGAGATACTCGGCGGCGTTCTTCTTCGCCATGTCGAGAAGCTCCCTCTTCGCACCCATCTGCGGGCGGGTGAGCTCCACCGCGCGCCCCGCCTTGCCCGCCGCATACTGCCCGAAGGAGGCGTCCGTCTCCTCCCCCAAGATGAGCTCGCGGGGGAAATCGTGATTGGTGTAGTACTGCGTCAGAAAGCTCGTAAAGCCCTCTTCGGTCTCCCCTGCGCCCGCGTCGAGCGCAAAACTGCGGCCGCCCTGCATCATTCCCCGCCGCACGATGAGGAGGGAAATGGCGGCGTACAGCCCGTTGGAGGCGATCGCCCACACGTCGGCGTCCACGTCCCGCGGCATGGAAGTGATGCGGCGCGCCTTGAGCATGGAGAGCATGCCTATCTTGTTGCGGTAGTCGAGGGCGAGCTCGAATTCCTCCTCCTCGGCGAACGACTGCATCTTCTCGCGGAGGATGCGCTCCGCCTCCTCGTAGTCGCCCGAGAGGAAGGCGACGGCCTTCTCCACCTGCGCCGCGTATTCCTCCTTCGTGCACAGCCGCGCACAAGGGGCGGGGCAGCGCCCGAGATGGTAGTCGAGGCAGGGCTTTTTGGGGTTTCCGACGAGGTTTACGGAACAGGTGCGGATATGGTAGACCTTGGCGCAGACGTCGATGATGTCCCTGCATCCGATGCCGCCCATGAAGGGTCCGAAATACTTGCCGTCCTTCTTCACCCGCCGCGTGATGGAAAGGTGCGGGAATTCCTCCCGCGTGTGCAGCTTTACATAGGGATACGTCTTGTCGTCTTTGAGAAGGATGTTGTACTTGGGCTTGTATTTTTTGATGAGGTTGTTCTCGAGCGCGAGCGCGTCTACCTCGGACGGGGTGACGATATACGAAAAATCGGCGATATGCGCCACCATCGCCGCGACCTTTTCGGGCTTCGGCGAGGAATGGAAATACTGCCGCACGCGGTTTTTGAGAATGCGCGCCTTCCCGACATAGATGACGGTGCCATCCGCGTCGAGCATGATATATACGCCCGGGCTGTCGGGCAAGAGCTTGAGCTTTTCGCGCAAGACGCTCTCTGCCATATATCCATTATACACGACCCCCGCGATTTTTTCAAGGATTTCCGTAAACTTTCGAAGAAAAAACCCGCCCCAAACGGAACGGGTCGGAGGGCGGTGGAACGGGCGGGGCGTTCTCGGTGCCCCTGTTGAGAGAGGGCATTCTCGGCTCCCCTGTTGAGGGAGGGCCCCCTTAGCGCCCCTTTGAGGGGAGCTGGCGCGCTGACTTTGCGCGACTGAGGGGTTACCGCGTCATGTTGAGGAAGCGGAGCGACCGAAACATCCCGAAGTACGAAGTCCGAATTTTCATCCTCGGGATTCTTCACTGCGTTCAGAATGACGCAGCAACCTCCCCCTGTATCCCCCTCCTTAAAAAGGAAGGGGATTTGTTTATTGTTATCCCCCTCCCCTTCGGGTTGGACGCCGCCATCGAATCCCCCTCCTCGCGTGCGGGGAGGGGCAGCGAGAGGATGCCCTCAATACCCCAAAAATTCCACGCCCTTCAGGAGAACGTCGTTGACGATCTCGCTGAAAATGGCGTAGAAAATGATCTTCCCATGGCGTTCGGTGCGCACGAGCCCCGCGTCCTTCAAGTAGCGCAGCTGGTGCGAGACCGTCGTCTGGTTGATGCCGAGCACGCGGGAAATGTCCGTCACGCACATTTCGGAAATGGCGAGGGAGGACAAGATCCGCAGCCTCGTCGCGTCCGAGAAAATCGAAAAAAAGCGCGTGAGGGAAGTGAGCAGTTCCCCGCTCGGAACGTACTCCGTGACCATCTCCTTTGTGCGGCGGTCGAGCAGCAAGGTCTCCATACGTCATCTCCTTTGCCAAGAGGATAACATATGTTTGCCTGCGCATTTTTGAAACTTTCCGCGCTTTATGGCGGATTTGGGCGGCTTACTCGATGGAGATGGGCTCGTACCCCGCTTCCTTCACGGCGGCGAAGAGCGCTTCCTCGGGCACGTCCTTGGAGAGCTCGACGACGGCCAAGCCCTTCTTGTGCTTGATGGAAGCCTCGGCGTTCACCACGCCGTCGACGGCGAGAAGCGCGCTTTCGACATGCTTGCAGCAATGCTCGCACATCATTCCCTGTACATGGATGGTCTTTTTCATATTGGTTTCTCCTTTTTCGGGTTTATTTGCTTGTTGAATTTTTTCGGGGCGGACCCCCTCCCCTACCCCTCCCCCTGACGCAGGGGGAGGGCACGAACACACATCGGGTGCGCGACCCCCTACCTCTGAAGCAGGGCTGTTGAGCATAGTGCGCCGCTCTACCCCTGACGCAGGGGGAGGGCACGAACACACATCGGATGCAGGGGGAGGGCAGGTATCGCCGCCTTCTATCCCCTTCCCCGCTTGCGGGGAGGGGGAGGCAGGGGGAGGGGTCCTCTTCCCGAACCGCATGATGCGGAGGGCGTTGGTCACGACGAAGAGGGAGGAAAGCGACATCGCCGCCGAGGCGATCATGGGGTCGAGCCCCACGCCGAGAGAGGCGAACACGCCCGCGGCGAGCGGAATTCCGATGCAATTGTAGAAGAACGCCCAAAAGAGGTTTTGCTTGATGATGCGCATGGTCTTTCTCGAAAGAGAGACGGCGCGGGGAAGGGCGCGAAGGTCTCCCCCGACGAGCACGGCGTCCGCGCTCTCGATGGCGACGTCCGTCCCGCTGCCCATGGCGATGCCCACATCCGCCTCCTTCAACGCGGGGGCGTCGTTGATCCCGTCCCCCACCATGGCGACATAGCGGTTGGCGCGCTTTGCCTCGCGGCGTTCGAGCTTCGCCCTCTCGTTTTCTTCGCGCGCGCTCTTCACATGGCGAAGTTTCTCCTCGGGAAGAAGCTCGGCGCACACGCATGCCTCGTAGGGCGGGAAGCCCGCTTCGCTTGCGATATGCGCGGCGACGGCGGCGTTGTCCCCCGTGAGCATGACGGGCATACAGCCGAGAGAGACGAGCTCCGCGACCGCCTCCCTGCTCCCCTCCTTGAGGGTATCGGCAAGGGCAAAGAGGGCGAGAACGCTCGTTTCGTCCGCAAGGAACAGGACGGTTTTTCCCTCCGAAGAGAGGCGTTCGAATGTCTCCAAATGCCCTTCGAAGCGGACGCCCCTTTGTTGCATCATCGCCTCGTTGCCGAGGAAGTACTTCTTGCCGTTCACGCTGCCCGCCGCCCCCTGCCGCGGGAGGAAGCGCACATCTTCCGCCTCGTACCCATCGCCGCAAAAGGCGCAAATGCACTGCGCGAGCGGGTGGTTGAGCTTGCTCTCGAGGGCGTAGGCGAGCTTTTTCTCCTCCTCGCCTCCCTCGAAGTGCACCACCTTGGGCTTGCCCTCGGTGATGGTCGCCGTCTTGTCGAGAAAGACGTCGTGCACGGACGCCGTCTTTTGCAGCGCCTCCGCGTTCTTGTAGAGAATGCCGAGAGCCGCGCCCCGCCCCGTTGCCGCCATTACCGCCACGGGGGTCGCCAGCCCCAACGCGCACGGGCAGGAGATGACGAGCACGGAAACGGCGTAATTCACGGCGTCGGAAATGTTCTTGGAAACGCACATCCACACGACGAAGGTAATGACGGCGATGAGCACGACGGCGGGCACGAACACCGCCGCGACTTTATCCGCAAGTTTTTGGATGGGCGCCTTGCTCGCGCCCGCTTCCCGCACCATGCGGATGATGCCCGCGAGCACGGTATCCTCCCCCACCTTTTCGGCACGGATCTTGAGGTATCCGTCCGTGACGAGGGAAGCGCTCGTCGCCGTTCCCCCCACCGTTCCCTCCACGGGAAGGCTCTCGCCCGTGATGGCGGAGAGGTCCAAAAAGGCGTGCCCTTCGAGGATCTCCCCGTCGACGGCGACGCTCTCCCCCTGCCGCACGAGCACAATGTCCCCCTTCTTCACCTGCGAAAGGGGAAGGGCGATCTGCTTTCCCTCCCGCTCCACCGTAACGGTGTCCGGCGCAAGCGAGCGGAGCTTTTCGATCTCCCGCCCCGTGCGCTTCTTTGACCGGTCCTCCAGCCATTTCCCAAGGCACACGAGGGTGCAGATGGTCGCCGCAGACTCGAAGAAGAGCGGCAGTTCCATTCCCGCCATTGCCTCCATTTCCCCCGCTTCCCCCATTCCGACCGAGTGCAGAATGAGCACGGCGAGGCTGTAAAAGTAGGAAGCAAGGCTGCCCACCGTGATGAGGGTATCCATATTCGGCACGAGCTTGCAGGCGGCGCGCACCCCGCTCACGAAAAATTTGTAGTTGACGGCGAGCACGAGCGTCGTGAGCCCGAGCTGAAAGCCCCAGTTCCACCAGCCGTTCGGCACGGGAAGCCCCACCATTCCGCCCATCGAAAGGTACATTTCGGGCACAAGAAGGACGATGGAAAGAAGAAAGCGGCGAAGGAGAGTGAGCTTCTCCCTTTTCTCGGGCGCGCCGCCGTAGGGGTAGGCGCCATAGCCGAGCGAGACGACCGCCGAGAGGATCTCCCCCTCGGAGAGCACGCTCTCGTCGAATTCCACCTCCATGCACTCCCCCATGAGGGAGACGGCGCAAAAGGAGACGCCCTGCAATTTTTTCACGGTGCGTTCGATGCCGGAGGAGCACGCCGCGCAGGTCATTCCCGTGACGGAATACTTCGTTCTCATGAAAATCTTCGGAACAGATCGACGATCTCCTCGATGGAAGAGAGCTCGCCCCGCCCGATATCCTCCAACATACAGCTGTGCATGTGCTGTGCATGTGCTGTTCGAGCACGAGCGCCGCCAGCCCCTTCACCGCCTTATACACGGCGGAGAGCTGAATGAGCACCTCCTCGCAGTAGCGGTCCTCGTCCACCATTCGTTTTATGCCGTTGAGCTGCCCGATCATGCGGTTGACGCGGGAGGTTATCTCCCGCTTTTTTTCTTCGCTTCGGACGGTCTTTCTCTCACCGCAACAATCCATTGTTTCCTCCTATACCCCTGTAGGGTATTTGTAGTATATACCTCTTTGGGGCATTTGTCAAGCATTCTGCGAAATTTTTTTGGGGAATGTTTGCTTTGGCGTTTCTTTTGTAAGTATGCCCCTCCCCCTGCGTCCCCCTCCCCAAAGGGGAAGGGGATTGGATAGCGGCGTCCCCCACCAAAGGGGAAGGGGATTAGATAGCGGCGTCCCCCACCAAAGGGGAAGGGGATTAGATAGCGGCGTCCCCCACCAAAGGGGAAGGGGATTGGATAGCGGCGTCCCCCACCAAAGGGGAAGGGGATCGGATAGCGGCGTCCCCCACCAAAGGGGAAGGGGATCACAACAAAAATCCCCTTCCTTTTTAAGGAGTGAGACCCTCAAACATATCCCCTTCCTTTTTAAGGAGGGGGATACAGGGGGAGGTTATCGTGTCATTCAGAGCCCCCTTGTGGGGCGAAGAATCCCGAGGATGAAAGTACGGACTTCGTACTTCGGGATGTTTCGGTCGCAAAGCTCCCTCAACATGACGCGGTAGGGCGAAAGCCCTCATTCCGAACGTAGCGTTAGCGAAGTGAGCGAATCTTTCCCGCAAGTTGTACCACAAAGTAGAAGATACGCTCGGCCTCGCCTCGGTATGAGGGGCTGTCATTTCGAGCGGAGCGTAAGCGAAGTCGAGAAATCTCAAATAAGGTAGAGATGCCTCGACAAAGCTCGGCATGACAGAAGGGGTAGAGACGCCTCGACTACGCTACTTCGCCCTGCGGGCTCGTGCCGCGCTTCGATTAGGAATAGAATGCGCGCGGGGCGGCATGACATTATTCGAATGCGGGGCGGCATGACAGAGCATAAAAAAATCGGCGGGACGCCGATTTTTCAGACTATTTCAAATCATTTCAAATCATTTACGCTTCTACTTCCTCGAATTCGCTCTTGGGCATGCCGCACAGGGGGCAGACCCAATCCTCGGGCAATTCCTCGAAGGGAACATCGCCGTCGTACTCATAGCCGCACACCTTGCAGACGTACTTCTTTTTGGGCACGGGCGGCTCGCCCGTATCGACGCGGGTGAAGCTCTCCTTCCCCGCGCTGCAGAGCGGGCATTTCCAGTCGGCGGGCAGATCTTCGAAGGGGATATCCCCGTCGTACTCGTAGCCGCAGATGTCGCACACATACTTTACGCCCGAGGGCGCGCTCTTCTTCTCCTCCACATAGGTGGGGGCGTTCGCGCTCGTCTTGCCCTTTAACACCTTGTGGTAGTAGGCATACGTCATGGGCGCGCCGCCGTGGAGCACTTCCGCCTCGTACACCTCGCCGAGGAACACCGTGTGCGTGGCGGTCTCCATTTTCGAGACGACTTTGCAGCAAAAATAGCACAGGCACCCATCGGGAATGGGCAACTTTCCGCGCACGGCATGCGGGGTGGCGGCGAATTTATCCGTCTCCTTGGAAGTGCGGAAGCCGAAATTGCCGATGAGCTTGGGATCCGCCTTCTCGCCGAGCACGCAGATGGAGAAATACCCCGTCTTTTCCACGCAGGAATGGGTGTGGTTGACGCGGTTGAGGCTCACGGCGATGGTCGCGGGGGCGGAAGTGATCTGCATCGCGCTGTTGGCGACGCACCCGACGGGCTTCCCCTCGTCCCATGAGGTACAAAGATACACGCCGTAGGAAAGGTTGTAAAATGCCGTCATATTCATGGCATGCTCTCCTTTTCAAACAAAAAGCGGACAAGCCGTCCGCTTCTTATTACTTCTTTTTCTCCTCTAAATCGAGGACAGGCTCCGAGCCGTCGTACCAGCCGCAGATCGGGCACACGCGGTGCGCGACCTTGAGCTGATGGCAATGTTTGCACTCGACGAGCGTAGGTGCGGTCGCCTTATAATTTGCAAACCGCTTGTTCGTCCTGCTCTTGGATTGTTTACCCTTGGGAACTGCCATGTTGTAACCTCTCTTCTCCCTTTTTATTCTTCCTCTTCGCAGCTCGGGCAGAGGAGCCTCGAGGGAAGCGCGAACATCACGCTGTCCCGCAAAAACTCCGAAAGATCGACAACGCCGCGGGAATAGGGATATTCCTCCTCCTTGGGCTCCGCCTGAAAGACGGCTTCGATCTCCCGCACAAGGCCGCTTCGCGCCGTACTCAAACACCGCGAGCAAAGCCCCTCGAGCGTGAATGCCAACTGCCCGCGAACGCGGACGCTCTCGTCCGCACAGATCTCGTAGCCGAGCCGCACCTCCACGGGGGAGGCAAAGTGCACATAGGGCAAATCGAGAAGCTCTTCCTCCGCGTCGAAGGAAAATTCAAGCTCGCCCTCGTACTGCTTTTTCGCGGCAAGACGCCGAACGTCTATTTTCGGGACCATTGACTTATCCAATTATATTGGTTTTGGGCGCTTCTGTCAACCGATTTTATATCGCATTTGCGCAAATTCCGCAAAAATCAGAGAAGAGCCGCCGTTTCGCGGGCGATGACGAGCTCCTCGTTCGTCGGAATGACGAGGATGCGCACCTTGGAGCCCTTCGCCGAAATGTCGTGGATGGCGCCGTCGTTCTTGTACTCGTTCTTGGTTTCGTCGATCTTCACGCCGAACGCCTCGAGCCCGTGCACGATGCCCGCGCGCACCGCAGGGGTGTTCTCCCCCACGCCCGCCGTGAACACGATGCAATCCAGCCCGCCGAGCGCCGCCATGTACGCACCCACATATTTCTTGCATGCGTAGATGAACATGTCGAGCGCCAGCTTTGCGCGCTTGTTGCCCTCCGCCGCCGCGGCGGTGAGGTCGCGGAAGTCCGAAGAGACGCCCGAGACCCCGAGCATGCCGCTCTTCTTGTTGAGGTAGTTGAGCCCTTCCGCAAAAGTCATGCCCTTCTTGCGGCAGAGGAATTCCACCGCCGCCACGTCGAGATCGCCGCTCCTCGTCCCCATGGGCACGCCCGCGAGGGGGGTGAAGCCCATCGAGGTGTCGATGCACTTGCCGCCGTCCACCGCGGAGATGGAAGAGCCGTTGCCGAGGTGGCAGGTGATGATCTTGAGCTCCTCGGGCTTCTTGCCGAGGTACTCCGCCGCCGCCCCCGAGACGAATTTGTGGCTCGTCCCGTGGAAGCCGTATTTCCGCACCTTGTACGCCTTGTAATCCTCGTAGTCGATGCCATAGAGATAGGCGTAGTCGGGCATGGTGGAATGGAAGGAAGTATCGAACACCATCGCCATCTTCTTGCCCGGCATGACGGCGCGGCACGCCTCGATGCCGAGGATGGCGGGCGGGTTGTGGAGGGGCGCCAGCTCGGAGAGGGGCAGAAGCTCCTTCATGGTCTCTTCGGTCACGAGGGTGGTCTTGGTGAAGGTCTCCCCCGAGGCAACGACGCGGTGCCCCACGGCGTCGATCTCGTCCATGGAGGAAATGACGCCCGCTTCCCCGTCTACGAGCTCTTTGAGGACGAGCGAGATGGCTTCCTTGTGGTCGGGAAGCTCCTGTTCGACGACATACGTCTGCCCGTGCGCCTTGTGCGTGAGCTTGCCCCCCGCGATGCCGATGCGCTCGCACCCGCCCTTGGCGACGACTTCCTCATGCTCCATGTCGATGAGCTGGTATTTGAGCGAGGAACTCCCCGCATTGATGACAAGAATTTTCATACGGTCTCCTTACAGCTGCGCGGCTTGGATGGCCGTGATGGCAACGGCGCACACGATGTCCTCCGGCTTGCAGCCGCGGGAAAGGTCGTTGAGGGGCTTGGCGAAGCCTTGGCAGATGGGTCCGATGGCTTGGAAACCGCCGAGGCGCTCCGCAATTTTATACCCGATATTGCCCGCCTGCAGGTCGGGGAAGATGAGCACGTTCGCGTGCCCCGCGACCTTGGAATCGGGCGCCTTCAGGGCGGCGACTTCGGGGACAAGGGCGGCGTCGAATTGCAGCTCGCCGTCGAGGACGAGCTCGGGCGCCTTCTCCTTGGCGATGCGGGTCGCCTCCTGCACGTTGGCGACCAAGTCGTGCTTGGCGCTCCCCATCGTGGAGAAGGAGAGCATGGCGACGCGGGGCTCGAGCCCTGCGATATCCTTCGCGCTCTTCGCGGTGGCGATGGCGCAATCGGCGAGCCCTTCCGCCGTGTAGGTGGGGTTGAGCCCGCAGTCGGCAAAGACGAGCATGTCGTCCTCGCAATACTTGTTGCCGCCCGAGGGAGCGACCATGAGGTTGAAGCTCGACACCGCCGAGACGCCCGGCGCGGTCTTGATGATCTGCAGCCCGGGGCGAAGGGTGTTCGCCGTCGAATGGCATGCGCCCGAGACGAGCCCATCGACATCGCCGCACTTGAGCATGAGGGCGCCGAAGAAGGTCGCGTCCTTCGCCTGCTCCTTTGCCTGTTCCTCCGTCATGCCCTTGGCTTTGCGGAGCTCGAAGAGCACCTTTGCGTATTCCTCGAGCTTGTCGCTCGTTTCGGGGTCGACGATCTCCACGCCCGTGAGGTCCACATCGGGGTTGGCGAGCTTGATGGCGTCGGCTTTGCCGAGAAGCACGATCCGCGCGATCTTATCCTGCACGATCTCGGCGGCGGCCTTCACCACGCGGCTGTCCTCGCCCTCGCAGAGGACGATCTTCTTGTCGAGCGCGATCGCCTTTTTCTTGATGCTCTCGATGACGGTACCGCTCTCCATCATCTTTCTGCCGAAGGATTTCACCTTGTCCAAAAATGCCATAACAAAAATCTCCGTAGAATACTTTATTTTTCTCCGCGCTTGTTGTATAATGGGCGCAGGGAAACACTTTGCTTTATTATACACCCCCGCGGAAAAAAAGTAAAGGACAAGAGCGAAAAAAATGAAATTTTGTGCGGTCATTTGCGAATACGATCCCTTCCACAACGGGCACGCCTACCAGTTTGCGGAAATTCGGAAAGCGGGCTTCGAGCACATCCTCTGCCTCATGAGCGGCAATTTTACGCAGCGGGGCGAGGCGGCGGTGCTCGAAAAGCATGTCCGCGCCCGCCATGCCGTGCTCTCGGGGGCAGACGCCGTTCTGGAGCTCCCCGCGGCGTTTGCCGTCTCCCCCGCCGAGCTCTTCGCACGGGGCGGAGTGCACCTTCTTGCCTCCCTTCCGAATGTGGAAGCGCTCGCCTTCGGGTGCGAGAGCGGGGATAAGGACGGCTTTCTGCGGGCGGCGAGGGCGGCTTCCTCGGAGGACAAGGCGTTCAAAGCCCTCTTGAAGGAGCGGATGAAGGACGGCACCTCGTACATCCGCGCGCGCAACAGCGCCCTCATGGAGCTCCACTCCGACGTCGACGAGGCGCTCCTCACCTCCCCCAACAACATCCTCGGGGTGGAGTACTGCCGCGCCCTGCTCCAAGAGCAGGCGAGCATCTCCCCCCTCCCCATCCGCCGCGTGGGGGGAGGGTATGCGGATACCGCCATGTACCGCGATTTTTCCTCCGCCTCCGCCCTCCGCGCCGCCCTGCGAACGGGCGGCCGCACCGAGACAAAGCTCATCCGCAAGAACGTCCCCGCGCATGTGTTCGATGCGCTCTCTTGCTTCCGCGAGCCGCCCTATAAGGAGGCGTTTTTGTGCGCCCTCCTTGCCGCCGACGATGAGAAGATCGCGGCGACGCCCGACTGCGGCGAAGGACTCGAGCACCGCCTCAAGACGATGGCAAGGAGCAACCCCACCTACGACGGCATGCTCGAAAAGGTGGTCTCCAAACGCTACACCCTCTCCCGCCTCAAGCGGGTGCTCGCCGAAAATTTCCTCGGCATCGAGAAAAAGAAGGCGCTCTCCTACCTCTCCTCTCCCCTCTACCTGCGCGTGCTCGCGGTGAAGAAGGAGGGCGGGGAGGAGATCCTCTCCTCGCTTGCGGGGGGCTTCCCCCTCGTCGTGCGCGGGAGCGACGCCGCCGCCCTCAAAAAGGACGCGGAGGAGTGCTTCGCCCTCGACCTTCGCGCAGGCGAGCTCTACGCCGCCCTCACGGGCGCCTACGCCGGCGAATTCCAACCCCCGTTTGTGGGGTAAGGGCATGGGCGCCGCACCACGAGAGCGGAATGGCGAAAGGACACCCCCTCCCCTACCCCTCCCCCTCAAGTATAAGGGGGAGGGCATACTTGGCGCCCCTTACCGCGTTCGGAATGACACGGGAACCTCCCCCTGTATCCCCCTCCTTAAAAAGGAAGGGGATTTTCTTTGCTCGCCTCGCCCCTTAAAAAGGAAGGGGATTTTCTTTGCTCGCCTCGCCCCTTAAAAAGGAAGGGGATTTTGTTGTGGAACGCGCCATCAAGGATGGACAACCCCCACCACCCGCTTGCGCGGGAGCCCTTCTCATGCGGGTAGAGTCCCGCGTTCGGTCAGCATTTGCCCGTACATATGGGCAAATGCCAAGAAAATTTTGCGCCAAAGATTATCAACCTTTGGCAGAATGCAAAATTTCCCCCTTCAAAGGGGGCAGCTCTATCTAATCCCCCTCCCCTTGGGGGAGGGGGACGCAGGGGGAGGGGAAGCAAGAGGGGCGCCAAATAAAAAACGGACGGCGGGGGCCGTCCGTTTTTTTGTTGCGTTTTTACCCGACGAGCTTTTTGCCCGTGATGGTCGAGTAGTTGTTGAAGAAGAGCGGCATGCTCATCGCATTCCCCTCGTTGCTGCCGAGGGCGGTGATGGTGAAGCCCGACTTGTTCTGATCTCCCAGCCATGCGGGGCGGACGACGCCGTAATACACGGTGTTTCCGCTCGAGACCCTCGCGTCGGTCCCGCTCGGGGTGGTTTGAGGCGCCGTCGCGAATTCGATCTTGATGTACCCCTTCCCGTACATGAGCCAAGTGCCGATCTCCGCGCCCGCGGCGTTCTTGATCTTCCCGTCCTCCATGAGCGTGACGTCGACCGAGACGTTGGAGATATTGCGGAAATCGCCCGACTGCGTGTCCCTATGGTTGGCCATGACGACCATCTTGAATTTGTACGCATTCGAAGCGTCCTTCTCGGTGTATTTGAAGAGCTCCTCCTTCGAGACGGCGCGGTCGATCTCCCCGCCGTAGCGGTTGGGATTGATGACGATATGCCCGAGGCTGTTGAGGTAGTACTGGTGCAGCTGCACGGCGAAGTTGTTCGTCGCGGTGGCGGAGCTCGCGTCGGGAATGCGGGTGATATACGCAGCGAGCGAGGTGCCGTCCTTGGTCGTGTACAGATCGTTGTGGCCTGTGAGCATGACGTCGTACTCGGTCACGCCCGCGCTCTTGGAATCCCAGCGGAAGGCGCCCATGTACTTGTTTCCTTGGTTGGTTTTGTAGCCGATGCCGTCGTTGAACACGATGCCGCCGTTCACCGACTTATAGAGTCCCCAAACGTTCTCGCTCCTGCCGCCCCACATTTGGTAGTTGTCGCCGAGACCGTCGTAGGAGTGCATGGTGTAGTAATAGGTCTTTCCCGTGACGTTCTTGGGCTCGCCGTTTTCGTCGTACTCCGCCGTCTCGTCGGCGACCTTCACGTCGTCGTGGCGGGCGAACACGGGCGCCTCCATGTTTGCCTTGGAGATATTCTTCCCGTAGTACTCGTGCTCCCAACCGATGGCCTTGTCTTTGCCCTCCGCGTCGGCATTCTCGTAGTGGTTGAAAAGGTCCTGAATGTTATCGTCGGCGGGCGTGGAGCTCGTGTTGAAGTCGATATAGTGGCGAAGGGTCTCCTGCGTCTGCCAGCCCTTGCCGTCCTTGCGCATGCCCGTTTCGGGGTCGAGCTCGATCATGTAGTTGCCCGAACCGAAGGAGCCGTAAGCCATGTACATTTTCCCGTCGGGAGAGTAGATGATCTGCGGGTCGATGCCGTTGACATCTTTCTCGCTCTCGCCGCGGCGGATGGAGGACTGCATGAGGACGACCTGCTTGCCCGCGTCGGGGTGCCCTTCGGGGAAGGTGACGGGCGTGAAGCTGCCCGCATCGAGGCTGTCCGAATGGTACAAAAGAATGCACGCACGGGCATAATTTCCCGTGTAGCCGGGAACGGAAACGCCTTGGGTGTCCCCCGCGCCGTCCACGACGCAGGTATAGAGCCAGTAGCCGCCCGAGGGGCATTCCACGATGTCGGGAGCCCACCAGCTCGCGTCATCGCTCGAATAGCCCGCCGTCGTGCCCTGCTCGTCGAGGCCGTACATCCATCTTCCCGCGGTGTTATCGACGAATTCTTCCCGGCGGTTGGCTTCGTTGAACGTCCGTCCCTCGAATTTCCAAGTGATGAGGTCCCTCGAGCTGTGGATGGCGTTGCCATACGTCGAGAGATTTTTCCCGACGGCGGAGGTGTTGTTCCAGCCTGTCGAGAAGAGGTACCATGTGGAGGCGCCACCCTCCGTGCGGCGGACTTCGATGAAGGAAGGGTCGTGCGTGCCGCCGAGGAGCTTGGAATCCTTCTCGGAGAGGTCGGTCATGTCCCCCGCGTATTGGTAGCCCGGGTCGGTCGCATAGGCGGGGACGACTTCGATGCGCCCCTTGTGCCCGCTCGCCATCGTGTAGGTGACCGTCCCTTCGCCGACGGCGGTGAAGATGCCCGTGGCCTCGTCGTAGGTGACGATGTCCTCCGCCTTCTTGCTGCCCGAAGCCGTAATTCCACTCGCGCCCTTCACGACAACCTTGGTCGCGCTGGCGGGAATGGCGACCCCGTCGTCGGGCAAATTGTCGTAGCAGAGGCGGGTGTTGACGGCGTCGTCCGGACCCGTAGGCTCTGCGGGCGTTTCCTGCCCCGGGGTCTCCCCCTTGGACGGGTCGGTTTGCGTGTTGTCTCCGCTCGGCGTTTTCTGTTCGCCGCAGGCGGCAAATACCGATGCCGCCATGAGCGAGCCGAGAATCAGCGCGAGCGCCTTTTGCAGTCGTTGCATGTTCTTTTCCCCCTATAAAATTCTTTCGTCCATTTTATCACATTCCCCGCGCCATTGCAAGGGGTAGGGCAAAAAAATGTGAACGGAAGGGAAAATTTCACCGAAAAAGCCCGAAAACCAATTTTCGCCCTCCCCGAACGGGAAGAGCGAAAACTGAGAGAATATGAAAAAATTATGGAGAATAGTCGTCTTTTATTTACGGCTCTATCCTACCTCCCTATGGTGTTGATTTTGTGAAAGGAGCATAAAAACGCGGCGAATATTGGGGGCTCCCCCTCCCCCTGCATCCCCCTCCCCGCGTGCGGGGAGGGGGATTCGATAGCGGCGTCCACCCCAAAGGGAAGGGAAATAAAACGGTGTAAAAATCCCCTTCCCGAAGGGTAGGGCATTCGCGGAAAAATCCCCTTCCTTTTTAAGGAGGGGGACACAGGGGGAGGTTGCTTCCAAATAACGGCGCGAAGCAGGGTCTCCCTGCGGCAGCGCACCCAATTTGCGCAACCCCTTGCGCTCAATGTAGGGTTGAGCGAATGAGAGGTCTACTCAAGAGAACGGAAACGCTCGTTTCCTCGCGCGGATTTGTTCCGCAGGAAGAAATCGCGCGAAAACCCTTCACATATACTTCCCCGAGAGGGCGTCGGCGATGCGGAGGCCGTCGGCGGCGGCAGAGGCAATGCCGCCCGCATAGCCGCACCCCTCGCCGCAGGGGTACACGCCGCGCTTTCCCGCCGCCTGCAAGTCCTCCCCGCGCACGATGCGCACGGGCGAGCTCGTTCGGCTCTCCACCCCCGTGAGCACGCCGTCGGGACGGTCGAATCCGTGCAGCCGCCTCCCCATATCGGGAATGGCGGCGCGGAGGGCGTCCGTCACGGAGCGCGGAAGGTAGCTTTCGAGCGGGGCGAACGCCGTTCCCCTTGCGTAGGAGGGAAGGATCTCTCCGAACCGGCTACTCTCCCTCCCTGCGAGGAAGTCCCCCGTGAGCTGGACGGGAGCCCTGTACTCGCCCGCCGCGGCAAAGGCGGCGCGCTCCAACTTCCTTTGGAATTCCACACCCGCGAGGGGATGGTCTCCGCCGAAGTCCTCCCTCCGCACCTGCGCGACGAGGGCGGAATTGGCGTTTTTCCCGTCCCTTGCGAAGTCGCTCATGCCGTTGGTGACCACGCCGCCCTCCTCGCTCGCCGCGGGAATGACGACCCCGCCCGGGCACATGCAGAAGGTGAACACGCCGCGCTCCGAGGCGTGGGAGACGAGCCTGTAGTCCGCGGGGGGAAGGAGGGAAAACGCCTTGCCGTACTGCGCCCGCCCGATGCTCTCCTGCAAGTGCTCGATGCGCACGCCCACGGCAAATTCCTTCTGTTCCAAGAGAAATCCGCGGGAAAGGAGCATTTCGAAGGTATCCCGCGCGCTGTGCCCGATGGCGAGCACGAGCTCGTCCGCCTCCTCTTTGGTCCCGTTTATGTACACGGCGGAAAGTTTTCCGTCCTTCATTCCGATGTCGGTGAGCTGCGAGAGGAAGCGCACTTCCCCGCCGCCGCGCAAAATTTCCTCCCGCATCGCGCGGACGACGCCGCGAAGGCGGTCGCTGCCCACATGCGGCTTTCCAAGATAGCCCACCTCCGCGGGCGCGCCGAAGCGCACGAACGTATCCAGCACTTCGCGGTGGTAGGGGGAATTGGTCTGCGTGTTGAGCTTGCCGTCCGAGAACGTCCCCGCGCCGCCCTCGCCGAATTGCACGTTGCTCGTCGGGTCGAGGAACCCCCCTTCGCGGAAGCGCTCCACGTCCTTTTGCCGCTCCTCGACGGGCTTCCCCCGCTCCAAAAGAATGGGGCGGATGCCGTGGGAAAGCAGGCGCAGGGCGCAAAACAGCCCCGCGGGTCCCGCCCCCGCGATGTACGTCTTGGGCATGGGCTTGGAGATGCGGGGAAGGGGCGGCGCGCTCTTTTCCACCTCGTGCGGGGCGCATTCCACCGTGTACACCCAACAGATGTCCCGCTTGTCGCGCGCGTCGAGCGACTTCTTGAGGATCTTGAAATACTTCACGGGCGCTTGGAGGCGGCGGGCGCACATGCCCTCGAGCTCCTCCTCCTTTTGCCCGAGGCGGAGGGGAAGCCCCGAAAATGTAGAGATCATCGCATTCCCTCGCTTACGGCGTGCGCCGAGGCAAACGCAAAGTGCAGGTTGTATCCCCCGCATTCGCCGTCCACATTCAAAATTTCCCCCGCGAAGTACAACCCCTCGCGGAAGATGCTCATGAGATCGTCGTCGGTTTCAAAGAGCGGGATGCCGCCCTTGGTCACCTGCGCCTCGTCGAAGCCGAACGTCCCCTTCACCTCGAGCGGGAATGCCTTTATGAGGGACAACAGGTCTTGCTTTCTCGCCGCCAGCGCGCGGGCGAGCCCGTTGTTCACCACGCATAGAAGGCTCTCGGCGCCCTCGCCCTTTTCCATCGCCGCCGCGATGCGCTCCTTCTCCACGCACGGAAGAAAGTCGATGACGAGCGTGTCGCCCTCCTTCGCATAGGAGGAGGCGCGGAATACCGCGTCGCCCGAGACTCCGCCCTCCGCAAAGAGCACGTCCCCCTTCCCTTCGAAGAGGAGCCTATTGCCGCGGAGGAGCTTCACGCCCGCCTCCACGCGGATGCCCTTGAGGCTGCGCACCTCCTTGGGGTCGCATTTGAGCTTGACGAGCGCGGGAGAGAGCGGGGTGACGGTATGCCCGAAGCCGCATGCGAGGGCGTAGGCGCTTCCGTCCGTGCCGAAGTGCCTTGCCGCCTTCCCCCCTGCCGAGAGCACGACTGCGTCCGCGCGCATATGTCCCCCCTCCCAACCGAGGGAAAACCCGCCGTCGTATGCGAGCGAACGCACTTGCGCGCCGCAGCATATCGAAACGCCGAGCGAAGAGAGCTCGCGGCGGAAAAGGTCGGTGACGGCAGAGGCCTGCCTTCCCGCGGGGTACACCCTCCCCCGCTCATCGGGAAGGAAGATCCCGCCCATGCTCTCGAGGAAACGCACGCAATCTTTTGCGGAAAAATTTCCGAGGATTTTTTGCAGGCGCGAAGGCTCGTCCGTGAAATAGTGCCTTCCCGAAATGTCGAGATTGGTCACATTCCCCTGCCCGTTCCCCGTTGCGGAGAGCTTGCGCCCGAGCCGTTCCCCCCGCTCCAAAATGCAGACGGAAAACCCCTTCCTCGCAAGCATTACGGCGCACGCCATTCCCGCCGCGCCGCCGCCGATCACAGCAATTTTTTTCATGTTCTTATCTTATCGCATCGAGAATTATTTGTCAATGGATTGACAGGAGAGTTTTTTCGTGCTACAATAAGGGCAACGAAAGAAAGGAGCAAAAACTATGTTTGATTTGTTAAATTCCGCATTCACGGATTACATCAAAGAACATGTTGTACTTACCATCATCTTGGCGCTCATTCTCGCGCTCATCGTGGTGCTCATCATCGTGATGATCGTCCTCGCCGCCAAGGGAAGGAACGTGCAATTCGCCGAGGAGCCCACCGCTTCAAAGGAGCAAGCGCCCGACGAACCGCCCGCCGAGGAGAGCAAGGAAGAGCCCGCCCCCGCCGAGGAGGAGCCCGTCTACGAGCCCGCGCCCGAGCCCGTCTCGGAGAGCAAAGAGGAGCCTGTCGCCGTCGAGCCCGAGCCCGCGGAGGAACCCGCGCCCGAGCCTCAGCCGGAGCCCGAACCCGAGCCTCAACCCGAACCCGAGCCCGTTCCCGAGCCCGTGAAGGAAGAGCCCGCAGCCGTTGAGCCCGCCCCCGCGGAGGAGCCTGCGCCCGAGCCTCAGCCCGAGCCCGAACCCGAGCCCGTTCCCGAGCCCGTGAAGGAAGAGCCCGCTCCCGCAAAGGAGGAGCCCGCGAAGAAGGAAGCCAAGAAGGCCCCCGCAGAGAAGAAAGCCGATAAGCCCGCCGAAAAGAAGGCGGAGAAGCCTGCCGAGAAGAAAGCCGAAAAACCCGCAGAGAAGCCCGCGGAAAAGAAGGAAGAAAAACCCGCCGAAAAGAAGGCGGAAAAGCCCGCCGCAAAGGCCGCGCCCGCAGCCAAGAAGGAGACGCCCAAGGTCTCCGCCGCCAACGGCAAGTGGGTCATCAAGAAGGACAAGGACAGCGGCAAATTCTCCTTCGAGCTCATCGCCAGCAACGGCGAATCCATGCTTTCGAGCAGCGTCCCCTACGCCTCCCTCCAGAGCGCGAAGGCGGGCATTCAGACCTATCAAGCCAACATCGCGGCGGGCAATTTCAACGTCGTCGAAACCAAGAGCGGGGATTTCCAATTCCAGATCCTCAACGCGCGCGGCGGCCTGCTTGCCACGAGCTCGCCCTACCCCACCCGCACGGGTTGCAACAACGCCGTCGAGTCCACCAAGCGTTGGGCTGCGACCACCGCGATCGAAGTCTCGACCGAGGAATAACCGAAGAACATGCCTACCGCCCCGCGATCTCGCGGGGCGGTTTTTTGTCCGATTTTGTATGACGCAGAAAGGATGCGGAGAAGGCCGGAGTGGATCCCCTTCCTTTTTAAGGAGGGGGAAACAGGGGGAGGTTGTCGCGTCATTCCGAACCCCAAAGGGGAAATCCCGAGGATGAAAATTCGGACTTCGTTCCTCGGGATCCTTCGGGACCTGTTTTTCGGACTTCGTATAGCCTCATCGGCTCAGGATGACGCGAAAGTCTCGCCCCTCCCCGTGCGTCCCCCTCCCCAAAGGGGAAGGGGATTTTACTGCGGAAGATTGCGCCCTCCCCCTTATACTTGAGGGGGAGGGGTAGGGGAGGGGGTGCCCTCTTAAAATCCTTCGACCGGAGTCTTTTTACTCTGCGTAATCGCCGATCTCGCGGGAGCGGGAGACTTGCAAATAGATTTCCGCCAGCGGGTCGGTATCCGCATAGGCGATGAGGCCTTCGTCGGCGAGCTGTGCGACCTTGGGGTCGAGCGGAAGGCGGGCGCTGCTCAAAATGCCGTACTTCTTTGCGAGCGCTTCCGCCTTGCTCGCCCCGAACAGCTCGTGCTTCTTCCCGCAATCGGGGCATACGAAATAGCTCATGTTCTCGGCGAGGCCAAGGGCGGGCACGTTCATGAGCTTCGCCATGTTGACCGCCTTCTTCACGATCATCTCGACGAGGTCCTGCGGCGTGGTGACGACGACGATACCCGAGAGCGGGATGCTCTGAAAGACGGTGAGGGGCACGTCGCCCGTTCCCGGGGGCATGTCGATGAAGAGGACGTCCAAATCGCCCCATTCGACGTCCGTCCAAAATTGGAGCGCCGCTCCCGCGATGAGCGAGCCGCGCCACACGACGGGGTCCTCGTCGTGCTCCAACAGGCAATTCATGGACATGATCTCGATGCCCTCCCGCGTGGTGACGGGGAGAATGCCGTTCCCATCCCCCCGCGCGCGTTCGTTCACGCCGAACAGCTTGGGGATGGAGGGGCCCGTCACGTCGGCGTCGAGAATGCCGACCGCCTTCCCCATCGCGGCGGCGCGGACGGCGAGAAGGGAGGTGACGAGCGATTTCCCCACGCCCCCCTTTCCGCTCGCGACGGCGACGACCCGACGGATGTGCGAGCCCTTGTGCAGCGGCTTGATGAAGGACTGCTCCTTCCGCGTGCCGCAATTGGAGCTGCAGGTGGAGCAATCGTGCGTACAGTTTGCCATACTATTCTCCTTTGGCTTTTCAGCCCGATTTTCGTTGATTTAGTGCATAGTATCTTCCCTTTTGCCGCATGAGCTCGTCGTGCGAGCCCTGCTCGGCGATGCCCTTTTCGGCGATGTACAATATCCTGTCCGCCTTGCGGATGGTGGAGAGGCGGTGCGCGACGATGAACGCCGTCTTGCCCTCCAAAATGCGGTCGAGCGCGCTCTGGATGAGGAGCTCGGTCTCCGAGTCGATGGCGCTCGTCGCCTCGTCCAAGATGACGATGCGCGGGTCTTTGAGGACGATGCGGGCAAACGAGATAAGCTGTTTCTCCCCCGCCGAGAGCCCCTCTCCCCTCTCGCCGAGAAGGGCGTTGTAGCCCTCGGGGAAGCGCGCGGCGACGCGGTCGCAATAGATGGCCTCGGCGGCGCGGATGCACTCCTCGTCCGAAGCCTCGGGCACGCCGTAGCGGATGTTCTCCAAGATGCTCCCGCGGAAGAGGAAGGGCTCCTGCATGAGCACGCCGATCTCGCTTCGGAGCGAGTGCATGGTGACCGAGCGCACATCTTCGCCGTCCACCTTCACGCTGCCCTCGTTCACGTCGTAGAAGCGAGTGAGGAGGTTGATGACCGTCGTCTTGCCCGCCCCCGTGGGGCCGACGAGGGCGATCTTCTCCCCAGCCTTCACATGGAGGGTGAAGTGCTCGAGCACGTTCATGCCCTCCTCGTAGGCGAAGGTCACGTCGTCGTAATCCACCTCGCCGCGGATGTTTTGCAGCGTCTTGGCGCCCGCCGCGTCCCGTATGGTGACGGGGGTATCCACCGTCTCGTAAATGCGCTCGAGGTTGGCGGAGATCTGCGAAAACTGTTGCAGCACCGCCGTGAGCTGCAAGAGCGGCTCGGCGCACAAATTCACATAGAGGAGGAAGGCGACGACCGTCCCCGCGACCGCGCTCGCCCCGCCCAAGATGAGCGAAAGAGCGGCGGCGTACATGGCGAGGATGCCCGCGTTCCAAAAGAATTCGGAGATGGGCGCGTTGAGCTCGTTGCGCCTGACGATGCTCATCCATGTGGAGGCGCTGTCCTCCTGCAGAGTGCGGTACACCTCGGCGTTGTAGGAAGAGCGGTTGCAGCTCTTTATCACCCTCTCGCCCATGATGGATTCGACGATGAAGGCGTTGCGGTTGGAATTCTTGGCGCGGTGCCGACGGAACAGCCGCCGCACGCTCTTCTTCACGAGAAGGACGCAAACGACCATCGGCACGACCGCCGCATAGATGACCGCCGTGAGAAGCGGGCTCAAGGCGAGCATGAAGAGAGTCGCCACCGCAAGTTTGAGCAGATCGACGATAAAGCCCAGGAGATAATCGGTGAAAAAGTCCGCCAGCTCGTTGACGTATTCGGTCACGCGGATGCCGATCTTCCCCGCGGGGCGGGTGTCGTAGTACTCGAAGGGGAGCTCTTGGAGGTGCTCGAAGATCTCCCTCCGCACGTCCGCGATGATGCCGTGCCCGAGCGTCCCCATGATGAGGCGGTGGAAATAGGGCAATACCGCCGTGAGCACGCCCAAGACCCCGAGCGCGATGAGAAGGAGAACGAGCTTTTGCCTTCTCCCCTCCTCGACGGGGAGCACGTTCTCGACCACCGTGCGGATGATGACGGGCGGCACGAGCGCGACGACCGAGGAGAGAATGAGGAGAAAAAGGGCGAGGAAGAAGAGCTTCTTCTTGGGCGCGATGCGGGAGAGAAGGCGCTTGAAGTACTTTACGTCCACCTTCTCGGAGGTGACGACCTCGTCCATGTAGTATGTGTTGCGCTTCATCACACCGCCTCCTTTCCGTAGGAGGAGTCGTCGAGCTGGCCGTCCACCGCCTGCATGTGGTAGATGGCGGCAAACGCGCCGTTCTTCGCGATGAGCTCCTTGGGCGTGCCGCGCTCGGCGATCTCCCCGTCGCGGAGGAAGATGACCTCGTCGCAATCCATCACGGAGGAGACGCGGTGCGCCGCGATGAGGAGGGTCTCCTCGGGGCAGCGCGCCTTGATGGCGGCGAGCACGCGGACTTCGGTCGCCATGTCGAGGGCGGAGGAGGCGTCGTCCAAGATGAGCACGGGCGCGCCCTTAAGCACCGCGCGGGCGATGGAGAGCCGCTGCTTCTGCCCGCCCGAGAGCCCCACGCCCCTCTCCCCCACGATGGTCTCGTAGCCCTCGGGAAGTTTCTCGACAAAGCGCGCCGCCTGCGCCGTCTCCGCGGCGGAAAATACCTCTTCCGCCTCGCATTCGGGGCGGGAGAAGGCGATGTTCGCGTCCACCGTGTTGGAAAAGAGGAACACGTCCTGAAAGACGTAGGCGTACTCCTTGCGGAGCTCCTCGAGGGGATACTCGCGCACGTCCTTTCCGTCCACGGTGATGCTTCCCGCCGTCACGTCGAAGGTGCGGCAAAGCACCTTCAGAAGGGCGGATTTGCCGCTGCCCGTTCCCCCCATGATGCCCACCTTCTTGCCGTAGGGGATGTCGAGCGAGATGTCCTTTAGCACCTGCTTGTCCCCGATGGTGAGAAAGACGTTTTTGAGCTCGATATGCGGCGTTTTCGCCATGACGAGGGCGGAGGGACAATCGGGCACGGCGCTCTCTTCGGAGAGGAACGCCTTCAGCCTCCCGCCCGAAACGAGCTGGTTCTGCATGCGGAAGAAGGTGCGCGAGAGCTGCGTGATGTGCGAGATGATCTTCGTCACATACGTCGTCGCGGCGGCGAGGCTGCCGAGGTACAGCTGCCCCGAGAGCATGAGCAGAATGCTCAAGATGACCGTTCCCACATAGCCGATCTGTTCGAAAAAGGTGAAGATGCTGTTGTATTTCGCCGAGAGCCGCACCTCCGCCGTGTTGAGCTCGAAGATGTGCCCGTTGCACTTGTCGAATTTTTTGAGCTCCTGCTCTTCCTGCCCGAACGACCGCACGATGCGCACCGCAGCGATGTTCTCCTGCACGTCGAGGTCGGTCTCCGAGTACGCTGCACGGATGGCGCGGAACAGCCTTCTCGAACGGGAAAGATAGCGGATGAGCGCCACAGCAAAGAAGGGCGCGATGGCGAGCGGGATGATGAGAAGCAACACGTTGAAGGAGGCGAGCACCGCAACGGAGATGCCGATCATGAGGAAGCTGTCGAACAGGTTCATCAGCATCCGCGCGTACAGCTCTTTGAAGATGATGGTGTCGCGGTTCATCGTCGTAAGCAGCTCCCCCATGTTGTAGCGGGAGAGAGTTTCGCTGTCGAGAGAAAGCAGCTTGCGGTAGGTTTTCTCCCGCATGTCGCATTCCATGCGCAGCCCGCACCACTGGAAGGTGATGTTCTTCAGATAGAGAAAGAGCACGCGGCACAAGAACACCCCGATGAAGATGAGGGAGATGTTCCAAAAGAGCTCCCATGTGCGCGGCTGCCCGAGAGGCCCCGTAAAGAGTGCGGAGAGCAGCCCCCCTTCGGGCGGTGAGGCGGGGTCGTAGGCGAGGATATAGTCGATGATGCCCGCGTCGAGAAGAGGCAGGGCAAGGGAGCAAACAATGGCAATGAGACTGAAGAGCTTTGCAAGCACAGAGAGCGGAATGTATCTCTTCCAATATTGCATCCCGAATTTGAACGTGCTCATGAACGCGTCTATTGTAGCACGTTTCCCGCCGAAACACAAACGTTTCGCACAGGGTTTTTGCCGGGCACCCCCATTCCGCCCCGTGCTTCTGAATATGTCATGCCACCCCGCGTTCTAATTATGTCATGCCGCCCCGCGCGCATTCTATTCCTATCGAAGCGCGGCACGAGCCCGTAGGGCGAAGTACCGTAGTGGAGGCATCTCTACCTTATTGTGAGATTTCTCGACTTCGCTTACGCTCCGCTCGAAATGACACCGCCGCCCTCGTCCTCATTCCGAACGGAGCCGTAGGCGGAGTGAGTGAATCTTCCCCGTAAATCGCACCACAAAGTAGAAGATACACTCGGCTTCGCCTCGGTATGAGGGGTTACCTCCCCCTTTATCCCCCTCCTTAAAAAGGAAGGGGATTCTTTTTTCCGCACTTTATCCCCTTCCCCTTTCGGAGGCCCGCCTCTTTATCCCCTTCCCCTTTCGGAGGCCCGCCTCTTTATCCCCTTCCCCGCTTTGCGGGGAGGGGGACGCAGGGGGAGGGGAATGCAGACAGTGCGGGGTGGCGCGGGGCGGAATGAGGGCGGGAAATGAAACGTCTCTGAACGCCTTCCCGCACACAGAAAAAACCGCCTGCAAAGAGGCGGTTCTTCCATGAAAATCTTTTATTCCTCGACGGTGGGGAGAACGATCTCCTCCGCGTCATACGAAATGGTCACCGTTTGGCTCATTGTCATCTTGATCCCATCCCTTTCGGAGGTCTGGCTTTGGATCACCGCAACGAGCTTCCCTTGGTCGTTAAACTTGAGAATGGTGTGCGGGCCTGTGCTGCCTTCGTCAATGACATACCCCTTCTCCTCCGCGCTGAACGTTGCGTCCTCGAACGCATAGTAGTCAAAGAAGTGACCTACCGACACGGAAAAGCCTACCTTGTTGCTGCTGATGGAGCGCTTCTTCCACTTCCCATCCTCTTGCTGATAATCGAAATTGCTGTCGGCTGTCCTCTCGATATACTGCTCGAAAACTTCCTCTCCCATTCCTTTGAGAACGTTGTTCTTGACGGCTTCGTCTCCGGAAATTTTTGTCTCCGACTTCATGTACTCCTTCGAACCGTTCTTGATCGCCAAGGCTTCGCCGTTATAGGATGCCTTTCCGCTGATTTTTCCGCCCTCCGCGTCGGGAGACGGATAATCCGTGACCTCGTACACCTGTTCCATCAAGATGATCGCGGTGCACTTCTCGTCGTTTTCGCTGAATTGCTCGACGGCGGCTTTCCACTGCTCCGCGGTGACTTCCACGCCCACGATCTCCTCGGCGGAAAGCTCCTCGGGCGCCTTCTCCTCGTCCTCTCCGCATGCCGCGATGCCCAAGCACATGGCCCCCGCAAGCGCTACTGCCAACATTTTTGCCAACTGCTTTTTCATATCGTTTCTCCTTTTACGAATGTACCTTAAATTATAACCCCCCCCGTGATTTGTCAACACTTTTCGTGCCCTCTGCGGGAAATTTTTTGAAATTTTTTCCACATGCCCTCCCGGCGCCCCACTGCTGCGGTGCCCCTCCCCCTGCATCCCAGCCAAGGCACGAGCCACGGCGAGTGACGGAAGGGGTGTTGCGTGTTAAGAATGACACCCCCTCAGTCGCGCAAGGTCAGCGCGCCAGCTCCCCCTCAAGGGGGCGCCAAGGGGCATCACGGAAATAGACAAAATCCCTTTCCTTTCTAAGGAGCTGTCTCTGTTGCGCAGCCCGCCGACGCAAAGCGTCGGCGGGCTGCGCAACAGATATTTATTTTGATTCTACCTTTTTTAACTTCTGCAAAGTTTTATCCATTCTTTTTTCCCTAATAAAATCACATATAACCGTCGTTGCAATCCATAGAACAGCAAAGATTGCTAAGCCAATTAAAAGTGTTTTCCAATCAAAAGAATAATCAATCGTGAAAACCAATCCACCATTCCCATTATCCACATAATCCCCCATCAAAACACTTTCCATATATGCTGTTGCATTATCTTTGCAACAAACGAGAGCAAAGATTTGCAAAGCCATGGAAACTATATACGGAATGGCTTTGAGCATGCAATAAAAAACACTTTGATTCGGATCTACAGCCAAAAAAATCGACGATTTTATCAAATCCACTTTTTCATCTGCGTCCATGGTATTCTTTGATTCTTCATCCGAATCTTCTTCAAAGGTTTCTTCTTCATCTTCTTCTGCTTTCTCGGTGTAGAGCATGGATATGTCCTCGCCTACTTCGATTTTATTTCCCCGTATCCATTTCGCACAACTGAACGCCGGGTAACATGATTTTATAAAAGGAAGCATTGTTTCCCCAATCGATACAATGAGAATACCTATGCAATAATGGTTCGTACTTTCAAGATTGTCCTCATGGTTCAAAGCTAATTGCAATAAATTTCCCAAACTTGTATCAAGATAATCGTTGAAGATTTGGAAAAACCAAATAATCGTCAAGACCCAACCGAGAATCAATATACCCCAACCAAGAATGGTGAAAACTTTTTGTACCTTCTTCGCATCTAAATCATTTGCACGCCAACGGTCGACAACGGTAAATGAGCGGGAATAGGACGGTTCCACTACAGACTTATTCTCTGTAGGCGCTTTAACCGCAGGTGCCACCGTGTATCCGCAACCAGTGCATTTCCCCTCTCCAATGGAAATTTTTCCACATTCGGGGCAGATAAACAAGGAGACGCCGCAGTGGATACATTTTTTTGCTTGATTGGATACTTCCTGTCCACATTCGGGACAATGTACAAGCGACATTTTTACTTTTCCTCCTTTAGGTATAGATTTGGATTTATATTCATGTAATATTTCTTGTACTTCTTTTCGCTTGTCCGAAACATGGGCCTATATTGAATCCCCCGCAGAGATAACCACGCTTGAAAGATCTTTATGTAGAGCAGATATCTTCGCATGGACTTCTTTGCAGATGATCTTAAGGTCAACCATACCACTATTGAAATAAGAAGTACCAAAATCGCCGCAAATAAAATTATCCCGGGGATTAGAAAGCTGTCGCCTTCAGTTTCGAAATGAATTACTTCGCGCGAAACGAGAATGCGGACGATAAGAAGCGATAAACAAATTGCTGACACGACAGTCGATGCCGCCATCGCAATTCTACTTTTTGTTACTGACCGATTTCTATCTTGTGGAAATGAATATTCGTGATAGGCCTGCTGAAATTGCTGCGATAAAATATTTTTTTCGCCTTCTCCCATCTTTTCGAAAATCCGCATGGACTCTGGCTCTTTGTCCTTAATGCTTGCTCCACAATGAATACACACGGCTACCGTATCGCTAACTTTTTCTCCGCAATGCGGACAAACAATCAATGCCATAATATTCTCCATTTCTAAACGCGTTCGCGTTATTCGATGTTATTATAACAATATCTCGTTGTTTTGTCAACGTTTTCAAGCAGGATTTTGTTAAAATATGGTTATGGATGAATTGACGATTAACGAGCGAATTCGAGAATTGCGGACAGAAAACGGTTTAACGCAGAAACAGTTGGCAGACGCGGTCGGCACTTCGCAAACAACGGTTGCTTCTCATGAAAGATCTCACGACCCAAACATCTACATTTTAATAAAATACGCCGATTACTTTGGGTGCACGCTCGATTATTTGGCGGGAAGGGATCGGGCGCCGCTTCCCTATGCGCTCACGGAGGAGGAGCGCGAGCTCGTGCGGCTCTTCCGCAGTCTGAAGCCTTCCGCCAAGGAATACGCAAGGGAGCAGATGAAGCTGCTTTCCTCCTCCCCTCTCAATCGTCCGTGATGTTTGCTTGTTGTATCAGAGCGACCTCCCCCCTACCCCCCTCCTTGCCAAGGAGGGGGGTACCGTACTATCTCCCCTTCGCAAGGAAGGGGGCGTACTATCCGCAAAAGCGGGGGCTAAAGTTTCCGCTGTACTATCAAGGGGGGCGTTTCGAAATTTCCCCATAAAAACGGTTGCAAAAAATCGTCGGTTGCGCTATACTGAATATGCTGTGATAGGTGGGGAGTTAGCGGTGCCCTG
>CANRHI010000017.1 GCA_947630365.1 uncultured Clostridia bacterium
GGATAAGACCAGCCTCGTCGTTGCGCCCATCGTCGCATCCCTTGGGGTGAAGGTCGCCAAGATGAGCGGAAGGGGGCTCGGGCACACGGGCGGCACCGTCGATAAATTGGAGGCCATCGAGGGCTTCCGCACCACCCTCTCGGAGGAAGATTTTTTAGCGCAGGTGGAGAGGATCGGGCTCGCCATCGTGGGGCAGTCCAAGGAATTCGCCCCCGCCGATAAAAAGCTCTATGCCCTGCGCGACGTGACGGCGACGGTGGACAGCATGCCGCTCATCGCCGCGAGCATCATGGGCAAAAAGCTCGCCGCCGACGACGATTGCATCGTGCTCGACGTGAAAACGGGCAGCGGGTCCTTCATGAAAACGGCGGAAAACAGCCGCGCGCTCGCCCGCCTCATGGTGGACATCGGCAAGAACGCGGGCAAGAAGATGGCGGCGCTCATCACCAATATGGACGTGCCCTTGGGGCATGCCATCGGCAATTCGCTCGAGGTAGTAGAAGCCGTCGAGACGCTGCGGGGGAAGGGCCCCGAGGACTTCACCGAAGTCTGCCTCACCCTCGCTTCCTACATGCTCTCGCTGGCGGGAAAGGGAAGCGTGGAGGAGTGCCGCGCCCTTGCCAAGGGGGCGATCTCGGACGGCTCCGCGCTCCGAAAGCTCAAGGAGACGGTGAAGGCGCAGGGCGGGGATGTTTCCCTCATCGAACACCCCGAGAAATTCAAGAAGGCGGGCTGCGCGCACGACGTGTTGAGCCCCGAGGAGGGCTACATCCGCCATGTGGATACCGAGGCCTACGGCACCGCGAGCTTGCTTCTCGGCGCGGGGCGCAACACCGCAGAGGATGCGATCGACTACTCCGCGGGCATCCTCCTCCGCAAAAAGACGGGGGACTTCGTGAAAAAGGGCGAGCCCATCGCGACGCTCTTTACAAACAACGCCTCCTCCCTTGCGGCGGCGGAGGAAAAGCTGCTTTCCGCGACCTCGTTCGGTGCGCAGCGGCCACCCGTCGAGCCGCTCATCTACGACGTGATCGAGTAGACCCCGCTATTGTCATTTCGAGGGGCGCAACCGCCCCGCGCGTGTCATTTCGAGGGGCGTAGCGCGTGGAGAAATCTCTTTCGATAGCCGCATGAGATCTCTCGATTTCGGCTTCGCTTTCACTCGAGATGACAAGTGCGCGCGGCTTTCGCGAGACGGAAAACACAACAGGTGATCTATGGCGAAATTATACTTCAAATTCGGCGCGATGGGCTGTTCCAAGACGGCGCAGGCGCTCATCACCAAATTCAACTACGAGGAGCGCAACATGCGGGTGCTCCTCCTCAAGCCCGCCATCGACACGCGCGACGGAGAGACGACCGTCCGCTCCCGCATCGGGCTTCAACAGGAGGCGCTCGCGGTGAGCGAGGAGGAAAACCTTTTCCGCCTCTATACGGAAAAGTACTCCGACCGAGACGTCATCATCGTGGACGAATGCCAGTTTTTGACGCCCGAGCAGGTGGACCAGCTCGCCGACGTCGTCATAGAAAAGAACGTGCCCGTGCTGTGCTTCGGGCTTGCGACCGACTTCACCACCCACCTGTTCCCGGGGAGCAAGCGGCTGTTCGAGATCGCGGAGTCCATCTCCGAGATCAAATCGGTGTGCACTTGCGGCGCCAAGGCGACGGTGAACGCCCGCCTCGACGACGAGGGACGGGTGGTGACGGAGGGCTCGCAGATCCTCGTGGGCGGCAACGACCGCTACGTCGCCATGTGCAGAAAGTGCTGGCTCAAATACAGACAAAACCAAACGCGCGTTTCGGGCTGAAAGGAGGGGAGACAAATGAAGTATCGGGCAATTTCTTTCGTGGCTGCGGCGGCGCTCGCCGCGCTCACCGTCGGGGCATTCCCCCGCACACAGCAGGCTTCCGCCGCCGAGGGGAGCTACTATTCTTCCATCACGGCGAGCGGGGGAGACGCGCTCCTCGGAGAGCTCCACGACCTCATCACCACAACGCATACGACATATGTCAATTACGACGCCAGCAGGGACAATGCAAAGATCACCGACCCCGCTCTGAACGGCGAGGACGGCGTCGTCGAATTCTACACCCACGAGACCATTCGCTATTACATCAACGACAAACCCGAGGGCTTTTCGGGCGATAACGGAAAATGGAACCGCGAACACGTTTGGCCGCAGGCGAATTCCAACGGGAAATGGGGGAAAGAAGGCGGGGGAGCCGACCTTCACCACCTTCGCCCCTCCGAAGTCAAGATGAATTCGGACCGCGGGAACAAGCTGTATGGCGAAGTTTCGAACGGCAGCCCCGTCTATACCCAAAAGCTCGGGGGAGGAAATTCCAAAATCGGCGGCTACCAATCGGGCGGCGTGTTCGAGCCCCTCGACAACGTGAAGGGGGACGCGGCGCGCATCGTGCTCTACGTTTATACCCATTATAATACCTATTCGAACGTGCACGGCACGACGAACGGCAATGGGAGCAGCGGGTACTTCGGCACCCTTCCCATCACCAATATCATCTCGGCGAGCTCGGAGGAGGCGGCGTTCGACCTCCTCGTCGAGTGGAACAAGCTCGACCCCGTCGACGAGATCGAGACCACCCGCAACGAGGCGGCGTATCGAATTCAGGGCAACCGCAATCCCTTCATCGACCACCCCGAATATGTGAGCGCCATTTGGGGGGACGGCGCCGATACGCCCGTCGACCCTCCCGTGGATCCCGACGATCCCGACGAGCCCGATACTCCCGACGAGCCCAAGGGCGGAACGGTGACGATCGGCGCGTCGAGCTTTGAAATGCAGTCTGCAAAATACGGCTTCCACCCGTGGTCTGCGGACGGCGTAGAGGGCATTGCATTTGTGTACGGCGGCGAGACGAGCGTGATGCAGTTCAACAAGAAGAAAGATAGTTACTACCTCGCCAGCACGACGCCGACGGGCGGTAAGATAAGCTCGGTCACCGTCAAGCTCAAAGAGGGGGAAACCGAGAGGCCTTGGAAGCTGCTCACTTCGGATACGCCCTACGGCGAGGTGGCGGGCAAACCCACCGAGGGCACCGACCAAGGGACAAAAACCGTGACGGCGGAGGGCGTCACATGGGAAGTGACGGGGGACGGTACCTACTTCGCCCTCACCTATGAGCTCGATAGATCGAGCGGCGCCTGCTATCTCGATAGCATCGTCGTCGAATTCGCCTCTTCCACGCCCGCCGACCCCGATACTCCCGTTGACCCCGATACTTCGGATACGCCGGTCGACCCCGGCGATTCCGACGACCCCGATATTCCGTCGGGCGAGCAGAAGCCTTCCGGGGGGGAAGAGAATCCTTCGCAAGGGGAACAACCTTCCGAGGGAGGAGAGAACCCTTCCCAAGGAGAACAGAAGCCCGCGGACGGGAGCACGGCGGCAGGGGACGAGGGTGCCTTGGGCTGCGGCAGCGTGGTTTCGGGCATGGGCGGCGCCGCTTTGATCGCCGCTTTCACGCCGCTTTTGCTCGTGCGCCGCAAAAAACGTAAATAAATTGCATTGGCGTGAGTTATTTTCAACAAATAGAAAAAAATTTACAAAGTTGCGCAAAAATCTTTTGAGAAATCATTGCTTTTCGGGGGCGAGTTGTGTTATAATGGAAAAAACGAAAGGTCTCGTTGCAGAGGCTCGGAGACTGCCGCATGTTTGAGCTTAAAAAAATCGGGTTCGTGAAGAGGGCGTCCGCTTGGCTCCTCGATGCGATCCTGCTCGCGGTGCTTACGACGGGCGTCATGTGGATCGTCTCGCTCATCTGCGATTTCGACGGGGCGCAGCACCTTGCCTCCTCCTACTACACCGAATGGGAGGATTTCCGGGCGGACTACATGGGCGAGGTCGCTCCCTACTACGGCTTCACCTACGAGGAAACGGAGGACGGGTACACCGTTCAAAAGGACGGGCAAAGCGTCACCTTGGACGACGTGCTCGTGCGGCTCCGCGATTCGAAGGGGGAGGACGAGGCGACCGAGGAGGCATATGCCGCCTTTCAAGCCCTCACCCCCGCGGAAACGGTGAATGCGCAGTACCGATACGTCTACTCTCTGCTCTTTATGATGGTCTCCATCGGGCTCGCGGTCTCCTACCTTCTCCTCGAATTCGTCGTCCCGCTCATCCTCGGAAACGGGCAGACGGTCGGGAAAAAGGTGTTCGGCATCTGCGTCGTCCGCCCCGATTGCGTGAAGATGGCAAGCGTCGCCCTGTTCGCAAGGTCGATCCTCGGGAAATTTGCCATCGAGACCATGTTCCCCATCCTGCTTATTTTCTTGTTCTTCTTCGGCGGATTGGGGCTGCTCGCGATCATTCTTCTCGCGGCTCTCTTCATTTTGAATCTTGTGCTCTTCTTCGCCACGAGGAATCACACCCCGATACACGATATCCTTGCCTTCACCGCCGTTGCAGACATGAAAGTGCAGATGATCTTCGACTCCGAAGAGGAACTTGCGGCAAAGAAGGCGAGCGCGCAGAAACAATTCATCGAACAACAAAAAAACGTTTGAGCACGCAAGAAATATCACCCACGGAAAAGGAAACGCTATGAAAGTTGTATTGGAGCACCTCACAAAAATTTTCCCGAGCCGAAACAAGAAGGACAAGAACGCGGAAGTGGTCGCCGTCAACGATTTCAATCTCGAGATCCCGGACGGCAAGCTCATCGGGCTTCTCGGTCCCTCCGGTTGCGGAAAGAGCACGACGCTGTTTATGATCAGCGGCTTGCAGGCGCCCTCGAGCGGGAAAATTTATTTCGGCGACGACGACGTGACGAAGCTCTCCCCCGAAAACAGGGGCATCGGGCTGGTCTTTCAGAATTATGCGCTGTACCCGCATCTCACGGTACAACAAAATATCTTGTTCCCCTTACAAAATCTCAAGGGGGAAAACAGGCTCTCCAAGGAGGAGATGCTCACGCGGGCGAATGAGGTCGCGAAGCTCGTTCAAATCGACGAATTCATGAACCGCAAGCCCTCGGAGCTCTCGGGCGGACAGCAGCAGCGCGTCGCCATCGCGCGGGCGCTCGTGAAAATGCCCCGCGTCCTCCTCTTGGACGAGCCTCTTTCTAACTTGGACGCAAGATTGCGCCTTCAGACGCGCGAAGAGATCCGCCGCATCCAACGCGATACCAAGATCACGACCATCTTCGTCACGCACGATCAGGAGGAGGCGATGTCCATCTCCGACTTCATCGTGGTCATGAAGCTGGGCGTCATCATGCAGACGGGCAAGCCCCAGTGGGTGTACGACGACCCCGCCAACCTCTTCGTCGCAAAATTCCTCGGCACGCCGCCCATCAACGTCTTTTCGGGCAAGGTGGAAGGCGGAAAGGTGTTCATCGGCGAGGAGTGCGTCATCGAAGCGAAGGGCGTGGAGGACCAGGAAGTGTATGTGGGGATCCGTCCAGAGGGCTTCCTTCTCGACGAGAAGGGCGGGCTCACCGGGGAGGTCTCGGGCATCGACGTCATGGGGAGGGACATCTCGGTCGTTTCGACGAACGCCAATTCGCTCAACCCCGTCGTCCGCTCCATCATCTCGGCGGACGAGATGGGAAAGATCAAGGGCAACGTCGCCCGCTTCTCCTTGAAGGAGCACAAGGTGTTCCTCTTCAACAAGGAGACGGAGGACCGCGTCTATTTCGGCGGGCAGATCGCCGCGCACGAGCAGATGCTCGCCCAAATGCAGGCGGAGGGGGAATTCCACTCCTCGCACGAGGGCCCGCTTCCCCGCGAGGCGGACGATAAGGCGAAGGAGGAGACGGTGCCCGAGCCCAAGAAGAGCTTCTTCTCCAAGGTGTTCCGTAAGAAGAAGGTCGAATTTGTCGAAGAGGAGAACGAGACCCCCGCGGAAGAAGGTGCGGAGGGACAAGCCGCCGAACAGGCCGAAGAGCGCAAGGAGAGCGAGTAATGGACGAAATGGTACAAGAGCCCGCTGCGATCGAAGAGCCCGTGGCGGGGGAAGCGCCCGTCGCCGAAGAGATCGGCACGCAGGACGGCGGCAAGAAGCCCCCTCTCTCCAAGGAGGAGAAGAAGATCCGCCGCGAGAGGGTGATGCGCGTCATCAAGCCGTGGCTGTATCTGCTGCCCACATTGGTGGTCCTCGCGGTCTTTACGGTTTGGCCCATTATCAATACCGTCCGCATGGCGTTTTTGGCGGACTTGAGGGACGTCAGCGCCGGGGGAGACCCCATCGGCTACGACTTCCTTAAGGACATGGGCGGGATGTACAACTTTGAGTTTACATTTCAGAATTTTGCCTATGTCGTCGGATACGAAGGGTTCTTGACCGCACTGGGGAACACGATGCTCCTTACCGTGGTCACGGTGCCCGTTTCCACGATGCTGGCGCTGCTCATCGCGGTGGCGCTCAACTCCATCAAACCGCTCAGGAAAGTCTTTCAGACCATTTTCTTCCTTCCCTATGTCACGAACAGCATCGCCATCGGTATGGTGTTCATGGCAATGTTCCAAATGATCGGCTACAGCCCTGCTTCCCCTCCGACCTCCGTCGGTATCGTCAATACCATCATCGAGGCGTTCGGCGGGACGGCGATCAACTGGGTCAACGAAGGCTCGAGCTACTGGGCGAATATGTCCGTTCTCTTCTTTTATATCATTTGGAACGCGCTTCCGTTCAAAATTTTGGTGCTCCTCGGCGGGCTTCAGGGCGTCAACAAGCAATATTACGACGCGGCGAAGGTAGACGGTGCGTCCCGCGTTCGCATCTTTTGGAAGATCACCGTGCCGCTTCTTTCCCCGATGATCGCCTACGTCGTCATCACGGGCTTTATCGGCGGCTTTAAGGAATACACGAGTATCGTCGGTATCTTCGGCGAAAAATATATGGGCCCTCCCGGCTCGATGGGCAAGCCGTTGAACACCATGGTCGGCCTTGTGTACGATAGCATCAAGTCCAACCAAGGCAGTGCGAGTGCGGCGGCGCTCATCCTGTTTGTCATCATTTTTGTCGTTACCATGCTCAATCTGTACGTCAGCAAGAAAAAGGTCCACTATTAAGAGGAGGGGAGAATATGACGGATACAAACGTTGCCGTAGAAAATCAAGATATCCCCGTTCAGGCGCCCGAGGAGACGCCCCCCGCAAAGAAATCCACGGCGGTCGATGCGATCTCGAGAAAGCAGCTCGCCGTAAAGATCTTGGTACAGATCGCCCTCTACACTTTCCTCACGCTCATGGCGATCACGGTGCTGTTCCCGTTCTACTGGATGCTCATTTCCTCCGTGAAAACGCAGGGGGAGTACGAGGCCACCATTCCGACCTTTTGGCCGCAGCAATTCAAGTGGGAAAACTACCTATATCTCTTTGTGAATGTGCCCGAAGATAATGTGTACATTGCCAACGAATTCAATTTGGGTAAACTCTTTTTGAATACCGTGCTTGTGGGCGTCGTTTCCACGCTTTTGTCGTTGGTGCTCACCGTCCTTTCGGCGTATGCGTTTGCGCGGCTCGAATTCAAGGGGAAGAATGCGGTGTTCGCCGCGATGCTTGCGACGATGATGCTCCCCGGTGAGCTCTTCACCATCAGTAACTACGTCACGGTCTCGGGGCTCGGATGGCTCCACGACGGAATGGGCGTCTTTACGGCGCTCGTCGTGCCCTTCCTCGTCAGCGTGTTCTACATCTACCTCTTGCGGCAGAATTTCATGCAGATCCCCAACGAGCTGTATCTCGCCGCCAAGGTCGACGGAACGAGCGACTTGAAATACCTATGGAAGGTGATGATCCCGCTCTCCGCGCCCACGCTCATTTCCATCACCATTCTCAAGATGATGGGCGCGTGGAACGGTTACATTTGGCCCAACCTCGTTGGGCAGGGCGTGTTCGAGCTCGTGACGGTAGGCCTTCGCGGCGCCGGGTTCCAAAATGCGGCAGGCGATACGTTGTATCCCGTTCAGATGGCGGCGATCGTGCTCGTTACGCTCCCGCTCCTGCTCGTGTTCATCTTCCTTCGCAAATATATCATGCACGGGGTGTCGCGTAGCGGCATCAAGGGGTGATCCCCTCGTAAAAGTCAGGCAGCTTGAAGAATTTCAGATAATAAAAATAAGGAGAAAACCATGAAGAAGAAATTCGGTGCAGTAGTTATGGCGGGTGCGCTCGCGTGTACGATGGCGGCATCTCTCGGGCTTTCCGGATGCGGCGGCAACGGCACGAAAGCGAATTTTACCATGCCCGAGGGCGGCTTCGACATCACGAAGCCCGTGACCATCACCTTCTCCCATACCATGGGGCAAAACCTCAGAGGGGTGTTGGCGACGCATCTTGCGGAGTTCCAAAAGCTCTATCCCAACATCACGGTGGTTGGGGCAGACAGCGCCGCGGCGGGCAATTACGATAGCTTGCGCGATCTCCTCTACACGCAGATCGTTGCGGGCAACCAGCCCAACATTGCGTACTGCTATCCCGACCACGTTGCGACGTATAATACCGCCGCAGCCGTGCAGCCCCTCGACGACTTCCTCCCCGGCGGCGCCTATGCCGACATGACCATCACCCGTCAGGACGGGACGGAGGTCAAGCTCGGGTTGTCCGAAGAGGAAAAGGACATGTTCATCGATGGGTACTACAACGAAGGCAAGGAATTCGCCGACGGGAAAATGTACTGTATGCCCTTCTCCAAATCGACTGAAGTTCTCTTCTATAACAAGACGGTCTTTGACAACGAACTATTCGACGGCGAAAAGCTCTCCGTCCCCACCACATGGGACGAGATGGAGGATGTCTGCCGCAAGATCAAGAAGAAGTATCCCACTTCCATCCCTCTCGGCTACGATTCCGAGGCGAATTGGTTTATCACCATGTGCGAACAGCTCGGCACGCCCTACACCTCGGCGACGGGGGAGAAGTACCTCTTCGATACAGCCGAGAACCGCGCGTTCGTGCAGCGCTTTGCGGGTTGGTATCAGGAAGGGCTCGTCACCACGCAGACCTTGAATAACGACAAATACACCTCCTACCTGTTCACCGAGAACGGCGTGAACGAGGAGACGGGGCAGCCCCTTCCGCGCGCATACATGTGCATCGGGTCCACGGCGGGCGCGTCCTATCAGATGTCCGACGAAAACCAAGGCGAATTCGAATTCGAAGTCGGCATCACCAGCATCCCTCAGGCAAATCCCGAAAAGCCCAAGGTCATCTCGCAGGGGCCTTCCGTCTGCATCTTTAAGGACGACGACCCGCAGAAGGTGCTCGCGAGCTGGCTGCTTGTGAAGTATCTCACGACCAGTATAGGCTTCCAGGCGGAATTTTCCATGACCTCCGGGTATGTCCCCGTCCTGAAGAAGGAAGTGATGGAGACCAATGCGACGTATAAGCGCCTTCTCGATGCGGCAGACGGCAAGGGAAATCTTACCGCGCTCTCGGCGAAGGTCTGCATGGAGCAGGAGGATGCCTACTACACCTCTCCCGCATTCGAGGGTTCCGCGAAGGCGCGCGATCAGGTAGGTGCGCTCATGGCGGCCGTGTTCTCCACTCCCGATAAGATCGACGAGATCTTCAAGACCGCTTTGGCGGAATGCAAGCGCGGCTAATTGCAGAAAAAAGAGGGGGATCCCTGTCAAGACTATGAAAAGCATCTTCAAAACTTGTATTACCATGCTTTGTTCGGCGCTTCTCGTCGTTCCCGTTCTGGCGGGTTGCGGCGAGGAGGAGGGCGGCGGCGAGACGGAGTTTATCGATTATGTCGCCAACCTCAAGCTCGACATGTCGTCAGACACCAAGAAGCAGGAAGTCACCGTCCGCAACTATATCGACGGCGATACGACCCACTTCGACCCCAAGACGAATTCCACGATCACGTCGTACAATGCGGCGGATTTCGCGGAGACCTACGGCTACATCAAGGCGCGCTATCTCGCGGTGAATACCCCCGAATCGACGGGCGACGTCGAGAAATGGGGCAAGACGGCTTCCAACTTCACGCATGAGAAGCTGGAATCTGCCAAATCTATCATCGTGGAGTCGGACAACAACAAGTGGAATATCGACTCGACGGGCGAGCGCTACACGCTTTGGATCTGGTACATGCCGCAGGACGGGACGGATTACCGCAACCTCAATATCGAGCTTCTGCAATACGGCTACGGCCGTGCGCAGTCCTCGAAGGACAACCGCTATGGCGACATCGCGATGGATGCCATCGTGCAAGCGCAAAACAGCAGGCTCCGCGTCTACTCCAACGACGTAGACGAGAACTTCTACGAGGGCGAAGCCTTCAACATGACGCTCAAGAAGCTCCGCTGCCACCTACAGGATTATGTGCAAAAGACGGTGCGAGTCGAAGGCGTCGTCACCACGCAGATGGGCGAATCCGTCTACATCGAGGACTACGACGAGGAGACGGGCCTCTACTTCGGCATCTCCGTGTATTATGGCTATACGCCCGGGGCGGACCTCCGCAGCGTGCTCAAGATCGGCAACCGCGTGAGCGTGCACGGCACGGTCACCTACTTCGAGACGGGGGATTCCTACCAAATCTCCGGCGTCACCTGCAATTCCTTCCACCCCGAATTCACGACCAATACGGTCATCGTGGAAGGAGGGGAGGGCACAGGCGAGGCGTCCTTTGCCGAGCACACCGCCAAGGAGATCACCTCCGGGACCAAGGAGATCCGCTTTATCAGCGGCGAGGAGGAAGAGGAGGAAGTTCTCAACTTCAAGATCGGCGAGGCGCTGCTCGATACGACGGTCAGCCTGAAAAACCTCGTGGTCGAAAGCGTGAGCACCACCTCCAACGGCGGCGAGAACGACGGGGCAATGTCGCTCCATTGCGTCGCCGGAGATGGGACGAAGATCACCGTCCGCACGACGGTATTCAAAGAGGACGGCGTACTCGTCAAGAAGGATAAGTACGAGGGCAAGACGATCAACGTGAAGGGCATTGTCGAAAAATACTACGGCAATTACCAGGTGAAGGTCCACCTTATGGACTTCATCGAGATCGTCGGCTAACGGAAATTCCCGCCATGGGAGCATGGCGGGAATGACTATGCTTCCCCCTCGGGGAACAAATCTGTTTTATGTATCAAAATAACATAAAAAAATTTCAAAAGGAGAAGAAGGTATGAAGAAGAAATGGCTGGTCGGTTTTCTGTCGGCTGCATTGGCTTTCACTCTGTCGTTCGGTCTCGCGGCTTGCGGCGGCGACGGTGACGAAAATGAGACCTCGGGCATGACGGATCAAGACAAAGCGACCACCGCGATCAACGTCGTCAAGTCCATGTATGAAAGCGTTGCAGTGGACACGGTGCGCGATTACGAGGTGATCGGGCAAGCTAGAGCGGGTACCGAGGCGATCCCCATCACGTGGACAGTCGGCTCCGCGACCGAGACAGAGCTGAGCAAGTACGTTTCGGTCGGCACGATGGACGAGACCACGAAGCTGGTCAAGATCAGCGTCTCGCCCGATGCCGAGAAGGACGTTGAGTATGTCCTCAGGGCCACCGCGACCGTAAACGACGCTTCGGCGAATGTTTCCTTTACGCATAGAGTACCACACAATCCCATCATCGGCTGCGACGAGCAATTCGATTTTGCAGGCCTTACGGGCGTGGGCGTTTCCCTCAATGCCGCTACAACGTTAAACGCATTCAAGGCGTCCGGGCTCGAAGGCTCCGGGCTCGTGGAAGTGGCCGAGGCAAGCTCGGTCTACGAAGGCAACACGTCGGGCGGCGCCTACCAGAACCAGGGCGGCTTCCTCCGTTTGGGCACGAGCAGCAACAACGGCAAGATCACGTTGGTGTTCTCGAAGAAGGTCAGCTCCGTCACAGTGCTTGCGCAGGCGTGGTCGGCTACCTCGGGCGATAAGATCACCGTGAACGGCGCCGAAGCGGTCGAAGCGGGTTCGGATGCCCCCGAGGCCATCACCTTTGCGCTTGAAACGCCCACCGAGACCGTTACGATCGAGACGGTAAACAAGAGCGAGACTTCCTCCAGCCGTCTCTTCCTCCTTGGCGTCGGCGCAACGTATGCGACGGGCGTGCACAACCACGTTTGGAGCTACACGCATATCGAAGGCACCTTCAAGCACAAGGAGGTCTGCACGGCGGAAGGCTGCGACGACGGCTCGGATGTCGAGAAGGAAGTCGACTGCACCCCTAACCGCAACGTCTGCAAGTGCGGCTACACCTACAAAGAGGAGGAGATCCTCAACGCCTTCTTCGCCCTTGCCTCCAAGAAGAGCCTGCCGGGCACCTACGAGCTCACCGGTACGATCACTTCCATCGTGGAGATCCAGACGGGCGACTTCAAGAATGCCACGTTCTATATGAAGGTCGGCTCCTTCCACGAATTCGAAGTTTACCGCGCTTCGGGCGACGGGTACGAGAACATCAAGCCCGGCGACACCGTCACGGTCTACGGCGAGCTCACCAACTACAACGGCACGTTCGAATTCACGCAGGGCGGCGTCATTTCCAAGATCGTCGACAATTCCTCGACCATGACCAACCAGCAGAAGGCGGACTTCGCGAAGGACGTTCTCTCGCTCTCCAAGACGATGCTCCTCGAGCAAAACGAAAGCATCGAACTTCCCACGACGGGCATCTACGGCTCGACCATCGCATGGGAAGTCGCCACAAACGAGTATGTCGAAAAGTCCGGCAATTCGCTCGTTGCGAAGAAGCTGCCTGCCGAAGGCGAAGTTTCCGTCACCGTCACCGCGACCGTTACGGTCGGCGACAAGACGGCCACCAAGGAATTCACCATCACCGTGCAAGCGCCGCTCGTTCTCGAGGGCGAGGGCACGCAGGGGAAACCTTTCACCGCAGAGGATGTAAAGAATATCGGCTCGCGCCTCGGTGAGGACGCGTATTATCAAGAAGCCGGCTCCACCGCGCGGGTCTATGTGGAAGGCTACATCGCCGCAGTCGGTACATTGACGGAATACAACGGCATCGTCTATGCTCAAAATGTGCGCATTACGAGCTTGGAAGGCGATTACCAAGCCGCGGTGTACAGATTCTACTTTGCGACCGGCATCCTCGCAGCTCCCGCCGCAAAGACGGACGCAAACCCGCTTCATGTCGGCGATTACGTCGTCGTCTATGGTTACATTCAGAACTACAAGGGCAACACCATCCAAGTCACCTACAGCGGAAGCACCAATCCTACCATCACTGCCTACACGGCGGCTTCCGGCCTCACCAACGCCGAAAAGGCGGCGCTCGCCATCAAGGGCTACGCGCTTGAGGACAGGAACTTCAACACGCTTGGGGAGAACGATCTCCCCGCGACCGAGCCCACCTTCAACGCGGCTCTCACGTGGGGCGTGAAGGATGCGGAAAACGGCTACGTCTCTGTTGCAGAGAACAAGCTCAGCATCACCAAGCTTCCCACCGAGGGCGAGGTGAAGGTGATCCTCACCGTCACCGCAACGGTCGGCACCGGCGCCGACGCCAAGACTTCCTCCCCGAAGGAGATCGAGATCACCCTCACGCCCGAAGGGCAGGCTGCCAAGGGCACGGCGAAGGAAAATCCTTATTCCGTCACCGAGGCGTTGGAAGAAGTCCGTAAGATCACCGCGGGCACGGGGGCAGACAGCTATTCCTCCGACCGCTTCTATGTGAAGGGCTACGTCGTCGATTTCGGCAGCCCTTGGGACGGTAGCAACAATAATTGGTACAGGGTCTATATCGCAGATTCCAAGGATAGCACCAAGAACTCTGCAGACGCCATCGTCGTCTACAAGCTGTTCCCGAAGGATACGCACGAACTTCTCACCTTGGAGCACGACCTTGTGGAAGGCGCGGAGATCATCGTCTACGGGTATTTCCAGAACTACAAGTCGAGCGGCAACGCAACGCCCGAGATCAACAGCAAGGATAGTGTGAATATCGAGGTCGTGTCGTATACCGATCCTCGTACCGCCCAGCAAAAGGCAGAACAGGCTATCGAGTGGGCGAAGGCTGCCATCGGGACAGAAGTTCCCGCGATCGTTTCCGAGATCGATCTTCCCGCCTCGACCATTTCGGGCATCACGCTTGCATATACCGCAAGCGTAGGGACGGTTGCAAACGACAAGCTCACCGTGGTGCACGGCGCGTCGGCGAGCGAAATCACCCTCACCATCAATGCGACCGGTGCGGCGACCTTGATGGATACCGTCACGCTCTCCGTTGCAGCCGGCGTCACCATCGAAGATGGCGACAGAACGTATAACTTCGACGAAGTAGAGCTTCCCGATGGAAATGCACAACAAATTTCCGCCGAAGAGCTCCTTACCGTTCTCAATGCCCAGACCGATCCCGCCATCATCATCTCTGCCACGCCGAGCTATGTCTACAAGGGAAATAGCAGCGGCGGCCCCGCGGCCGGCGGCAAGTTGTTGAAATTCGGCAATAGCAATGGCGGTGGCACGATCACGCTCACCTTCGCGAAGGCAGTCAACAAGATCGTCATCGACTGCGCCGCATGGGGCGCAAGCGAAACCGGCCTCACCGTGAACGGCATGACCAAGCAGATGGGCACGACGAAGGGCAACGTGACCTTCACCTTCGAGCCCACGACGGAAGTGACCATCACGACGACAAAGCGCGCCATCGTTTGGGGCTTCACCGTTACGGTGAGCAACGCGGCGAAGTCCGATGCGGATAAGCTCCAAGACGCGAAAGACGCTCTCATTCTCGCCAATACGACGCTTGCGAACATTAACGACTTCATCGACCTTCCCGCAACGGGTGCCGAGGGCGCGACGATCAGCTGGAGCGTCTCCCCCGAGACCAATGCGAAGGTCGAGGGCACGAAGCTCGTCTTAAAGACGGCTCCCACCGCCGAGACCACGGTCACCCTCACTGCGCACATCGAGTGCGGCGCTGCGAGTGGCGACAAGACGTTCGAAATCACCCTTCTCGTTCCCGCCGTCCTCGAAGGGCAGGGCACGCAGGACGATCCTTACACCGTGGAAGACGCGATTGCGATCGGCAAGACGCTCACCAACGACGGAGACCTCTATTCGGTCGGCGGCGAAGCGGTGATGATCCATGTGAAGGGTTATATTACGGACCCCGGCAAAACCTATACCGGGAGCGGCCGCGACATCATGAGCAGTGTGTATATCGCCGATACAAAGGACGGCACCACGACGCTCCTCCTTTACTCAATTGGTTGGAACGAAATCGTGGCCAAGCCCGCCTCGGGCACCCCGTTGCATAAGGGCGACTACATCGTCGTCTACGGCTACTTGAAGCTCTTCGGCAGCGGCAACTCTGCGAAGCTCGAGATGGATAAGGCGAACGACGTCGACCCCGTCATCAAGGTTTGGACGAAAGCCGAGCTTACCAATACGGACAAGGCAAAGGACGTTCTCGCCGAGATCGAAGAGCCCGCGAAGGTCCAATTCTTGGCCGCCGATTTGAATGAAGAGCTCACTCTCGACACCGAGACCACGCTTTCCGTACAGTACGAAGCAACAATTTTGTGGGATGTAGAAGCGTCTCTCAAAAGCTATATCACGGTTGCAAATGGCAAGCTCACCGTGACCGCCCTTCCCGATGGCGAAGCCGTGACGGGCAAGCTCACTGTGACCGTTACCGTCGGCGATGGTGAAGACGCGGCGACCGCGACGAAGGATTTTGACGTCACCGTCAACCCTGCAGACGTGGAGGAGCTCGGTCCGCAGGTCCTTCAAGCCGTAGATGCTGCCCCCGAATCGGGCGACTACTATCTCGGCATGAAGATTGGCTATCAGTGGTACTATATTACAGGTAGCGAATCGGGCAATTATTTGGCTACCACTACGAATGTGGCGAATGCCGCAGAAGTTACCATTACCAAGAACGGCGAAGATTACACACTGCAAGTAAAATCAAACAGCAAGTATATCGAAGTCATAAAATCCACAAGTAGCGGCAAGACGTATTACAACGCCAAACTTCCCACCGCTCAGACCGAGGGTCAGGTGTGGAAGTGGAACGACCAATATAAGATCTTCACGATGGATGTAGAGGGGACGGATTATTATCTTGGTACCTATACGAACAATGGCTCGACCTATACCACGATGAGCGCGAGTGCGGTCACCTACGCGGGGAACGCAACAAGCTATCTTGCCAAGGTCGGTCAATTGGCGAATGGCGGGGACGAAGATAAGGCGTTCGATGTCTTAAGTTCTATCCAAAAGGATGATCTCTTCAAGCTCGAAAATACGGTTTTCTCCGAAGAGAACACGACAGGGGTTGACCTTCCCACTTCGGACAAGTATGGAGCAACGATTACTTGGACGGTGAAGAATGCGAGCGAACAGGGGGTTGTAAACGTCGAAAACAACATGCTTAAGATTTTGAAGCTCGCTACGACAACAGATGCGGAGATCACACTTGAGGTTTCCGTGCAGGTCGGCGAAGAAACTTTGACGGCTGAGCTCAAGATCTTTGTCGAGACCGCCGCACCCGCTGCGCCTGATTCGCCCACCGAAGCCACCGTTAAGCTCAGTGAGTATGGCGAGGCACACGGGTGGAATAGTAGCAGCGCAAATAAGACGCTCGAAGTTGATAACAACATCGAAGTCACGCTGGAAGCGAGCGATTCCAATACCGGTAAGCTCTATGGCGACGGTTGGAGAATTTACCAATCCGGCGCAGCGAAGATAACCTTTGCGGCTAAGAACGACGCTACGATTTACTCGATTGAAATCACATATTCGAGAGAGAGTAATGGTATTTTGACGAGTGAGGCCGGTAAGACGATTGTGAGTAAGAAAATCGTTTATGTGCAAGGTGAATCGTATACATTTGCCGTAGCGAATAACATTTTGGGCGGAACGGGCGGACAGGTCCGCATTTCCGAAATCAAAGTCACCTACACCGGCGGCGCAACGCTTACGGATGAAGATATCGCACAGGGCGCGCTTGATTTGATCGATGTCAAAGTGACCGAGCTCACCGAAGATCTTGTTCTTCCCACGACGACTGTCGAAGGCGTTACGCTCAACTGGAAGATCACGAGTACGGATCCTGCTCCCGATGCTGCCGCCGCAGCCGCCGCTGCCGCCAAGATCGAAGAGATCGATGGGGGGGGGTACAAGATTACTGTGACTCCTCAGGCAGACGATGTCACAATTATCCTCACACTCTCCGCGTCGTATAACGGGAAAGATGCCCCTACGCCCAAGACATTCACCATCGTCATCATCGCAGTGCTTACCGATCTTGAGCCGGGCGCGTCCTCTTCCATAACGTGGGAGAGCTCGAAACAGGGCGTTACGACAAACGGAACGAAATTTACCCTACCTTTTACCGTAAAACATGTTACTTTCAGTTTGAGTGGTAGTGGCACTGCGCCGGCATATTACGATACCGGAAAGGAAGTTCGCTTCTATAAAACCACCACGCTCACGATATCCGTCCCTGAGGGATATAAGATCACAAACATTACGATTACGACAAACGGGGATTTTGGCGGTTCGGCGACGCAAGGTTCCTTTGATAGCGATACAAAAATCTGGACGGGTTCAGAGCAATCTGTTGAGTTTGCTTTTACAGCCACAACAAAGATTCAGAAGTTTGAGATTACCTATCAGAGAGATGCCGCAGCCGCTACTGCGATCTCCGCACCCGTTGCCGACCTTCCTCACAAGGACTAAAGCAACAATGTAACAAGTAACGACCCAAAGCGTGCCCTCCCCCACATCGTGGGGGAGGGTCTTTTCCTCTACAGTGTTATCCCCGTCCTTACAAGGAAGGGGATTCTCTATTGTTATCCACAGTGTTATCCCCCTCCCCTTTGGGGTGGGGGACGCAGGGGGAGGGGAGTCCAAAGCCCTACCCTTCGCGGAAGGGGAGGGTGGCTGCCCTTGGGCAGACGGGTGGGGATGGGAGTACGGATGCACGAATTGCAATCCCCACCACCCGCTCCGCGGGAGCCTCCCCTTTAAAAAAGGGTAGGCCTTTGCCCCTGTTTTCCCGCGTCATTCTGAGCGAAGCGAAGAATCCCGAGGATGAAAATTCGGACTTCGTTCCTCGGGATGTTTCGGTCGCCTTGCTCCCTCAACATGACGCGGTGTTCCCGTTCGGAATGAGGGGGAGGGGGTGTCGTTCTAATTTGTAACACCCCTTCCGTCACTCGCGTTGTTCGTGCCACCCACTGCACAAGGCACGCCCTACGGGTGCCCTCCGAGGGGTGGGCAAGGGAGACCGCGACCTAACCGCAATGTCAATCTTGCTCATAAATGTGTCTTATAAAAAACATAACGAGGGGGAATGCAAAATTGCGGTGAAATGTTTGACTTGCGCGGGGGAAAATCATATAATTGTAGGGAAAGAAAACCAAGGAGAATGTCCATGAGCGTGACAGAGCTGTTCGCGAGCAACGTATTCAACGACGAGGTGATGAAAAATTCCCTCCCGAAGGAGGTCTACCGCTCCCTTCGCAAGACCATCGACGAGGGCGAACCGCTCGACATCTCCATCGCGAGCGCGGTCGCCAATGCCATGAAAGACTGGGCGGTGAAGAAGGGCGCGACCCACTACACCCACTGGTTCCAGCCGCTCACCAATCTCACGGCGGAGAAGCACGACAGCTTCATCGAGCCCTCGGGCGACAGGGTCATCATGCAGCTGACGGGGAAGAGCCTCATCGTGGGCGAGCCCGACGCTTCCTCCTTCCCCTCGGGGGGCACGCGTGCGACGGCGAACGCCCGCGGCTACACGGCGTGGGATCCGACCTCACCCGCCTTCGTGAAGGAAGGCACCCTCTACATTCCCACCGTGTTCGTCTCCTACACGGGCGAGACGCTGGACAAGAAGGCGCCGCTTCTCAAATCCATGACCGCGCTCGACACGCAGGCAAAGCGCCTTTTGAAGCTGTTCGGCATCGAGTGCAGGAAGGTTGCGACGACGGTCGGCCCCGAGCAGGAGTACTTCCTCATCGACGAAAAGGTCTATTGCGAGCGGAAGGATTTGTATCTGACGGGAAGGACGCTCTTCGGCGCGCCCTCCTCCCGCGGGCAGGAGCTCGAGGACCACTATTTCGGGAGCCTGAAAACGCGCATTTCGGAGTACATGCGCGATTTGGACGAGACGCTTTGGAGCTACGGCGTGTTCGCCAAGACCAAGCACAACGAGGTGGCGCCCGCCCAGCACGAGCTCGCGCCCGTGTTCACGACGACCAACGTCGCGGTAGACGCCAACCAGCTCACCATGGAGCTCATGAAGAAAGTCGCCAAAAAGCACGGGCTCGTGTGCCTTCTCCATGAGAAGCCCTTCGAGGGTATCAACGGTTCGGGCAAGCATAACAACTGGTCGCTCTCGACGGACAGCGGTCTTAACCTCTTGGACCCCGGCGAAAACCCCGAGAACAACCTGCGCTTCATGCTCATTTTGGCATGCGTCATCTCGGCGGTGGATACCTACCAAGGCATTTTGCGCGCCTCCGTCGCTTCGGCGGGGAACGACCATCGTTTGGGCGCGGACGAGGCCCCGCCCGCCATCATCTCGGTGTACCTCGGGGACCAGCTCGGCGCGCTCGTGGATAGCATCGTTTTGGGCAGGCAGTATGTGCCGAAGAAGCCCGTTCCCGGCTCCATCGGCGTGCCCGAGAGCCCCATTTTCCCCATCGACACGACGGACCGCAACCGCACGTCGCCCTTCGCCTTCACGGGGAACAAATTCGAATTCCGCATGCTCGGCTCGCAGGCCTCGGTCGCCGACCCGAATATCGTCCTCAACACCATCGCGGCGGACGCGTTCTCCAAGGCGGTGGACGCTCTCTCGGGCGCGAAGGACTTCGAAAAGGCGTGCAAGAAGTACACCGAGGACCTCCTCAAACAGCATTACCGCATCATCTTCAACTACAACGGCTACGGGCCCGAATGGGAGCCCGAGGCGGAGCGGAGGGGGCTTCTCAACAACAAGACCACGGCGGACGCAGTGCCTGAATTCTTCAAACAGGAGAATATCGACGTGTTCGTGCGGCAGGGGGTATATACCGAGAAGGAAGTGCTCGCCCGCGCGAATATCTCCCTCGAGAATTATATCAAGACCATCGGCGTCGAGGCGCGCACGATGATCGAAATGGCGCGTCAGGATATTTACCCCGCCGTCAACGGGTACATCGCGGAGCTGTGCTCGGTCGTCGCCGCCAAGCAGACGGTCTCGACCAAGATCCCCTGCGGGGGAGATCTCTCGCTCGCCGAACAGCTCGGCGTGTTGAACGACGACTTCCTCGAGGGCGTGAAGAAGCTCGAGGTCGACCTTTCGGAAATGCCCGAGGAGGCCGTGGCGGCTTCCGAGCGGATGGCGCACGTCGTCGTGCCCGATATGGACGCGGTGCGTCGGCTTGCAGACGCGATGGAAAAGCTCGTCGCTTCCGACTATTGGCCCTTCCCGCGGTACACGGACATCCTGTACAGCGTGAAGTAAACCAAAACAAACATCCCATGAAAAATTGTCGCGGAAAGCGCGCCCGTCTCTTTGCGAGGCGGGCTTTTTGTTGACAAAACGGGCATTGAGCTCTATAATAGAACCTATGAATGTTCGTGTGAAAAAGCTGAAGGCAAACGCCAAACTTCCCGTGTACGGCTCGCCCGATGCGGCGGGCGCCGACCTCTATTCCTTGGAGGAAGTCACCCTTTCTGCGGGGGAGACGGCGTTCGTCCATACGGGAATTGCCGTCGAGCTGCCCGCGGGGACGGTGGGGCTCATCTATGCCCGCAGCGGTCTCGCCTGCAAAATGGGCCTCGCGCCCGCCAACAAGGTGGGCGTCATCGACTGCGACTATCGGGGGGAGATCGTCGTCGCCCTTCACAATCACGGAAAAACGAAAGCGACGCTTGCCGCGGGGGAGAGGATCGCGCAGCTCGTCGTCGCGCCCTATTATACCTGCGAATTCGAGGAAAGCGACACGCTCTCCGAGACCGTCCGCGGCGTCGGCGGCTTCGGCTCCACAGGCAGAAAGTAGGGGGCGTGCCGCGTCATGTTGAGGGAGCGGAGCGAGATATGTGGGGGCATAGAGTGAACCTGTCATACCGAGGCCCGTGAGGGCCGAGCCCTGAAACGAAGTCCGAATTTTCATCCTCGGGATTCTTCGCTACGCTTCAGAATGACGCGTTGGTGTGGGGCGGGATTCTTCGCGGTGCTACTTCGCGCTACGCGCTCGTGCCGCCCTTGGAATACAAAAGAAGCTCGGGCGGGGCAGAATGACGCGTTAGGACGGAGCGGGATTCTTCGCTACGCTTCAGAATGACGCGTGGGCTCGGGGCAGAATGACACGGTTGCCTCATTGTCATTCCGCCCGCCCTCATTCCGAACGGAGCCGTAGGCGGAGTGAGCGAATCTTCTCCCGCAAGTTGTACCAAGAAGTAGAAGATACACTCGCCCCTTGCGGGGCTCGGTATGAGGAGATTTAACCGCGTCATGTTGAGGGAGCGGAGCGACCGAAACATCCCGAAGTACGAAGTCCGTACTTTCATCCTCGGGATTCTTCGCTACGCTTCAGAATGACGCGTTAGGACGGGGCAGAATGACACGGTTGCCAAGGGGGCGGGTGTGACGGTTTGTCATTTCGACCAAGCGTAGCGCGTGGAGAAATCTCAAAATGGGGTAGAGATGCCTCCGCTACGGTCGGCATGACATACCATGACATACTTGGAGGTCCCCTAAATCTCGGCGAGAGAAACATAAAAAAAGAAGGTACCGCGATGCGAATGCGCAGAAAACGCAATTTGGAGCCCCGCATGGAGGCGTGCGCGCCCGTTCTATTGGCGCGGGGAAAGCCGTGCAAAAACCTCAAGGAGGCGGCGGAAAACTACCGCGCCCTGCTTTCCTTCGAGGAAGTGTTCGGCAACCAAAACCCCGTCGAGCTCGAAGTGGGCTGCGGGAACGGCGGGTTTCTCCTCGAAAAGGCGAAAAGGGAGCCGCAAATAAATTTCCTTGCCGTGGAGCTGTGCACCAACGTCATCCTAACGGCGATGGAGCGCATTCGGGCGGAGAAAATTCCCAACGTGCGGTTTTTGAACATCCCCGCCGAAATTTTGGGCTGCTACATTCCCGAGAAGAGCGTTCGCACCATCTATCTGAATTTCTCCACGCCGCTCCCCGAAAAGAGCCGCGAAAAGCAGAGGCTCACCTCCTCGCGCTTCCTCGCCATCTATCAAAAACTGCTCGAAGAGGGCGGGAGCATCGTCCAAAAGACGGACAGCGCCGAGTTTTTCGACTACTCCCTTGCGCGGTTCGAAGAGGCGGGCTTCCGCGTCGAGGGCGTCACGCGGGATCTCCATGCGAGCGAATACGCCGCGGAGAATATCGTCACCGAGTACGAGGCGAATTTCTCCTCCAAGGGAATTCCCATTTGCCGATGCGTTGCAGTGTGGAATGGGGACCGTGCATGATTTTTTGGTGAAGAATGCCGCGCGGTTTTGCAAATAACTTGACAAAACGGGCAAAATCGGATATAGTACTGCGCACAGAGAGCGAAACGGGAGGGGCAAATTGGAAATCTTCAATGGCGTTCTGAATATCATCAATCAGGTGATCATCGGAATAGTTTCCTTTGCCTTTGCCGTACAGATCATTTACCTTTTTCTGTTCTTTTTACCCGCGCGGAAAATTGCTCCCGCGAAAACGCAGCATAAATTTGCCATTATCCTATCTGCGCACAACGAGGAGGACGTCATTGCCGTCAGCCTCGGAAATTTGCGCCATATGCACTATCCGAAATCGCTCTACCGCGTGTTCGTTATCGCGGACAACTGCACCGACCGCACCGCAGAAATCGCAAGAAAACTCGGCGCGACCGTAATCGAGCGCACCGAAACCGAAAAAAAGAAATGCAATGTGGGGTACGCATTCCGCTATGCGGTGCCCAAGGTCTTTGAGCTCTATCCCGAAGTCGAAGCGTTTATCCGCATAGACGCGGACAACATTCTGCACCCCGATTATATCGCCCGCATGAACGATGCTTTCGACGGCGGCGCACAGCTTGCCCGCGGCTATAACCATGCGACAAACCTCACGCAAAACCCCATTGCGGGGGTCTCGGGGCTGTGGTATATCCGCGATTGCCGCTTCAACTGCCAAGCGCGCTCGGCGCTCGGCATCGGACAAATGATGGTCGGCGGCGGCATGATGTTTTCCGCCGATGTCGTGCGGGAGAGCGGCTGGACATGGACGGGGACGAGCGAGGACGCCGAATTCACTATGGATATGCTGCTCAAGAAAAAGAAGGCGGTGTATGTGAAGGACGCCATCGTTTACGAAGATCAGCCGAGCACGCTTTCCGATCTCTTCAAACGCAACTATCGCATGGGACACGGGCTGTTCCGCCTCTTCTTCACGCACGGGATCCGTTGCTTTCTCAAATTCTTCGTCTCCCTGCGGTACAGCCTCTTCGACGTATTTTTATCCATGCTCTTTATGCCGATCGCGCTCCTTTGCGTGTTCTGGTTCCCTTTGTACTATATTTATCTCACGGCGTTTCACTTTGCCTCGGGAGGGGGATGGGAACGCGGCGCGGGCTGCGCCGAATGCGGTTTTTTCGTGAATTTCGCGGGGCTCGAATTCAATGTACTCGTATTTATCGGCTGGATATTGCTCTTTGCGTTTGTCGTGCCCTTTATTTTGCAAGCCGTTCTCGTGTATGTGCTCGACCGAAAACGGATCGGCGTAAGCTTTTGGAAGCTCCTTCCCACGATTTTGAGCTTCCCGCTGTTTATGGTCATCTATGCACTCGGCATTGCCCTCGGCGCAGTGAGCAGACCAAAATGGAAAACCGCAAAACGCAATAAGAAATACGACAAGAGCTTTGTCGCCGCGATGGAGGAAGCGACGGGCGCCCCCTTTCTCACCGATACCGAACAGATCCTCGCCTCCGTGCAGGAAGAATAAAAAGGAAAATAAACGAACGGGCTCCGCGGGATATGCGGAGCCCGTTTCCATAGCTTTCGCAAAAAGGCTCAATTTTGCGGCGGGAAGAGGGCTTTGATCATCTGCGTCACATAGGTGACCGGGACGAGCTCGATCTTCCCCTTGAATTTTTCGCACGCCTTCATATTTTTGGAGGGAAGGACGACGCGCTTAAAGCCCATTTTCAGGCATTCGTTCACGCGCTTGTCCGCAAAGCTCACCCCGCGCACTTCGCCCGTTAAGCCCACTTCCCCAAAGACGGCGGTGTACTTTTCCACGGGAATGCCCCGCTCCGCCGAAGCAAGGGCGGCGCACACGGCGAGGTCGGCGCTGGGCTCGTTGAGCTTGATGCCGCCCATGGCGTTGAGGTAGACGTCCTGCGCGCCGAGGGGGACGGAGCACCGCTTTTCGAGCACGGCGATGAGCACGATGAGGCGGTTGAGGTCCACCCCGAGGGACATTCTTCTCGGGAGCCCGTAGGCGGTCTTTGCCATGAGCGTTTGGATCTCCACCATCATGCAGCGGTTGCCCGTTTCGCTGGGGGTGACGACGGCGCCCGCGGCGATCCCGCGGCTGTCCGAGAGGAAGAGGGAGGAGTAATCCGCCAGCCCGAAGATGCCGTTTTCCGTCATCTCGAACACACCGACCTCCTGCACCGAGCCGAAGCGATTCTTCACGGCGCGAAGGATCTTGAAATTCTCCGTCCGCTCGCCCTCGAAGTAGAGGACGGTATCCATGATATGCTCGAGCACTTTGGGCCCCGCGAGCGTGCCTTCCTTCGTCACATGCCCCACGATGAAGAAGGTGATCCCGCGGGACTTTGCGATGCGCATGAGCTTTGCCGCGCACTCGCGCACCTGCCCAACGCTTCCCGCCGCGGAGGAAAGCGTCTCGGTGTACACCGCTTGGATACTGTCGATCACGACGTATTCCGCCTCGAGAAGGCTCTCTTCGGCGTTCTCCATGCACGTCTCGTTGAGAAGGAGGAGGTTATCCGAATTCAGCTCTAACCTGTCGCAGCGGAGCTTGACCTGCGAACAGCTCTCTTCCGCCGAGAGGTACAAAACCTTGTGCTCCTTCGCAAGGTGCGCCGCGACTTCGGTGAGAAGGGTGGACTTGCCCACCCCGGGGTCGCCGCCCACGAGGACCAAGGAGCCGCGGACGATGCCGCCGCCCAAAACCACGTCGAGCTCGGGAATGCCCGAGGAGACGCGCTCGTACCTTTCGTATTTGATCTGCGAAAGGGGAAGCGCGCGCGACACGGCGGGGCGCACCGTCTTGTTTTTGGCGGGAAGGACGGGGGCGACCGCCTCCTCCGCAAGGGTGTTGAATTTTCCGCAGTCGGGGCAGCGGCCCAGCCACTTGGGGCTTGTGTACCCGCACTCTGCGCATACGAATTGTGTTTTCGGCATAGAAGTTTTTCCTTTTTGTTTTTTTTGGGGGGGAGCCCTACCCTTCGGGGAAGGGGAGGGTGGCTGCCCTTTGGGGCAGACGGATGGGGATGGGCGTGGGGGAAGCGCGAAAGGCAACCCCCACCACCGCCTATGGCGGAGCCGCCCCCTTCAAAGGGGGCAGCTTCATGCCCCCCCTCAGGG
>CANRHI010000018.1 GCA_947630365.1 uncultured Clostridia bacterium
TCCATCATCGCGTCGAGAATGGGACGGAGCGACATTCCGAGCGGAGAGAGAGAATATTCGACGCGCGGCGGCACTTCGGCAAAGACCTTTCGCTCGACAAGTCCGTCCTGTTCGAGCGCGCGCAGGTTGTCGGTCAGCACTTTTTTGCTGATCGCGGGGATTGTCTTGATAAAATCACGGAACCGCTGTTTGCCGTTGTAGACCAGATTTCGGATGATGAGCAGTTTCCACTTGTTTCCGATGAGTTTTACGGTCGTTGCCACGGGGCAATCGGGCAGTTCTTCTTTTGTCAGCATGATTTCTCCCCCTTTCGAAGTTTGAGACGATTATAGCAAAAAAACCGATCGCTGTCAATAGTTCAAAACGGAAACCTTGTCACAAAATGATTATCCGATAATAGAAAAGTAACGTTCTTGCATTTCTTCTCCGAATTTGCTATACTATGGGCGTGATCGGCGATCGCAAAATCATTTCTTCGGAGGTATCTCAAATGGCAACCAATTTCAAAAAGACGGCGTTACACGGGGGAGCGCGCGAGGAATTGCACGACGTTCTCGGGCTCACGGGCGCGGAAGTGAGCGTCAACGAACTTCCCGCGGGCGCAAGCGTTCCCTTCGTGCATTCGCACAAACAAAACGAGGAAATCTACGGCATTCTGGAAGGAGAAGGCAAGGCAGAGATCGACGGCGAGACCGTGCCCCTTTCCGCGGGGGATTGGCTTTGCATTGCCCCCGCCGCCAAACGTCGGTTTTTCGCTTCGGAACAGAGCGGAATCAAGTACATCTGCATTCAGGTAAAGACGAACTCGCTCGAAACTTACACTGCGTCCGACGCAGTCATCGGATAACATTTTCGGTTGGAAAGCGCAACGCACACAGTTGCGCTTTCTTAAAGTGTTTGGGATTCAGGGAGTACGCATGGACGTTTCGCAAGACTTCTCCTCGAAAATCGGCAAACTCAAAGCGGCGTTTATCAATGCCGACGCGGTTGTCATCGGCGCGGGGGCGGGACTTTCCACGGCGGCGGGATTTACCTATTCGGGCGAACGCTTTGAACAGTATTTCTCCGACTTCGGGGAGAAATACGGCTTCCGCGATATGTATGCGGGCGGATTCTATCCCTATCGAACGCCCGAGGAGCATTGGGCGTATTGGTCGCGGTATATCCTCGTCAATCGCTATATGGATCCGCCCAAGCCCGTCTACCGGGAACTTTTCGACCTCGTGAAAGACAAGGACTATTTTGTCATCACCACCAACGTCGATCACTGCTTTCAGAAGGCGGGCTTTGACAAGGAGCGGCTCTTTTACACGCAGGGGGACTATGGGCTGTTTCAATGCTCCGTGCCCTGTCACAGCAAGACGTATGACAATGAGGAACTTGTCCGCCGCATGGTAGCGGAGCAACGGGATATGCGCATTCCGACCGAGCTCATTCCGCGCTGTCCCGTCTGCGGAAAGCCGATGACGATGAATTTGCGCGCGGATGACAGTTTCGTCGAGGATGAAGGCTGGCATTCGGCGAAAGAGAGGTACCTCTCCTTCCTGCAAAAAATCCCAAAGAAGCGCGTGCTCTTTTTGGAGCTCGGCGTGGGAATGAACACGCCCGGCATCATCAAATATCCGTTTTGGCGCATGGCGATGGAAAACAAAAACGCCGTGTATGCGTGCGTAAACAGCGGGGGCGCATATGCCCCGCGGGAGCTTTTGCCTCGCGCCGTTTTGCTGCAAGAGGACATCGGCGACGTCCTGTTTGCTTTGCCGTTCGACCGAAAAGGGTAATTGGGTTTTGAATTGCCTTGCCGTCGCGCCTTCTCCTCATTCTGTCCCACGCCACCTACCCCTCCCCCTCACCGCCAATGCCGTGAGGGGCTTATCCCTACTCGGCAGGGGGCGTAAGGCGGGCGTTTTTGCGGCGGAGGGCGGAGCGGATGAGCTCGAAAATGCTGATCCCGATGCCCGAGAGGATATACATATAAAACGTGAAAAATCGCCAAACGAGGATGACCCAGCCCACGATGTGGTTGATGCCCGAGACGGTGATAAAGATGAAGGAAGTCGTCGTCTCCACGGCGCCCGCGTTCCCCGGGGTGGGGATGAGGTAAGCGGCAAACTGCGAGATGACGTTCAAACAAATAATTTGCAGATAGAGCTCGGCGGTCGGGGGGATATTCGCCACCGAAATGACGACGAAGAAGGGGATGGACACCGTGATCGCCGATTCCACGAGGCACAGCGCGAGGAGCGGCAGGAGCTTCTTCCACTCCTTGATCATGCTCTGCATGGAGCCGCAGTATCCTCGCACGAGGCGCACATAGCGCAGGCTCACGGCGTATTCCTTCCGCACGATGTGCATTTTTTTGAGGAGAAACACGCACCACGCGGTAAAGCGGGTGGTCGCCTTCGGGAAGAAGGAAATGAAGGCGAAAAACAGCGGGATGGAGAGGTTGAAGAGCACAGAGACCCACGCAATGATTTGAATGGTCCGCGTGACGGTCACGTTCCCCGAGTGCAAAAGGTAGCTCGGCGCGAACGCCAAGAGGCACAGAGCCACAAGGCACCACACGGTGAGGCTCGCGATGAGCCGCGCCATGGGAATGGCCGCCGCGGCGCCGCGGGAGATGTCCTTCTTCTGATACAAATAGTAGATTTGGAAGGGCTGTCCGCCGCTCGCGAACGGAGTCACAGCGTCGTAATACTTCCCGACGAACATGACCTTGATGGCGGTTTTCAAGCGGAATTTGCCCGTGTACACCTTCATAAGATACGCAAACTTGGTGCATTCGACGAAGATATACGCGAGGATGACGAGGAGGAAGAGGAGGAAGAGCGGATAGTCGATGACGGTGAGAAGGGTGCCGAAGCCGATTTGCTCGCTATCGCCCGAGAGGTAGTCCCCGAGCGTGAAGAGAATGGCGATGGAAAGCCCCACGACGACGAGCAGGAGAACGGTTTTGATCCACCATTTCCCGCTGCCGCGCTTTGCTTTTTCTCCCGTATTCAAAAAAACGCTGCCCTCGGGCGGCGTGACGGTTTTCTTCATAAGCCTATCCTTGGTTCAAATCATATCATGTTTGGAGAAATTCGGCAACCGAATGGAGGTCATCCGCCGCCTTTTTCCATGGAAGAAGTCTGCTTTTTGGGGGAAGCGGACTGTTTTTTCGTCAAAAAGAGGTGGTACGCCCACTTTCCGACCGCCGCGCCGATGATAACGACGTAGCCGATGAGGCTCAAAACTTTGGGCACTTGATCCAAGAGGAAGTACCCGAGCAGCGCCGCAAAGAGCACCTGCGCGTAGTCGAACACGGCAATTTCCTTCGCGGGCGCCTGACGGTATGCCGCCGTGATGAAGAATTGCCCGCCCGTCGCGCTCGCCCCCGCGAGAAGGAGCATCAGCCACTGCTGCCCGCTCATGGGGACAAAGCCGAGGACCATGAAGGGGAGGGAAACCACCGTCGAAAAGGCGGCGAAGAAGAACACGGTCATCATGCCGCGCTCGCCCTTCATTCCCAAAATGCGCACGCAGGTGTACGCAAACCCCGCGCATGCCCCGCTCAAAAAGCCCGAGACGGCGGGGAGGACCTTCATGTCGAAGGCGGGATCCACCACGCACATTGCCCCCGCAAAGGCGAGGAGGACGAAGATCATCTCGGGGATAGAGGGCTTCTCCTTCAAAAGAAAGACCGAGAAGAGGATGGCAAAAAACGGGGAGAGCTTGTTGAGAATGGAGGCGTCCGAGATGCTTCCGATATGGTCGATGGCGTAGAAGTTGAGGATGACGCCGATAAATCCGAAGAGGGCGCGAAGGAACAAAAAGAGGAAACAGGTTTTGTTGCGGATACGGAATTTCTGCTTGTCGAAGAGAAGCAAAACGAACACGACCACCACGGTGAGCGCGTTTCGGAAGAACACCTTTTGCATGAGGGGGAGCTCGCCCGCCGCATTCACGAAATAATTCATGAGCGCGAAGCACAGCGCCGCCCCCAAGATGAATACGATCCCCAGTCCTTTTTTTGCAACCATACCGCACCTATTATATGCACATGTGCGCAAAAAGTCAAATCTTTGCGCCACCTTTCGAGGTATTTGGTAGGGGCGCGCAATTCCTTATGCCCGTCCCCTTATACATGAGGGGGAGGGGTAGGGGAGGGGGTGCGATCTCCTCATACCGAGGCGAAGCCGAGCGTATCTTGTACTTTGTGCTACAACTTGCGGGGAAGATTCGCTCACTTCGCCTACGGCTCCGTTCGGAATGAGGGCAACCTCCCCCTGTCTCCCCCTCCTTAGAAAGGAAGGGGATTATCTGTTGTTATCCACAGTATTATCCCCTTCCCCGCTTGCGGGGAGGGGGACGCAGGGGGAGGGGTTTCTGAATCTATCTTGCCGATGCGCTTTTTGCTTCCCCCCGAGGGGGCGGAAAAAACCTCTTTACAAAATCGAAAATGTGTGATATACTTTCCCTAAAGGAAAGGAGGGAAAGGATATGCGCTGTATGTTCTGTAACTGCACGGAGAGCAAGGTCATCGACTCGCGGTCGGCGGACGACGACCGTACCATACGCCGTCGCAGGGAGTGTATCGGTTGCGGAAGGCGTTTCACGACTTACGAGACCATCGAGGTCGCGCCCATTCTCGTCATCAAGTCGGATGGGAACCGTCAGGCTTTCGACAAGGGAAAGATCAAGCGCGGCATCATCAAGGCGTGTGAAAAGCGTCCTGTGCCCCTGGAGAAGATCGACGCGCTCACCGAAGAGATCGCGAAGAAGGTCTACAATTCCATGGAGCAGGAAATTTCCTCCAAGCAGATCGGGGAAATGGTGATGGAGGGGCTCAAGGGATTGGACGAGGTCGCGTATGTGCGTTATGCCTCGGTGTACCGCTCCTTTAAGGATATTTCCTCCTTTATGCAAGAGCTCCAGAGCATGATGGAGCGCAAGGAAGGCGAAAAGAAGTAAATGACAAAGCGCAAAGTTACCGTCGGGGGCGTGGAGCTCGGCGGCGGGCATATCGCCGTGCAGAGCATGACGACGACAAAGACGAGCGACGTAGATGAAAGCGTCGCTCAAATATTGCGCCTCGAGGAGGCGGGGTGCGAAATTGCGCGGGTGGCAATTTCCGATGAGGAGGACGCGCGCGCCCTTCCCGCCGTCCGCGCAGGGACGCACATTCCCATCGTGGCGGACGTGCATTTCTCGGCGCGGCTTGCGGTGCTCGCCGTCGAGAACGGGGCGCACAAGCTGCGCATCAACCCCGGCAATCTGGGCGGGGACGAAAACTTGCGCCGCGTGGCGGACTGTGTGAAGGCGCATGGCGTGCCCGTGCGCGTGGGGGCGAACATGGGGAGCCTCGAAAAGTCCGCCCTCGCGAAATTCGGCAGGAGCGCGGAGGCTCTCGCCGAGAGCGCGCTTTTGCAGGCTTCCGCCCTCGAGAAGTCGGGCGTTCGCGATATCGTCCTCTCTGTGAAGGCGTCGGACGTTCCCACCACCGTGAGGGCATGCAGGCTGCTCGCGGAGAAAGGCTATCCCCTGCACATCGGCGTCACCGAGGCGGGGGTCGGCGAGGCGGCGATCGTGAAGAGCAGCGTGGGCATCGGCGCGCTCCTCTTGGAAGGCGTCGGCGACACATTGCGTGTTTCCCTCTCGGACGACCCCGTGCGGGAAGTAGAGGCGGCGCACGAGATCCTCCGCGCGTGCGGAATAGAAAAGGACTTCGTGGAAGTCGTCGCCTGCCCCACCTGCGGCAGGTGCCGCTACGACTGCTTGGGGCTCGCCAAGAAGGTCGCGGACCGCGTAAAATATGTGCGCAAGCCCTTGAAGGTCGCCGTGATGGGGTGCGTCGTCAACGGCCCCGGGGAGGCGAAGGGGGCGGATCTCGCCATCGCGGGAGGGGAGGAATACTGCCTCCTTCTCGAGGGCGAGAAAAAGACGCGCGTTCCCAAAGAGGACGCCGAGCGGGCGTTTCTCCGAAGATTAGAGGAGCTCTTATCATGAAAAGCAAGCAATTTTTGGCAGAGATCCGCTCCATCGACGGGCTGCGGCGCGCCGTGCTCAAAAGGATCGAGGTCGCGGGGGAGGAGGTCGTCTTTCACCTCGTCACCGACCGTTCCTATACGCGGGAGGACGTCCTCGCCGCCGAGAACATTTGCAAGAAGTACGTTCCCGCTGGCTACCGCGCGGGGGCGAAGGTGTTGAAGTCCCTTCCGAGCGCGGAGGCCGTGCGCCGTTCGGTCTCGGAGCGGCTCGCCGCCCGCTATCCCGCCCTTGCGGCGTTCACTTCCCCCGACCGGATCGAAGTCGTCCTCGACGACGCGGGGGGAAGGTTTTTCATCCAAGCCAACGAGACCGACCGTGCGAGGCTCGTCGCCGACGGCGCCATCGACGAGGTTGCCGCCGCCCTCTGCCGCGAATTTTGCGGAAGCTGGACGGGGGAATTTCGCTTCGAAAAGGAGGATCTCGGCGAGATCGTCGGGGACGTCCCCCCGCCCGAGCGCAAGTTTTCGCCGCGCTTTTTCCCCATTACGGACTACGCCGCCATCGACGGCGCCGCTCCCGAGCGCGCCATGTACATGTCCGACCTCACCAAGGAGGGGGAGGGCATCACTCTGTGCGGGAAAATTCAATATATCGAAGAACGCACCACCAAGACGGGCAAGCCGTACTTTTCCATCTCCTTGGAGGATATGACGGGCGGCATGCGGTGCTCGTATTTTTCCAAGAAGGCGACGCTCGAGCGCGTTCGCAGCCTGAAGGCGGGCGACAGCGTCTGCATCACGGGGGACAACGAGATCTTCAACGGCGGGCTCTCCTTCCGCGTGAAGGCCATCGACTACGGCGCCCCGCCCGAGGGCTTCGTCCCCGAGGCGCGCCCGTCCCTCCCCGTTCCCGCGCAGTATCGGGCGGTGTTCCCCGTCCCGGACAGCGACAGCGTGCAGGGCGCCATGTTCGGCGAAAAGCCGCTTCCCGCCTCCTTTGTGAAGGAGAAATTCGTCGTGTTCGACCTCGAGACGACGGGTCTCAACAACAACCCCGCCGCGGGCGGGCAGATGGACCGCATCATCGAGATCGGCGCGGTGAAGATCGAGGACGGGCACATTTCGGAGAAATTCACCTCCTTCGTCGCCTGCCCCGTGCGGCTCACGGGGGAGATCGTCTCGCTCACGGGGATCACGGACGACATGCTCGTCGGCGCGCCCGAAGTGGGGGTGGTGCTCGCGGACTTCTTCCGCTTTACGGACGGCTGCATTCTCGTCGGGCACAACGTGCAATTCGATATCCGCTTCGTCCGCCACTACGGCGAGGAGGAGGGGTACCTCTTCGAACACCGCCTGTGCGACACCGTCACCTTCGCCCAGAGCATGCTGCGGCTGAGCAATTATAAGCTCAACACCGTCGCCGAGCACTTCGGCTTCACCTTCAACCACCACAGGGCATACGACGACGCCTTCGTCACCGCCAAAATATTTATCGAGCTCGTGCGGCAAAAGGGCGGACTTCCCTAAATTTTCCGAAAAAATTCCGCAAATCACTTGCTTTTTTTCGGGCGGCATGGTATAATGCAGACACTTGATCTATGTAATGAGATTGAGAGCGGGTCGCCGCTCTCAAATTTCTTATAAGGGGATTTCATGAAGGTAAAACCGATTGCAGAGATCGTCGCTTTTTTACAGCCTATCGCGGAGGAAGTCGGCGTGGAGATCGTCGACGCGAGCTGGGACAACGGCAAGCGCGCGCTCACGATTTTTATCGACTGCGAGGGCGGGCTCGACCTTGTGACCTGCGAGAAATTCCATAACGCCATCGACGCCCCGCTCGATGAGTTGGACCCCACCTTCGGCGCGGCGTACACGCTCAATTGTTCCTCCCCCGGGCTCGACCGCCCCTTCAAGACGGCGCGGGACTTCGAAAAACACATGGGGGAGAAGGTCGAAGTGCATCTCTATGCCCCGCTGTATGGGAAGAAGTACTTCGAGGGCGAGCTCCTCTCCTTCGACGGGAGCGAGGTGAAACTGCAGACGGAAGCGGGCGAGCTCTGCTTCCCCTTCGAAAAATGTGCAAAGGTGTGCCTCTTCATCGAGGTCTGAAATAAAATTTGAAACGGGAGTCATTACCATGGCGAAAAAACTGAACAAGGAAATCGAGGACTTCTTCCCCGCGCTCGCAGAGTTGGAGCGCGAAAAGGGCATCAGCCAAGAGGCATTCCTCGAAACGCTCGCGGGTGCGCTTTCCTCCGCCTACAAGAAGCAATTCGACGGCGAGACGGGCACCATCGACGTGCGGCTCGACCCCGAAAAGGGGACCATTCGCTTCTATCTCATCCACACCGTCGTCGAGGGCGAGGAGCCGGGCGAGGGCGAGATCACGCTCGAAGAGGCGAAAAAGATCAAGAAGACCGCAAAGGTGGGGGATGTGCTCTCCACCGAATTTATCCCCAAGGACTTCTCGCGCATCGCCGCGCAGACGGCAAAACAGGTCATTTTGCAGAAGATCCACGAGACCGAGCGCGACAACACCCTCTCCGAGTTTACGGACAAGGAAGATGAGCTCATGAGCGGGCTCGTCCGCAAGGTGGATATGCGCAACGTGTATATCGAGCTCGGCAAGGGGCAGATCGAGGGCGTGATGCTCCCGCAGGACCAAGTCCCCGGGGAAAAATATATCGCGGGAGACCGCATCAAAGTGTACGTCAAGCGCGTGAAGAGCGGCGGCAAGAATGCGCAGATCATCGTCTCGCGCGCGGCGCCCGGGCTCGTGAAGCGCCTCTTCGAGGAGGAGGTGCCCGAGATCAAGCAGGGCTCCGTACTCATCAAGGCCATTTCCCGCGAGGCGGGGCACCGCACCAAGATCGCCATCACCTCCCTCGATTCCCGCATCGACGCCGTGGGCGCCTGCGTGGGGAACAAGGGCGCGCGCGTGAACGCCGTCGTGCAAGAGCTCGGCGGGGAGAAGATAGACATCATCCCTTGGAGCGAGAATCCGCTCGAATTCATCGCCAAGGCGCTTTCCCCCGCGACGGTCATTTCGGTCACCCAGCTCTCGGAGAAGGCCGCCGTCGCCGTCGTCCCGGACGACAAGCTCTCTCTCGCCATCGGGAGAGACGGGCAGAACGCCCGCCTTGCCGCGCGGCTCACGGGGTGGAAGATCGACGTGAAGAGCGAATCCGCCGCCGAGAAGATGGACCTCGGCGAAGCGCTCCCCGCACCCGCGGAGGAGCCGCAGGATACGGAGGAATAAATGCCGGAGAAGCGCATCCCGATGCGCATGTGCATCGTTTGCAGAGAGGAAAAGCCCAAGCGGGAGATGCTGCGCGTCGTCAAAACCGCCGCGGGGGAAATTTCGCTCGACTTTTCGGGAAAGAAAGCGGGGCGCGGCGCCTACCTTTGCGACAGCGCGGAATGCGTGAAAAAGCTGCGCAAGGGAAAGTACCTAAGCCGTGCCTTTTCCTGCGAGGTGGGGGAGAACGTGTACCTCGCCATCGAGGAGGAATACGGTGCGAAGTAAAGCCGCTTCCTATTTGGGGCTTGCAAGAAGGGCGGGAAAGCTCACGCTCGGCGTGAACGCCTGCTCGACGATAAAGAGTTGTTTCCTCCTCGTGGCGGATACGGCCATCGGGCCCAATTCGCGCAAGGAGGCAGAGGGGCTGCAAAGAAGGCTTGCCTGTCCGCTCATTTTCCTCGAGGATCTGGGCGAAATGACGGGAAAACAGGGGTGCGTGCTCGCCGCCGTGCGGGAAGAGCACCTCGCACAGGCGCTGCTCAAGGAGACGGGCGGAGTATAAGGAGAAGTATGGCATACGTTAATATCGAAAAATTGGGCGCGCTCGCCCTCGAAAAGGAGACGGCGAGTTTGCAAAAGGCGATCGCCGAGGGAGAAAAGCAGCTCGCGGAGCTCGTGAAAAAGCTCACCGAGACGGAGGCGGCCATAAACGCCCGCCGCGCGGAGGAGGAAGCCCGCCGCCGCGAGGAGGAACGCGCCCTCGAGGAGCAGAGAAGAGCCGAGGAGAAGGCTCTCGCCGAGGCGCAGGCCGCCGAACAAGCCAAGGCGGACGCGGAAAAGGCGCAGAAGGCTCCCGAAAAGGAGCCCGAAAACGCGCCCGTGAAGGCGGCGCCCGAGAAAGCTCCCGCGGCGCCCGCTTCCAAGGAGAAGCCCGCCGAGGCCTCCCCGCGGCCCGAAAAGGCTCCCTCGCCCCGCCCCGAAAAGGCGCCCGCTCCCGCCGCAAGGCCCGCGGAGAGAGCGCCCCTTCCCACTTTCCGTCCCGACAACCGCCCGAGCGGCAATCGCCCGAGCGGAAACCGCGGGCAATATACGCCCGCCGCAGGCGGCACCCGCCCGCCCGTGGGGAACCGTCCGCCCGTGGGGAGCCGTCCTCCCATGGGCTCCCGTCCTCCCGTGGGGGCGCGCCCGCCCATCGGCGCACGCCCGCCCGTGGCGCCTCCTCCCGCACCGAGGAAGGAGCCCGCAAAGAAATTCGAAAAGACGTATGTCGAGCGCCGTCCCGTCAACAAGCGCGCCCTTCAGCGGCAGCAGGGGGCGGACATCGGCGACTTCGACCGCGAGAGCGGCTACAGGAAGGCGCGCTTCGGCAAGAAGGGCGCCCACCGCGAACAGCAGACCATAAAGATCGACCACGCCGTCGTCACGAGCAAGGAGATCCCCATCAAGGTGCTCTCCGAGAAGCTCGGCATCTCGGCGGTGGAGATCGTAAAGCGGCTCTTCCGCGAGGGCGTCACCAAGACGGTGAACGAGTCCGTCGATTACGACAATGCGGCGTTCATCGCTTTGGAGCTGGGCATCGACCTCGAGTATAAGCCCGAAAAGACGGCGGAGGAGACCCTCATCGAGGCGCACGGCGAAGTGGAGGAGGAGAACACCGTCCCCCGCGCGCCCGTCGTCACCGTCATGGGGCACGTCGACCACGGCAAGACTTCGCTGCTCGATAAAATTCGGAGCACCAACGTCACCGAGGGCGAAGCGGGCGGCATCACGCAGAGCATCGGCGCTTACACCGTCGACCTCGGCGAGGGGAAGGCCATCACGTTTATCGATACTCCCGGCCATGCGGCGTTCACCGCCATGCGCGCAAGGGGGGCGAAGGTGACGGATATCGTCGTCCTCGTCGTCGCCGCAGACGACGGCATCATGCCGCAGACGGTGGAGGCCATCGACCACGCGAAGGCGGCGAACGTGCCCATCATCGTCGCCATGAACAAGATGGATAAGCCCCACGTCGATCCCGACGCGGTGAAGCAGGGGCTCATGAAATACGACCTCGTCCCCGAAGAGTGGGGCGGCGACGTGATGATCGTCCCCGTTTCCGCCAAGACGGGGGAGGGCATCGACCAACTTCTCGAGAGCATCTATTTGCAGGCGGAAATGCTGGAGCTTCGTGCCAATCCCGATCGGCGGGCGCGGGGCGTCGTCATCGAAGCCAAGCTCGACAAGGGCAAGGGCCCCATGGCGAGCGTGCTCGTGCAAAACGGCACCCTTCGCACGGGAGACAACCTCATCTCGGGCACGACGATGGGCAAGGTCCGCGCCATGTTCGACGACAAGGGCAACCCCGTAAAGGCGGCGGGCCCCTCCACGGCGGTCTCCGTGCTCGGGCTCGAAGATGTGCCGAACGCGGGCGATACCATCTTCGCCGTCGAGCAGTCCCTCATGAAGCAGGTGCAGGAGGAGCGCAAGAACAAGCAGCGCGAATCCATGATCCGCGAGACCAAAAAGACCTCCCTCGACGACCTCTTCAAGGACGTTTCGGAGGGCAATCTCAAGACGCTCAACGTCATCGTCAAGGCGGACGTGCAGGGCTCGGTCGAGGCGGTGAAGAGCTCGCTCGAGAAGCTCTCGAACGACGAAGTGCAAATCAAAGTCATCCACGCGGCGGCGGGCGCCGTCAACGAGAGCGACGTCATGCTCGCCGACAGCGCGAACGCCATCATCATCGGCTTCAACGTCCGCCCGGACAGCAAATCCAAGACGCTTGCCGAGCGCAGCCATGTGGATGTGCGCCAGTACCGCATCATCTACGAGCTGTTGGACGACATGGAGGCGGCGCTCAAGGGCATGCTCGCGCCCAAGTACAAGGAAGTGTACATGGGCAAGGCGGAAGTGAGAGATACCTTCCAGATCACGGGCGTCGGCACGGTGGCGGGCTGCCTTGTCACCGAGGGAAGGCTGGTGCGCGGCGGGAAGCTCCGCATCTACCGCGACAACGTGATGATCGTCGAGGGCGGCGTAAAGACGTTGAAGCACTACAAGGACGAGGTCCGCGAGATGGCGGCAGGGCTTGAATGCGGCTGCGCCATAGATGGCTTCAACGAGATCCGCGTGGGCGACTTCATCGAGTGCTATACCGTTGAGGAGATCAAGCAATGACAAAGCGCACCGAGCGGTTAGACAGCGAATATCGGCGGGAAATTTCCGCCATTCTTTCGGGCCCGCTCAAGAACAGAGAACCCAACTTCGGGGGGATCGTGAGCGTGACGGAGGTCTCCGTCGCGCCCGACCTCAAGACGGCGAAGGCCTATGTCAGCGTCTACGCCACGGAGGAGCAAAAAAGGGAGGATCTGCGCATTCTCCGCGCCAATGCGGGCTTCGTGCGGCACGAGCTTGCACGGGTCATGCGCATGCGCACGGTGCCCGAAGTTACCTTCCTCGAGGACGGGAGCATGGAATACGGCTCCAAGATGGACGAGCTCTTCGCCAAGATCCACAAAGACGATGAACACGATTGAGGAGATCGCAACAGCCATACAACATTTGAAGAGCGCGGTGATTTTCACGCATATGCGCCCCGACGGGGATACCCTCGGCAGCGCGCTGGCGTTGAGCCGCGCTCTCACCCTTCTCAAGATCCCGAATGAGGTGTTGAACGAAGGGGAGCTTCCCGCCCGCTTTGCCTGCCTTGCGGGGGCGGCGCGGGTGAAAAAGACGCCCTCCTTGGACGCGGAGGGGTACATCCTCGTCGACGTGAGCGACGCGGGAAGGCTCGGCGAGCTCAAGGACCTGTACCTTCGCACGGCGCGGCGGAAGGTGACGGTGAACATCGACCACCACGTCTCCAACGCCCGCTTCGCCGCCTTCAACTATGTCCGCCCCGCGGCGAGCAATTGCGAGAACATCGCCCTCCTCTTGGAGGCGCTCGGCGTTCCCTTCGACGAAGAGATCTGCTCCGCTCTTCTTGCGGGGCTGGTGACGGACTCGGGCTCCTTCTCCCACGACGACGTGACGGGGGAGACTTTGCGCCTTGCCGCCCGCTGCGTGGAGGGCGGGGCGAGCATCGAGAAAATTACTTACGAGCTGCAGACCAAACGCTCCAAGGCGCGCGCCATGCTGTATAGCGAGGTCATCTCGCGCGTGCGGTTTCTGCTCGAAGATAAGCTCGCCGTCGCCGTCATCCCCGCGGCGCTCCTTGCAAAGTACGGCTTGAAGCCGGACGCCACGGAGGGCATCGTGGACTTCGCGCGGAGCATCGACGCGGTGGAAGTGAGTGTATGCCTTTTGGAGGTGCGGCGGGGGCAGTATCAGGTCTCCTTCCGTTCGCGGGAGGCGGACGTCAACGCCATCGCGCGCAGCTTCGGCGGAGGGGGGCATGTCCGCGCCTCGGGCTGTATGCTGTTCGGGGAGATCGAAGAAGTCATCGATCGGCTCGGCTATACCGTTTCGCAATATTTGGAAGTATGACGGGATTTTTGAACATCCATAAGGCGGAGGGGGTCTCCTCCGCCTACTGTGTAAACCGCGCAAAGCGGCTCACCGGGTCGCCCTGCGGGCACCTCGGCACGCTCGATCCCCTTGCGGGCGGGGTGCTCCCCGTCGCCGTGGGGAACGCGGCGCGCCTTTTCGACTTCTTTCTCTCCAAGGAGAAGCGCTACCTTGCGCGCTTCCGCTTCGGGTGGACGTCGAAGTCGCTCGACCGCGAATCCGAGCCCTATCCCGCGGGCATGGTACCCCCAAAATCCGTCATTGAGGGTGCGCTTCCCGATTTTCTCGGGGAAATTTCGCAGGTCCCGCCCGCCTTTTCCGCCGTCTCGGTGGACGGCAAGCGGAGCTATGAGCTGGCGCGGAAGGGCAAGGAGGTGGAGCTTGCCCCCAAGAAGGTGAAGATCTTCTCCTTCACCCTCACGAGGCAGCTTTCGGAGGACACGTTCGAATTTGAGATCGTCTGCGGCGGGGGGACGTATATCCGCTCGCTCGCGCGCGACTTGGGCGAAGCGCTCGGCACGGGCGCGTACATGGCGGGGCTCACGCGGACGGCAAGCGGGCCGTTCACGATAGAGAACGCCGTGCCGCTCGAGGCGCTCACGCCCGAGAATGCGGAACGTTTCCTCATTCCCACGGACAGCGTCCTTCCCTTCCCCGCCCTCGACATGGACGACGAGCGGTACTACCGCGGCGTGCGCTTCGAAGTGGACCTCCCCGACGGCATGTACAAAATTTACCGCGCGGGCGGATTCTACGGCACGGGAAGGGTGGAAGGCGGCGTCCTTCGCCCCGAGAAAAAATTATGCTGACCTTTGCTTTCGGCGAAAAATTTCCGTCGCCCTGCGCGCTTGTGCTCGGCGGCTTCGACGGGCTGCACCTCGGGCACCGCGCGCTCCTCCAAAGGGCGAAGGAGAGCGGGCTGCCCGTCGTGCTTACGACCATGCTCGGCGGGAAGGGAAAGGCGCTCTTCACGAAAAAAGAGCGGGAGCTCGTGTTCTCTCGGGCGGGCGTAGACGCCGTGTGCGAAATCGTGCTCGACGCACCCCTCCGCGCCCTCTCCCCCGAAACCTTTTTGGAGACGCTCTTCGCCTCGGTGAAGGCGGAGCTTCTCTTTGCGGGGGAGGATTTCCGCTTCGGCAAAGACGCCGCGGGCACCCCCGCGCTGCTTTCCTCCCTTGCGCCCTGCCCCGTGGAAGTTGTCCCGCTCGTGACGGCGGCGGAGAACGGGAAAAAGCGCAAACTTTCCACCTCCTTTTGCAAGGAATGCCTGCGCCGCGGCGAGCTCGAAGCCCTCAACGCTTCCCTCTGTAGCGGCCCCTCCGAATTTTTCGGCGGCGCGTACTTCATCGGGGGAGAGGTCGTGCACGGCAGGGCGGTGGGCAGGACCTACGGCTTCCCCACGCTCAATCTTCTCCCGCCTCCCGAAAAACTGCTTCCGCCCGCGGGCGTGTATATGGGGCGCGCGGAGACGGAGAAGGGGCGCTATCCCTGCATCCTCAACCTCGGCGCACGGCCGACGTTCGGCGAGGAAGGAGCGCTCCTCGAGGCGCATTTGGAGGGATTTTCGGGCGATCTGTACGGCACGGACGCGCAAATTTACCCCGAGGAGTTCCTTCGCCCCATCCAAAAGTTCGCAAATGCAGAGGCGCTCAAAGCCCGTCTCGAGCGGGACACGGCGCGCCTAAAGGAGAGATACCAATGATCGAATTCGGACCGAGCGGCAACAGCGAGAGCTTCTATGCGGAAGGCTACGAACACACCGAGGAAGCGGCGCACTTCGTAAAGGAGCGCGGGCTGGATTGCTTCGAATACTCCTTCGGGCGGGGCGTCCGCATGACGGAGAAGAAGGCGGAGAGCATCGCCCTTGCCTTCCAAAGCGAAGGCGTGGAGATCTCCGTCCACGCGCCCTACTTCATCAACTTTGCCAACCCCGACGACGAGATGGCGCAAAAGTCGTATGGGTATGTGCTCGACAGCGCGCGGGCTCTGCGGAAGATGGGGGGAAAGCGCCTCGTCTTTCACCCCGCCGCACAGGGGAAGGAGGAGCGGCAAACGGCAGTCGACCGCACCGCCGATCGGCTGAAGATCCTCCGCGATTATATCTATTTGAACGACATGCAGGATCTCCTCTTCTGCCCCGAGACGATGGGGAAGCTCGGACAGATCGGCACCATCGAGGAGATCACGGCGTTTTGCGAGATCGACCCCGTGTTCACCCCCTGCGTGGACTTCGGACATGTGAACGCCCGCGAACAGGGCTCTTTGAAGCGGGCGGAGGACTATCGCGTCCGCCTCGAATACATGTTGGAACACTTGGGCTACGAGCGCATGAAGCGCTTCCATGTGCACTTTTCCAAGATCGAATACGGCGCAAAGGGGGAGATCCGCCACCTCACCTTTGCGGACGACGTGTACGGACCCGAATTCGAGCCCCTCGCCGAGGTCCTGCACGCCTTAAAGCTCGAGCCCTATATCGTCTCGGAATCGGACGGCACCCAAGCCGAGGACGCCGCCGCAATGAAGAAGATGTATTTTTCAATATCGAAAAAAAATTAAAAGTCGCGGAGGATATACGCATGGAACACATTGATTTTGTGGAGGTGGATAGGCGCGCCACGGGAGAACGGCTTCAACGGCTGCGCAAGTATAATATTCATCTGCATCGTTATGTTTGCCACGAGCTGCACCCATACAAGAAACATTGGAATTGCGACGGGACAGACTGTGAAGAATGCGAGGCAGACGATTTTGAGGAGGAGGACATCAACCAGTCCGATTTGGCACGGGTGATGAATGTCGGCACAAGCCAGATCGCCAATTGGGAAAACGGAAAAAGCGTCCCGAGCATCGAAAATCTTATCTTTTATTGCCGCATCTGCAAAATCGAAAAAATCGAGGACCTGATCGTCTTGAAGTAAAACACTTTGAACGGCAGGGAACAATGGCAAAGTGCGGAGATAAATACCCATTGGGCAGGAGACCGGAGCGTTCCGACAGAATACGTTTTCTTGTAATCGTTACATCCTTTTGGTAGAGGGAAAAAGACCTTGGCAGAGATAAGCGGGTAGCTTGCAGAAGCCAAGGTCTTTCTCTATTGCGGAGAAACGTGCTCTTGATATATACTATTTGTGAAGCTACAAAGGAGCAGAGCGATGAAATACATAACGAAACGGGCGATGTTCTATACTTTTGCGACGCAGGGGATCGAGGAGGGCGAGGCGATCGCCATTTGGCGTGCGGTGGCAGAGCTCTTCGGCATCCCGAAGGAGGAGCAGGCGTCGGGAGAGGCGCTTCTCTCTTCCGCTACGTTTGCGGATCTTAAGACCGCGTTGGAAGTGCGCCTTGTGCAGAAATGCGCGGGCGGCTTCGGCGGGGCGTTCGAGCTCACCGAGGACGAGCAGGAGGCGCTGGGGCTCAAATATCATGCCTTGACGAAGGTCGGGCAGCTCGCCGCCGAATATCACATGTCGCCGCGCAAGGCGGTGGCGTCTGCGTATCGTCGGGACAGTGCGGCGCCCGTACTCTATGCGTTGCAGATCCTTCTGCACAACGAGGGGAGAAGCGAGCTGGGCGAAAAGATCCTATTCGAAGCGCTCACCGCCGACCAAAACGGGGACGCCGGGCTTCTCCTTCTCCACGCAAGGCGGGACGACAAGGTCGCCATTTTCGCGCGGCTTGCCGAAACGCCCGAGATGATTTTGCACCCGGAGGTGCTCGAAGAGCTCTCCAAGCAATACGGCGTAAAGCTGCAGGCCTCCGATCGCGGCACGAGGATCGGATTTTGAGGGAGATATGGACAAGATCGATTTGGAGCTTCTGAACAAGATCGCGGAGAGCACGCCGGGCGAGCACGCCGTTCTCATGCCCGTGCGGGAGCTCATCGGGGAGAAAGGCTTCAGCGCGCACAGGGCGTTTGCGCCCCATCCCGCGGGCATGCCCGTTTCCACCTTTCGGGGCGAGGACGGCACGCTCACGGTCGTCCAAAAGGACGGCCTCTGCCATGCGCTCGTGGCGGGGAACACGGGCTCGGGAAAGAGCCTTCGTTACCTCATCACGACGCTGTTCGATCTGACGGGAGAGCACTCCGTCATCATTACCGATGTGAAGGGGGAGCTCTACCGTTTGACGGGCGAGTATTTGAAGGGGGTGTACGGCGAGGACAATGTGAAGGTGATGGATTTCATCCACCCCGAGCGTTCGCAGGTTTTTTTCAACCCCTTCTATCCCCTCGCGGTGCAATATCGCGACGCGGAGCTGTCGGAGGACAAGGATCGCCTCCGCGAGGACATCCTTACCGAGGCGCGCAAGGTGCTCGACCAATACTTCCGCATCGAGAGCGAACGGGATCCCGTTTGGGAACACGGGGCCATCTCGTTTATCTTCGGCATGCTCGTCGGTCTGTTCGAGGATTTGATGTTGACGAGACACGACGAAGCCAAAACGGGGCGGCGGCGGGTGTTGCCCGAACAGGTCAATTTTGCGAGCCTCGCAAGGATCTTCCACGATTTTTCCTACGACAACGAGGGGTTTTTCGACCATGGGTTTTTCGCTTCGAGAAGCCACTCCTCCCGCACGGGCATGTATGTGCGCGGCATCATCCAAAACGCGCCCAACACGCGGGCATGCTACATGCAGATCGTGGAGAAGTACATCAACGAATATACTCTTCCCGACGTGCGGAAGCTGACGCTCACGGACAACCTCGACATGGCGACCTTCGCCGAAAAGCCGCAGATCTTGTTCCTCTCCTACGACCTTTCGGACAAGCGCATGCGCGGGATCGTGAACAAGTACATCGTTCGCACCCTGAACACCTTGAAGGATAAGGCGAAGGCGATGGGGGAGCCGTTGCATGTGCCCGTGGTGTTCTATTGCGACGAATTCCCCACGCTCACCGCAGACGAGATCTATCCGACCATTTTCAGTATCGGCCGCGGGCTTAATCTCTTCATTACGGCGATCGTGCAGGATTATTCCCAGCTCGAAACGACGTACTCCCCCGGGATCGCCCAGCAATTCCGCAATAACAGCAACCTCTCCTTTTTCCTCGGGACCAACGATCTGAGGACGGCCTCCGCCGTAAAGGAGCAGATCGGCAGGCACGTCATCGAGGACCCCGCGAGCTATCTCATGGACATCGTAAGATTTACGGAGGTCTATCTCGTGAGCGAGGACGACCTGATGCACCGCATGCAACCCGGGGATACCTATATCACGCTCAACAATCATATGCCCGTCAAGGGCGGCTTCGAGCTGTATTTCGACGTGCCCGAATATCGCGCCTATCCGCTCGCGAAGCCCATCGGGGAGGCGCCGCTGCGCTTTGACGATCCCACCTACAACTACGATGATTCATGGATGAGGAGGAAAGCCCAATGATCGAAAAAAAGGACATTCTCTACGAGATCTACCAAAACAAGGAGGGGATCGACGTGTTCGACCTTCTCTATAAGCTCGAGCTGACGTACAAGGAGCTGCGTCCCATCCTCGAGGAGTATTTGAAGGAGGGGCTTCTGAAAACCGACGACGGAAAGCTGTACAGGTTTGTCGGCGACGGGGGAATGTTCTCCGAGGAGTTTCGGAAGGAGTCGCTCCAGCGGTTTGTCGACAACCTGATCGATCGGAGCGTGGGTTGGGATCGCGACGACGAGGACGACGATGCGGACGAGGAGACGGTCGACATCGAGAGGGACGGAGACTTTTACGCGAAATTTCATCGGAACGTCATGCGGGATCGGCGCGCCCAATACTTTCGGGCGAGCGGGGAAGGATTTGTGCCCGTGGAGGGGCCCGACGGGGACGACGATGAGGACGAGAACGACGAAAATTGCGACGAGGACGAAGAGATCGGCGAGGGGTTCTCGGAGGAAAGATTTCGGAAAGAGGCAATGGAGGTGGAATTCCCCCAATCCGTCCGCGCGGCGATCGCAGAGGGCGTTTCCGTCGCGGTGGAAAACGGCCAATATTTTATCGGGGTCGGCGGCATCCATTTGTTCGGCAAGGAGGCGAGCTTCGAGCTCTTCTCCTGCGATAAGGACATCTTTCTCGGTGTTCCGAAATCGCTCCTTCTTCCGGACGGGGAGGACTCCGCGGCCCCCGAGGACGAGGAAACGAAACGCTTTTTCACCTACATGAGGGAGGAGTACGGCTTGCTCGAGCGCGAAGGCCGCCTTTGCGTCTCCATTGCGGAACCGGACGAAACGCTCGCGGGGCTCATGCGGCTGTATTCCATTATAGAGCGCCTCGTGCGCGCTTCGGAAGCGTCCCACGGCGCGGCGTCCAAGGGCACGGGGGACGTCCCCGAGGAATTCCTCGTCATTCTCGAGCACGTCGTGCAGCTTCGCTCGGCGTCCTTCACCGAGGTCAACCGTTCGCTCGGCATCGCCTTTCACACCATCGGGGAGTGCTTCGAATGGATGGAGCAGATGGGATTTGTCACTTCCTTCGACCAAAACGTGGGGAGGAAGGTTTTGCTCACCCCCGAGGAATATGCCCGCCGCTTCGGAAAGAAATGACGCCCGCCCTCGGGTTTTTGCGGCGAAAGGTTGACATGGGCGTCTCGATTTTGATAAGATGAAGGGGGAACGGCGCGCAGCTTTGCGCCCCTTCCCCAAAGGAGAAACAATGATCTACATTACAGGCGATACGCACGGGCAGTACGATTTTGCGAAGCTCACCGTCTTTGCGCGGGAGCACCCCGAGCTCACAAAGAAGGACTACATGATCGTTGCGGGGGATTTCGGCGCGGTTTGGAGCCCGCAAACGCTCAAGAAAAATTTGCGCTTCTACGAGGAGCTGCCGTTCACCACGCTCTTTGTCGATGGCAACCACGAGAACTTCGACCTGCTCGACGCCTACCCCGTGGAAACGTGGAAGGGTGGGAAGGTGCACTTCGTCAAGCCCGATATCCTTCATCTCATGCGGGGGCAGGTGTTCGAGATCGAGGGAAAGACCTTCTTCACCTTCGGCGGCGCGACGAGCGTCGACCGCTACATGCGGCAGGAGCATATCAGCTGGTGGAAGAGGGAAGCGCCGAGCTACGAGGAGCTCGACGAGGGCATCGCCAACCTGAAACGGTACAACAATTCGGTCGATTTTCTCGTCACCCACTCCTGCGACGAGAGGGCGCTTTGGTATCCGCCGCTCCGCACGAGGACGTTTCAAATGGACGTCTACCCCGAAAACAGGCTTCTCTCCTATTTTGAGGACACCGTGCAATACAAGCATTGGTACTTCGGCCACTACCACATGGATGGGGACCTCACCGACAAAAAGACGGTTTTATACCAAACCATACGAGAGCTTTAAGAGCGGTAACCCCCTGGGCTATTCTATCCCTCATGTACCCTCATTCCGAACGGAGCCGTAGGCGGAGTGAGTGAATCTTCTTGCAGATATAAATTCAGGGAAGATACACTCGGCTTTGCCTCGGTATGAGGGGGCTCCTTGGATCCCCTCGCAGGGGAAGCAAGGGGCTACGGTACCCCTCCTCCTGCGTCCCCCACCCCAAAGGGGAGGGGGATTGGTATTAGGGAATCCCCTTCCTTTGTAAGGAGGGGGATACAGGGGGAGGTTACTGCTTCGTTCCGCATGACAATAGAAACGCGGGGAGGGGTGAGGAGCTGCGTCATTTCCCCCATGCGTAGCGGTACTTAAAAGAAAAACGCCCCCGAACGCATTTGCGTTCGGGGGCGAGATCGGTTTCTCACGTCCGGTTGGTAAACTTCAAAATTTGCTCGGTGTTGCCGAACACGACGATCTGGTCGCCCTCTTCAAAGACGTAATTCCCGTCGATATTGGAGACGACCTCGGTCGCCTTTTTTATCGTCAGGATATTCATGCCGTACTTGCCGCGGGGGTTGATGTCGATGAGGCGTTTTTTCGCCCATTTTTTGGGGAGCTCGATCTCGAAGATGGAGTGAACGTCGTCGAGGTCGATATAATTGATGACGTTATCCGAATTGAGCTTCACGGCGAGCTTTTCGGCGATATCCTTATCGGGGTAGATGACCTCGTCGGCGCCGACGCGCATGAGGAATTTCCGCTGGATCTCGGTGGCGGCCTTGGAGACGATGCGCCTTGCCCCGAGGTCCTTCAGATTGGACGTGATCTCGAGGGAGGACTGGAAGTCGTCCCCGATGGCGACGACGCACACGTCGAACGAGGGGATATCCATGCTCTGCAAATTTTCGAGCACCATGCAATTGGCGATGAGGGCGTTGGTGTAGCGGGAGGCGAGGGAGTTGATGAGGTCCTCGTTCTTATCGACGATCATCACTTCATCGCCCATGGCGAGCAATTTCTCGCCGAGCGTGCGCCCGAATTTTCCCATACCGATGAGCAAAACCGAAACCATACTTTTCTCCTTATCCGATGAAGATCGTCTCCACGGGGCGGCGGACCTGTGCCTGCGGTTCGCTGCGCCTTCTGCCGAGGGCGGCGGCGATGGTGAGGAAGCCCACCCTTCCCGTGTACATGAGCACGATCAAAATAATTTTCGAGGCGGCGGAGAGCGTCGTCGTGAACGAAGCGAGCCCCGCGGCAGTCTCCACGCTGACCGATAGCCCGACGGTGCCGAGGGCGGAGACCGTTTCAAACAGCGCTTCGCGGAAGTGCCCCGTGGGCTCGATGGCGCAGATGGCGATGGTCGAGGTGAGCACGAGCGCGAGGAAGGCGGTGAAGATGGCGAACGCCTGCCCGAGCTGGGAGATGTCCACGCGGCGTTTCCCGATGAGAATGTCGCGCTTTCCGCGCAGCACCGAGACCATACCCATGACGATGATGATGAACGTACCGACCTTGATGCCGCCCGCGGTCGAGCCCGAGCAGCCGCCGATGGTCATCAGAATGATGGTGAGCAGGTACCCGCTTTCCGAGAGCATGGCGGGGTCCGTGGTGTAGAAGCCCGCCGTGCGCGCTGTCGTCGAATTAAAGAGGGCGGCAAGTACTCTTCCGCCGAAGGAATACCCCTCGAGCGCGGGGCTGTTTCTCTCAAAGAGAAGGAAGAGCCCGGTCGAAATAAAGAGCAGGAGCCCCGTCGCAATGAGGATGAGATGGGTGTAGAATTGGCACTTTTTGAGGTTGAATTTGCATTCCGCAATGTCCCCCCAAACGCAGAAGCCGAGGCCGCCCACGATGATGAGCGCGCACACGGTGAGCACGACGAGGGGGTCGGTCGCGTAGTGCTGGAGGGAGGAAGCGCCCTCGAACAGCCCGCCCATCACGTCGAAGCCCGCGTTGCAGAAGGCGGAAACGGCGTGAAAGACGGCGATATAGATGCCCTTGAGCGCGCCGAAATCGCGGATAAAGCGAATGGAGAGCAGCCCCGCCCCGCACAGCTCGATGGCAAAAGTGCCGATGATGATGCGGCGGACGAGCTTCTTCACCCCCTCCAAACGGCTGCCCCCGATGGAGCGGATCATGGCGTTGCGTTCATACAGCCCGAGCCCGCGGCGGAGGACCATCAAAAGTAGGGTGATGAAGGTGGTAAAGCCGAGGCCGCCCGTCTGGATGAGCAGGAGGATGACGATCTGCCCGAAGAGCGTCCAGTGCGTGTTGGTGTCGAAGGGGACGAGCCCGGTGACGCACGTCGCCGAGGCGGAGGTGAAGAGGGCGTCGATATACGAGGTGGAACCGCCCCGCGACGCAAAGGGGAGCATGAGAAGCCCGCTGCCGACGAGTACGACGACGAGATACCCCAGCGCCAAGAAGCGCCATATGCTCATTTTGGGTTTGAATTTCCGCTCCATAATCCCTTGTACTTCTCTTATTGTATCAAACGGCGCACGATTTATCAAGCATTTTCGCGCCTTTCGAAAATATCGCGAACGTTACGCTTTCTTCCGCCTTACGAATTTGAAGAGAAGCAGGCAGGCGATCCCGAGGAAAAACAGCACGATGGCGACGAGCTGCGAGGGGGAGAGGGGAATGCCGACGCTGCCGCGGGGGTCGTCCCGCCAAAATTCGATGATGAAGCGGAACACCGCATACCCCGTGAGATATACGCCCATGCAGCTTATGTCCGTCTTGAAGAACACGAAGAGCAGCACCGCGAAGAGGAGGAGCAGGAAGATGCACTCGATGAGCTGCGTGGGAACGACCTTCGCCCCCACCGAGGGGAAATAGACCCCGATCCACGAGTCCGTCTCCACGCCGTAGCAGCACCCCGCAAAGGTGCAGCCGAGCCGCCCCACACAGTGGGCGATGGCAATGGCGCATGCGCCGCAGTCGGTCGCCGTTTTCAGATATTTTACGGGAAGATCCTTCAAGATGAGCTTTCCCAGCCCGAAGTAGCCGAGAAAGAAGATGGCGGCGCCCCCGATGAGCCCGCCGTAGAAGGTCGCGCCCGTGTTCCTTCCGAGGGAGAAAACGCCCGTTTCGATGAAATTATACAATCCTTGGAAGAGCACCGCACAACCGTATCCGCCCACGATCGCCGCATATGCGACGAGAAAGGAGAGCGTTTGCAGCTTGGCGGGCGCCCGCCTTCCGTCCGCAAGAATGCGCGCGGAGAAGAGCGCAAGCAAAATGCCCACGATCATGCACCATTCGTATAGGGTCAGACCCAAAAATTTCGCATCGGGAAACATCTCTTTCCTCCGCACGATATTTTAGTACAAAGAACGGGCAATGTCAAGCAAATTCAAAGGGGCGCGCGCGAGACCGCTTTCCGCGGCGATTCCCACAAAGAGGAGAGAGCCCCTCGCCCAAAAAATTTTTGCGGGCGGCGTATGATCTGCCGCATTCCGCACAAAATGCTTGCAGGAGGAAACGGTATGCAAAAATTCAGATGCGGCGAGACCGTGCCCATGTCCTGCAACTATACGGCGTATGACAGCAACGGCATCAGCCACGACGAAGAAAAGACCTATCTCGAAAAGGGAACGACCTTCCCTCCCCTCCAGCACGAGGGCGGGTACTGGGTCATGGACCACGAGTAAATCCGAACGGGTCGGGCTGCTTCGCGCAGCCCGACTTGTTTATAACAGAAGACGAAACGGAGCGTAGCGGAGTTTCGTGGGAAATCCACCGGCTATGCCGGTGGTGAAAAGCTTT
>CANRHI010000019.1 GCA_947630365.1 uncultured Clostridia bacterium
CAGGCGAGGACGATCTCCTTCTGCTTGCCGGGGAGCTCGGTCGCGCCCGTGGATTGCATCTGTTCGATGATCTGCCGCGTGCGCTTTGCGATGAGCACGCACAGCTCGTAGCGGCTCACGGGCTTGTCGTCCGAGCCGAGCTTGCGCACCAATGCGTCTACCGAAGGATCGTTTATCATGGTCACACCTCTCTTTGTTTCTCTTGTTCTATGATGGCGCGGAGCTCTTTCAAAGCGTCCGCAAAAACGTCGTTGATGACGATATGGTCGTATTTTTTGGAGAGCTCGTATTCGTACTCGGCTCTCGCCTTTCTCTCCCGTATCTGCTCTTCGGACTCCGAGCCCCTGCCGAGCAGCCGCTTGTCGAGCGCCTCGGGCGAGGGCGGGGCGATGAAGATGGTCACGCAGTCGGGACGGCGCTCTTTCACCGAAAGCGTCCCTACGACGTCGATCTCCAAAATGACGCTCTTCCCCGCGGCGATCTGCGCCTCCACATATCCCTTCGGCGTGCCGTAGAGGTTGCCGAAATGGTCGTCGTACTCGATGAATTCGCCCGCACGGATGCCCTTTTCGAATTGCTCGCGGGAGAGGAAGAAGTACTCCCTCCCCTCTTCCTCTCCCCTGCGCGGCTTGCGGGTGGTGGCGGAGACGGAGAGGGAAAGCGTCGGATCCTCCTTCATGAGCTCGCGCACGAGCGTGCCCTTGCCCACGCCGGAGGGACCGGAAATACAAATCAGGACCTGTCTCATATCACTCCAAATTCTGGATCTGCTCGCGGACCTTCTCGATCTCGTTTTTCATCTCGAGGGCGGCGGCGGTCACTTCGCCGTCGTTGGATTTCGAGCAGATGGTATTGCATTCGCGGTTGAATTCTTGCACGAGGAAATCGAGCTTTCTCCCCACGATCTCCGTATTTGCGATCTTATAAAATTCTTCGATGTGCGAAGAGAGCCGCGTGAGCTCCTCGTCGATATTGCACTTGTCGGCAAAGACGGCGGCTTCCGTCAAAATGCGCGTCTCGTCCACCTTCCCGTCGAGATATTCGCGGATGCGGTCGGTGAGCTTCTTTCTGTACTCCTCCGCGACGAAGGGCGCGCGGGCGGCGATGCGCCCGCGGAGAGCGGAAATCGTCTCCATGCGCGACAAGAGGTCCCTTTTCAGCCGTTCGCCTTCCGCCTGCCGCATGGCGCGGTGTGCGGTGAGAGCCGTTTCCAAAGCCGCCTTGAGGGCGAGCTTTATCTCTTCGTCGCCGAGGGCGACTTCGTCTTGGCGGAGAACTTCGGGCTGGCGAAGGAGGAAGGAAATGCCCACGTCCTCTGCAAGGTCCGGAAATTCCTCCTTGAGCTTCCTCGCCGCCTCCGCATATACGCGCGCAAGGGGCAAGTCGACGGAGACGGAGATCTCCTTCTCGCGCTTGTCCGCAAGGGTCACGAACACGTCTACATGCCCGCGGGAGATGCTCGCCTGCACGGCGCGGCGGATGGCGTCCTCCTCGGAAAGGAGGCTGCGCGGCGCCTTTAAGGCAAAGTCCAAAAAGCGGTTGTTCACCGACTTCACTTCGACGGAAAGCTCTATGCCTCCCTCGCGGTATTCGCCTTTGCCGTACCCCGTCATGCTATACATACGTTCACCCCTGCTTTGGATAGTATTATAGCATACGGCACGCCAATTTACAAGTTTTTTTCACAAGATTTTGCCGAAATTCTATTCCCCGAGCATGCGGAGGAATTCTTCCTCGCCGATGATGCGGACGCCGAGCTTTTTCGCCTTGTCGAGCTTGCTGCCCGCCTTCTCCCCCGCGACGACGAGCGTCGTCTTTGCCGTCACCGAAGAGGCCGCGGTGCCGCCCCTCTCCTCCAGCTTCTTTTGCGCCTCGGGGCGGGACATGGAGGAGAGCGTGCCCGTGAGCACGACCGTCTCTCCCGCAAACGCGCCGACGGTCACCTTCTTCTCGGTGTAGGGCGAAACGCCCGCCGCGAACAGCCGCGCAAGCTCCGCACGGTTTTCTTCGTCGCGGAAGTAATCGGTGATGGCCTTCGCCGTGACTTCCCCCACGTTCTCGAGGGCGATGAGCTCCTCCTCGGTGAGGGCGGAAATTTTCTCGATGCTGCCGAATGCCGCAAGGTCCCGCGCGGCGACCCGACCGATCTGCCCGATGCCGAGGGCGTACAAAAACCGATCGAGCGGGATCTTCTTGCTCTTCTCGATGGCGTTCAATAAGTTGGAAATTTTCTTGTCGCGGAAGCCCTCGAGCCCCTCGAAGGACTGCGCGGTGAGCGAGTACAGGTCGGAGAAATTTTTCACGCCGCGCTCCTTGAAGAGGAGAAGGAGCGTCGCCTCGGACATGCCGTCCACATCCGCCGCGTTCTTGCTGCAATAGTGGGTGAGCTTTTGGACAACGCGGGGCGGGCAGCCCTCGTTCGGGCAGAAGAGATTGGCGCCCACGCTCTGGACATGGCTGCCGCAAAACGGGCAGACCTCGGGCATGGGTACGGGTTTTTCGCTCCCGTCCCCTTCGGAGACCGCCCCGAGGATTTCGGGGATGACCTCGTTGGAGCGGCGGATGAGCACCTGCGCGCCCACCTTCACGCGCTTCTTCATGAGGTCGCCGTAGTTGTTTAAGGTCGCCCTGCGGACGGTGGCCCCGGCGAGCTCCACGGGGTCCACTTCGGCGAGCGGGGTGAGCTTCCCCGTCCTCCCCACCTGCCAGCGGACGGCGCGGACGGTGGTCGTCGCCTCCTCCGCTTCGAACTTGAAGGCGACCGCCCAGCGCGGGAATTTATCGGTGTAGCCCATGCGCTCGCGCACGGAATGCTCGTTCACTTTCACGACGGCGCCGTCGGTGAGAACGTCGATCTTCCGCCGCCCCACCTCGATCTCGTCGATGGCGGCAAACACCTCCTCCCGCGTCTTGCACACGATAAAGTGCGGGTACGTCTTGAACCCCTCGCGCTTCAAAAAGGCGTACTCCTCCTCTTGGGAAAACACGGCGGGCTCGCTCATGAAATTCACGTCGTAGAAGAGGATCTCCACCCCGCGCGAGGCGGTCGCCTTGGGGTCGAGATTTCGCACCGCCCCCGCCGCCGCGTTGCGCGCGTTTTTGAGCTGCTCCAAGGGATGGGCGCGGTTGTAGGCTTCGAGCACGGGCAGGCGGATGATGGCCTCGCCGCGCACTTCGAGGGTGCCCGCATACGAAATTTTCATGGGGAAGGAGCGGATGGTGAGCACCTGCGCCGTCACATCCTCCCCCTCCACGCCGTTGCCGCGGGTGGTCGCGCGGACGAAGGCGCCGTTTTCGTAGGTCAAGCAGACGGTCAGCCCGTCGAATTTATACTCCACCGTGTAGGTGGGCTCGCCCGCCTTTTCGGCGCGGGTGAAGAAGGCGGAGAGCTCGTCCTCCGTCACCGCCTTGTCGAGCGAATACAGCCGCGCGATGTGGGCGTGGCGTTCGAAGCCCTTCACGGGGTCGCCGCCCACGCGGCGGGTGGGCGAATCGGCGTAGACGACGCCGCTCTCCCTCTCGAGCTCCTTGAGCTCGTCGTAATATTTGTCGTACTCGCGGTCGGAAACGCTGGGCGCGTCCAAAACGTAGTATTCGTGCGCCCACTTGTTCAGGATATCCACGAGCTCCCGCATTCTATCCATATCTTCCTCCTATGAAAGGACCTCGATGGGGGCGAGCGCCGCCGCCAGATCCTTATTCCCGACCGTCTCGAAGCGGACGGTCATGATGAGTCCCTTTCCCTGCCCGCGTAGGGCGACGATCTCCCCCACGCCGAAGCGGCTGTGCTTCACCTTCATGCCGACGGAAAATCCCGAAACGTCGCGTTGGGGCTGCTCCTTTCCCTCCGCGGGAATGCCGCCGAAGGGCACTCCCCTCGTAATTCCCCTTGCGGGCGCCTTGCCCGCCCCGAAGGTGGGGAGCTCCTCTTCCGTGTATCTTCCGACGACGCGGGGGGAAGAGTCGCGGTTTTCGCCTCCCCTTCCGAAGCCGACGCGCCCGCGGTAGCCGCCCGCATAGCCGCCGTACCCGCTGCCGAAGTCCCCCGAATAGCGCGCACGGGCGGGCTCGGGGAGGTCCAAAACGCCCTTGAGCTCTTCGACAAATTCCGAGCGCTTGGTGGGCTCCCTTCTGCCGTAGAGGTAGCGGCTCTTGGAGCGGGTGAGATAGAGCATCTCCTTCGCCCGCGTGATGGCGACGTACATGAGCCGCCGCTCTTCCTCGACGGCGGTGCCGTCGTACAGGGCGCGGGAGATGGGCAGGATGTTCTCCTCCAGCCCCACGAGAAAGACGGTGTTGAATTCCAGCCCCTTCACGGCGTGGATGGTGGCAATGGTCACATAGTCCCCCTCGTCCATCTCGTCCGTGTCCGAATACAGCGTGATCTGCTGCAGATAGTCGGAGAGGAGCGCGTCGGGATTCATGCGGACGTACTCGTCGACCGAGTTGAGAAATTCGTCGATGTTGGCGCGCTTGGCGATGCCCTCGTCCGTGCCGTCCTCGTACTGGCGGTACATGCCCGAGCTTTGGATGATGTACTCGGTGAGCTTCGCCGCGTCCTCGAGCTGCGCCTCGACGACGAGATCTTTTATGTATTTGCCGAAGGCGCGCACGCGCTCTTTCGCCGATCCCGAGAGCGGGAGCGAATCTATGTCCGTCACCGCGTCGAAGAGGGAGAGCCCCTCCGCTTCCGCATAGGAGAGGAGGGTGGAAATGGTCTTTTCGCCGATGCCCCGCCGCGGCACGTTCACGATGCGCAGGAGCGCTTCGGTATCGAAGGGGTTGGCGGCGACGCGAAGGTAGGCGAGAAGGTCTTTTATCTCCTTGCGTTCGTAGAATTTGAAGCCGCCGAAAATTTTATAGGGAATGCCGTACTTGGTGAATTCCTGCTCGAAGGAGCGCGTGAGGGCGTTGATGCGCATGAGCACCGCAAAATCGCTGTACTTCGCCCCCGCGCGGGAGCGTTCGAAGATGAGCCGCGCCGCATAGAGCGCTTCCCCCGTCTCCTCCTCCGCCTCGAAGTAGACGGGCTTCTCCCCCTCGGGCGCCGCCGTCCACAGCTCTTTTCCCTTGCGCATCTTGTTGTTGCCGATGGCGGCGTTGGCGAGCGCCAAAATCGAGCCCGTGGAGCGGTAATTTTGCTGCAATTTATACACCTTCGCCCGCGGGAAGGAGCGCTCGAAGTGCAGGATGTTCTCGATCTCCGCCCCCCGCCAGCCGTAGATGGACTGGTCGTCGTCGCCGACGACGAAGAGATTTCCGTGCACGGAGGCGAGCATCTTCACGATCTGAAACTGCACGGCGTTGGTGTCCTGAAATTCGTCCACATGGATATAGCGGAATTTCCCCGCGAGGTGCTCCCTCGCCTCCTTGCTCCGCTCCAAGAGATCGCGCGCCCAAATGAGAAGATCGTCGAAGTCGAGCGCATGATACGCCTTCAAATGGCGGTCGTACATGCGGAACACCTTGAGGACGACGTCCATATGCGGGGCGTGGCGCTGCTCGGCGGCGTACTTTTCGGGCGGCCTTCCCAGCATCTTGGCGTTGGAAATGTGAAAGCGGACGGTTTTCAAAAGCCCGTCCTCGTCCTCATAGCCGCACTCCTTGAACGCCTGCTTGATGACGGCGTTGCGCTCCTGCTCCGAGTAGATGGAAAAATTGGCGTCCAGCCCCATCTCCTCGGCGTACATGCGCAAAATTTTCACGCACATGGAGTGAATCGTGCACACCCACATGCGGGAGGTATCGGTGGTGAGCTCGAGCCGCTCGCGCATCTCGCGCGCCGCCTTGTTGGTGAAGGTGATGGCGAGGATGTTCTCGGGGAGCACGTTTTTTTCCTCGATGAGGTAGTGAATGCGGGCGGTCAGGACGCGCGTCTTTCCGCTTCCCGCCCCCGCCAGCACGAGCACCGCCCCCTCGGTATCGAGCACGGGCTTTCTCTGCTCGGGGTTGAGCTGCGATAAAATATCCATACCCCTTCATTGTATCACACTTCGCCCGAAAACGCAAGCCGAGGGGAGGAATTTATCTCCCCTTGAGCTCAAATTCATACTCCCGCTTGAAGCGCTCGAGCGCGGAAAGGTAGCGCGCCGAGAGCTCGAGGTTATACCGCTGCTGTTCGGCGTAGGAAAGGGTCGCGAAGTACTCCTTGTCCGTGAGCCGCCCGATGGCGTCCGAGACCTCCCCCTCCGAAAGGAGAAGGTCGCGGACTTTTAGGTAGAATTCGTCGGGCGCGTCACCCTTGATGCGCTCGCCCACCTTCTCCTGAAAATAGCGGTCCATCCTGCTCTCGCCGATGCCCTGCTCGCGCGCGGCGGCGCGGCGGTTCACGAGCTCCTCCGAGCACTGCTGCCAGAAGCCCTTCTTCATGCGTAGCTTCGCCTCTTTTGCAAGCATTTTTAAGGTGCGTTCCATATTCCGCCATCTCCCGACATTTTTCGCACAAAAAGAAAATCCGCAATCTCTTGCGGATCTACCTTTAGTTTCTGCTTCTCTTTCTCGCCGCTTCCGACTTCTTTCTCTTCTTCACGGAAGGCTTCTCGTAAAATTCCTTCTTGCGAAGGTCGCCGATGATGCCGTCGCGCGAGCACTTTCTCTTGAAACGGCGAAGCGCGCTCTCCAAGTTCTCGTTCTCTCCGACCTTGATCGTGGACATATCCTCTACCCTCCTTCGCCGAAGCACTTAGTCTTGTATATTATAGCAGACCCCCGCGGGGTTGTCAAACTTTTTTTGCCCGATTTGAAAATTTTCGGGAGGCTCACCCAAATTTTTCCACCTTCTCTTTGAGGAAGAGGTACGCCTCCTTCAGCTCTTTGAGCTCGGAGTAGTCCCGCGCGTAGTTTTCAAGGATGACGGCGCCGTCGAATCCCTCCCCCTTGAGGGCGCGGAAGAGTTCATCGAAGTCGAAGCTCCCCTTCCCCGGGAGGCACAGCTCGCCCGAAGTCGTCCTGTCGCTCACATGAACATGGGTGAGGCTTTGCCCCATCGCCTTCAAATAGTCCTGCCACGGGTAGCCGCTCAGTTTCGCCTGCTTGATGTCGAGCACGCCTCCGAGGTTCGGACAGGCGGACTTTAGCGCCGCAAAGAGCTCGGGGCGGTTGAAAAACGCCCATTCGACGTTTTCGTAGCACAGCTGCACGCCGAATTTTTCGCAATAGGAGGAAATTTCCTCGGTGAGGGCGGCGGTGCGGGCGATGTCCTCGCGGAAGCTCCGCTTGATCCGCGCGATGCCGTGGAAGGTGTAGTGCGTCGCCGAAAGGACCTGCGCGGAGAGCATGGCCTTTCCCAGCCACTTGAACGCGTCTGCCCGCACGCGCGGGTGCTCGGCGTAGAGCTGGGGCTCGAATTGCGTGTTGAGCACATGCACCGAGTGCACCGAAAGGCTGCCCTTCTTTCCCGCAAGTTTCTTGGCGAACGCGGGAGAGTACTCGGAGAAGGAGGTGAGAAAGACCTCCGAAGTCTCCACCCCCCATTCGGCAAAGAGCGGAACGGCGTCCTCGTTGTTCAGCCGAAGAAACAGCGACGCCGTAGAGATGCCCGCCTTCATGAATAGAACCTGTCCATAATTTCGTCTGCCGCCCCCTTCATGAGCCCGCTTTCATTGTACAGGGTGAGAATGGTGAAACGGTCCCTTATTTTATACGCTTCGAAGAGCATCCGCCGCACCGTGTCCTTGGAAACCTCGATCTCCGCAAACCGCACGGGGCAGCCGAGGCTACGCAAGATGTCCTCGACATACGAGACGGGCGGAAGCGCCTTTGCCGCGGCGACCACCTTCTCGCAGCCCGCAGATCCCGCGCGCCCCGAAAGGGTGTGGTAGAGATACAAGGAGACCATCGTCCCCAACCCCACCTTCACGCCGTGCAGGGGAATGGGCTTCCCGCGCGAGAGGAAGTCCATCTCGAGGAAGTGGCTCATGTGGTGCTCCGCGCCCGAGGCGGGGCGGGAATTCCCCGCGACGACCATCGCATACCCCGAGACGAGGAGGGCGTCCATCAGCGCCTCCACGCCCGCCCTTTCCCCTCTCACGAGCGCGGGAACGGTCTGTTCGCACGCGGAGAGCGCCTCCCGCATGAGCGACGCCGCCTCCTCGTTGTAGCTCTCCCCCGTGAGAAGCGCGGAAATTTTCCAATCCGTGAGGCAGCACTCCTTCGCCAAGATGTCCCCCACGCCCGCGCCCTGCATGAGCTTCGGGGCGGCGGAGAGAACGTTCAAGTCGATGAGAATGTCCGAGGCGACCTGCGCGGGGTACGTCACCTTCCTTCCCCCTTCGATGAGGGGCGTCACGCCCGAGGCGAAGCCGTCCATCGAGGGCGCCGTCGCAAACACGCCGCTCTTTTTTTGCAGGCGGAAGCCCGCATATTTTGCAATGTCGTTGAGCGTGCCCGCGCCGACGGCGAGAAGATAGTCTGCCCGCTTTCCCGCTTGCATGGCGGAAAGCACCGTCTTTTCGTCCGCGACGGGCTCTTTTTCTTCGAAGAGAAGCTCTTCCACGGCGCAGCCCGCCCCTTCCATCGCCGTGCGGATGGGCGCGGAGAGCGGGCGGGTGTTGAGGTCGCAAAGAAGGAGCACGCGCCTATTTTTTACGCTTTCCAAAAAGACGGGGAACTCCCCGCCCTTGCCCCGCTCGGCATTCACGCCGAAGCGGCGGGAGAGACTTTGAATGTCCATTCCCTTCCTCCTCCTTCAATTATAGTGCGCGGCGAAGAAAAAGTCAACGGTCTTTTCAAAAAAGTAGTTGCCTTTTGCGCCCCTTTCTGTTATAATGAAATTGCCCTACAATCGAATATCTGTCCACGCGGTTACACTCGGCATTCGTGTATCCTTATTTTCCGCGTGGAAAAGATTGTAGGGCAACAACAACCAAGGGATACCAAAAAATGCGCGGGCGTCTCTTGATTGGGGCGCCCTTTTCTTTTTGAAAGAGCGCCAAGCAGCCCGCAAAAAAGGAGGAAAAAAAGATGAAGAAAGGTGTATGGAAGCTCGCCGCGCTCGCTTCGGCGCTCTGCCTTGCGGGAGGGCTTATCCCCCTTGCGGCGTGCGGCGGCGGGAAGGTGGAGATCTCCACCTTCGAGCAGCTCGTGAGCGAGGAAAACAGCGGCAAGCGCATGGTGCTCACCGCGGACATCGACTGCGGCGGAAAGGAGATCGAGTCCATCACGCCCGAAAGCTTCGACGGGCAGGGGCACACCATCAAGAATGCCGTCATCGCTTCGAGCTCGTATGCCGAGAAGGGCGGCGCGCTCTTCGGGCGGGATACCGAGGAAATTTCCAACCTCACCGTGGAGGGCTTCGAGGTGACGGGCACATATACGGGCGCCATCATCAAATACGGCGGCGAGTGCACCATTACCAACGTCCATGTGAAGGATTCCTCCCTCGAGGTGAAGGACGGCCTGTACGCGGGCGGCATTTGGGCGGGCTATACCGAGGCGAAACAGGGCATTCTCGGCACGAGCGGCTCCCAGTTCGAAAGCGCGACCATTACCGATTGCTCGGTGGAGAACGTGAACATCAAGGTCGCAAGCTCCAAGGACTACAGCATTTGGGACAGCGGCTATCACGACATCTATGCGGGCGGCGTCGCCGGGACGAGTATCCGCACGGGCGCCTCGGGGTGCTATGCGAAAGGGTGCACCATCGAAGCGGTCTCCAACCACGTCATCGTCATCCCCAATGTGGGCGGCGTGTTCGGCACCATCCAATCGTTCTCCAAATGCTATGCAGAGGACAACACGATCACGGCAGACGCCTCCTATTGGTCGGATAAGCAGCTCTCTTCCGCATCGGATACGACGCCGAAGGCGTATGTGGGCGGCGTGGTCGGGCTGCACTCCTACGGGACCGCCACCGAGAGCTACGGGAAGGGCAACACCATCTACGCATACAGCGCGGGGACCGTCTTTGCAGGCGGCCTTGCGGGGAGCTCGGGGCACAAAGAGCAGAGCTCTGCGCAGGACGAATACATCGTGGATTGCTATGCGGCGGAGACCTCGATCTCGGCGGGGCACTTCGCCAAGGACGCGGTGAGCTGCGAGGACGAACGCTACCTCGGCGGGCTGGTCGGATATATGCGGTACGGCGTCGTGAGGTCGTGCTTCGCCTACAAGGTCGCCATTTCCGACAGCAACCACGCGGACGGAACGACAAAGAAATACGACACGGATACCTTCCGCTACGGCGGGTTCGTGGGCTCGGCGTCCCACGGGACGTTCGCGCGCTGCGCGGGGTGGGGCGTCTCCTCGATCCCCGCATTCGACGTGTTCGGCGAGAAGGTCTCCTCCGCGACGAATTGCTACGCGTACAGCGATGCGGAGAGTCCCCTCAACGCCTCGTCGTGCACTTTGCTCGACGCCGAAGATTGGACGGGCGAAGGCTTGAAGGAACGGCTCTCCCTCTCGGCGGAGGTCTGGAGCTTTCGAGAAGGCGAGATCCCCACGCTCGCGTTCTGATGAAAACCCTTTCTGCAAATACGTCCCGCGGCGGCTGCCGCGGGACGTTTTCATTGTAGCGAAAATTTTATTCTTCGGCGTGCACGAAGCGCACCGTGATGCCCTCTCCGTAGTCTCCGAAGCCCTTCCCGAACAGGGTGAAACCGCCGCGGTTCACGGCGTTTTCGGGCACGAAGATGCGGAAGCGGATCTGCTCCCCCGCCGCGATGTTGAGGTCGGCAACGGAGACGGAAGAGACCTGCACGCCGTTGATGTACGAGCCTTCCCGCTCCACCGAGACGGTGACCTTCTTCCCGTATTGCCCCAAATTGCCGTACCACCAAGGGGGCGCCGCCGTGCCCGCGCGGTCGTTGTATTCGCCCTTGCTCGTGTAAAAGCCGAGGGTGACGCCGTTCACCGAGAAGTGGATGTCGCTCGGATAGATGGCGGCATACCCGGGCGCCTCGGAGGCGAGCTCCATGGTAAATTGCAGCGCCTGCAGCTTGCCCTCCTTGAGGAAGTTGGGCACGAGGTACTCCACATACCCCCACCCAAGCCACAGAATGCCCGCGTTCACGCGCTCGGGATAGGTGAAGCTCGAAACGTTGTCGAAGCCGCCGAGAATGCCGTCCCCCGTCGCAATGCCGCAGGTGGGGTGAATTTCGTAGTCCACATACTGCCCGATCTCGAGCACGGCGGAGTCCACCTTGCCGTCCTCTTGCGGGCGGGTGACGAGGTCGACGATGATACGGTCGGCGGTGAGGCGGCAGATTTTTTGGGTGCCGCGCACCCCCGAAGAGGTGGAAATGTCGATGAGCCCCGCGGAGTGGAGCTTCTTCACATGCGCCGTGATGGCGCCGTTGGAGACGGAAAAGCGCCGCGCAAAGTAGGCAAGGTTGAGCTCGCCCTTTTCGAGCAGCTCCTCCAAAATGCCGAGACGGATATCCGAATCGAGCGCCTCGTACAACAGCCTGCCTTGGCGAAAATCCTTCAAATAGATCATACGCCCATTATACGGCTTTTCCGTGCGAAAGTCAACCCTGCTCGGCTTTTTTCCCGAATATTTTAGCTGAAAGTGAAATTTTCCCCGCCCCATGGGGCGACCTTTGGGGAGCCTCATTCCGAACGGAGCGTTAGCGGAGTGAGTGAATCTTCCCCGCAAGTTGTACCAAAGAGTAGAAGATACACTCGCCCCTTACGGGGCTCGGTATGAGGGACTGTCATTTCGAGCGGAGCGTAAGCGAAGTCGAGAAATCTCAATAAGGTAGAGATGCCTCGACAAAGCTCGGCATGACAATTGGAAAGCACCCCCTCCCTGCGATAACCTCCCCCTGTGTCCCCCTCCTTGAAAAGGAAGGGGATTTTGGCGTGGGGCGCGCCATCGGGGGACAACCCCCACCACCCGCTTCGCGGAAGCCGCCCCCTTCAACGGGGGCAGCTCTATCGAATCCCCCTCCCCGCCAAAGCGGGGAGGGGGACGCAGGGGGAGGGGGAGCAGGGGGAGGGGCACTTCTCTTCACAAAAAAACGAGCCGCGGGGTGCCGCGGCTCGTTCTCGGTATTCTTAACTTCACAAATCAATTCACGCGCTGCAAAAGCCGACGGGCGTCCTCCTGCACGTCCGAAAGCAGGGCGCTTGCCGCCGCCTCGTCCTTCCCCTTCACGGAGAAGTACAGCTTGAGCTTGGGCTCGGTGCCCGAGGGGCGCACGCACACAAAGCTGCCGCCTTCGAGCTCGTAATACACGCAATTGCATTTCGGAATGTTGAGCTTTGTCTTTGTTCCGTCGGAAGCGGTGCGCACGTCCTTGGAGTAGTCGCGCACGGCCTCGACTTTGAGCCCGCCGAGGGAAGAGACCTGCACCGTCTTTAGCCCGTCTACCACGGCGTTCATCTCCTTCATGGCGTTGAGCCCCGAGTACTGCACCGAGATGTTTTTATCGAGCACATACCCGAATTCCCTGTAAATTTCGTTCAGCCTTCCCCACACCGTCTTGCCGATATAGGTGTAGTAGCACACCATCTCGGCGCACAGCATGGAGGCGACGACGGCGTCCTTATCGCGGGCATGGGTGCCACGAAGATAGCCGCAGCTCTCCTCAAAGCCGAATACGAAGGTATGCGAGCCGTCTTTCTCCCACTCCTTGATCTTCTCGCCGATGAATTTGAAGCCGACGGGCGTTTCGAAGAGCGCGACGCCGAATTTCTCGCAGATCGCCCGCGCCATGCCCGTGGAGACGAAGCTCTTGACGACGGCGGCGTTCGCGGGAAGAGCGTTTTCTTCCTTGAGGCGGGTGAGGATGTAATCGAGAAGCAAAATGCCCACTTGGTTGCCCGAGAGCGCGACGAATTCCCCCTCTCCGTTCTTGACGGCGACGCCCAACCTGTCGCTGTCGGGATCGGTGCCGAACACGACGTCCGCTTGGATCTTCTCCGCGAGCTGAATGCCCATCGAGAGCGTCTCCTTGAATTCGGGATTGGGGACCTTGACGGTGGAAAATTCGGTATCCTTCACCGTCTGCTCTTCGACGACGTTCACATGGATGCCGAGCTTTTTGAGGATGGTCGTCACGGGGACATACCCCGAGCCGTGCACGGGCGTGTAGACGAGCTTCAAGCTCTTCCCGCACTTTTCCACCGCCTCCTTGGAGAGGGTGAGCGAAGAGAGCGTTTGGATATACGTCTCGTCCACTTCCTTGGGAACGGGCAGGATGAGCGGGCTGTTCTCCTTGGCGACGACGCCCAAATAGTCGGTGATCTCGCCGATATATTTCACGACTTCTTCGGTCGCCTCGGGGGACATCTGCGCCCCGTCCTCGCCGTACACTTTATAGCCGTTGTATTCCTTGGGATTGTGCGAAGCGGTGATCATGATCCCCGCGACCGTCTTTAAGTAGCGCACCGCATACGAGAGCATGGGAACGGGGTGCACATCGTCGAACAGGTACGCCTTGATGCCGTTCGCGGCGAGCACGCCCGCCGACTTTTCGGCGAACAGGCGGGAATTCCTCCTCGTATCGTAGGAGATGACGACGCCCCTCTCTTTCGCCCCTTCGGGGAGGGTGAGGATGTAGCGCGCAAGCCCCTGCGTCGCCCGCATGACGGTGAACACGTTCATCATGTTCATGCCGCAACCGAGGATCCCCCGCATGCCCGCGGTGCCGAATTCGAGCTCGGCGCCGAAGCGGTATTCCTGTTCCTTTTCATTCCCATTCAGGGCCGCGAGCTCCCCCTTGCATGCAACGGGCAGCCTCTCATCGTTCAGCCACGCTTCATAACGTTCGCGATATCCCATACTATCCTCCGATCCCGCCCAAGGCGGAACAATTTATTCGATGGTATCCTCGTCCCCCACGATCTTCTCCATGGAGGCGAAATACTTCTTCCCGTGCTCGCGGTAGTATCCCACGAATTGCACGCACAGCAGCCACAAATAACTGAACGGCACGGTGAGAAGAAGGGCGCTCCCGACCGTCGCAAACCCCGCGAGGATGTTCCCGCCGATGATGAAGTAGATGACGACGAGGAAGCTCACATAGCGGGAGGCAAAGCCCTTGCCGCTGCGGAAGCTCTGCCCGAGCGCCTTCCCCACGCCCATGCCTTCGAACGTCGCGGGGATCCATGCGGAGATGCAGGTCATCTTGAGCGCCTCGAGGCACACGAGCGCCGTGAGGGTGAGCGTGATGGCGAGGAGCACCGTAAGGAAGCCCCACGAGGGCAAAAACGACGGCGCGTAAAAGAAGAAGAACCAGCAGGCGAGCACCATGAGGGCGTCGTACACAAAGCAGAGCGGGACGTAGATGACCTGATAGAGCGCCGCCGAGGTGAGGTTACGGAAGTACGCCTGCGAGAAACTTGTCCGCGAGAACGAGTCCATGCGGTCGTGCACGACCCCCGCGATGGCAAAGAGCGCGAGCCCGTTCACAAAGCGGGACAGAAGGTAGATGAGGCACACGCCGACGACGCACCAGATGATGGAAGCGCTCTTCGTCGAAATGAGAAGGACGAGGTCCGTGACCGCGACATGAAAATCCTCTTGGAAGGTGTGGAGCACGTCCGTCTCCCCCGTGAAGAGCGCCTTGAAAAAGCCGTAGAGAACGCTTAAAAATTTATCCCACTCGGCGCTTCCCGTGATGGAAGAGAGCGCCAAGGACAGAATGACATAGACGATGCTGCCGAAGATGACCGTCGTGACGAGGCGGTACAAGAGCAGCTTAAAGACGTTGCCGAAATTATCGATCGCGATCTGCAAAGAACGACGAAAGCGCATGATCAAAACTCCCTATAACTTTTGAGAAGGTCCTCTCTGTCCAGCTTATCCGTGTCGAAATACACCGTGAGCATGCGCACGCCGAAGCTCAAAAAGCACACGATATACAAAACGGCGGCGATGAGGCGGTAGGAATAGGCGGGCAGAAGCGACGCAAAGCCGAGCGCGGCGGCGAGCGCCAAGAAGGAAAGAAACATGGGAAGCACGATGCGCCAGCGGGCCTTCGTCACGAGACGGTAGGAGTAGAGGAAGGCATCGTAGTTGCGGAAGCCCGTCACCTGCTTGCAGGGCAAAAAGAGATAGACGAAGGACACGAGATAGATGAGCGTAAAGGAGAGCGCGAGCGTCACCGCGAAAAAGCCGATGTAGATGACGGGGATGCTCGGCAACTGAAAGACGACATACACGATGGCGGAGAGCACGACCGCCCAAATTTCGTAGATGGCGAAAAAGACGAGCGTCATCCAGATGACGGCGGAGAGGAAGGTGCCGAGCTGGGTGAACACCCCGCTGAGCGTCCTCTTCCCGATGCGCATGTGCTTTTCCACGAAGGCGAGCATGAGCGTCATGAACACCGAGACGGCGATAAACGCCGCCACGCCGTACACCGCACCCAGCCACGAGTCGATGCGGATGAGGTTGAAGGCGCGGAAGAGCTCCACAAAGCCGATGCGCGGGTCGCCGTGCAGAATGGCGTGCGTGAGGATGGAGAGCGCCTCGTAATCGACGCAGAACGCAAGAAGGATCCCCGGTACGATGGCGAACGGCAACACATACCAAAGATTGCGCACAATGTATTTCCAATTTCCGAATACGACGCCCATAACGACCTCTCGGCGCACCCCCTGCGCCCTGTGTTCTCTATTATATACCAAATTTTTTGCGGTGTAAAGAGATTTTTCGCAATTTCCGAAAGCGTTACCGCTCCTCCCGCCGTGCAGACGAGAAACGGGAGCGGTACAACGCCCGCTGGCGCTCGGCAACGGCGCCGCACACGGCGCAGATGCCTTCCTCCGAGAAATCCCCGAGCATAACAGCAAGCCGCTCCCTTCCCCCGCCGAGCGCAAAGGTGAGCTCGATGGGAAAGCACGGCACGGGGTAGCTCTCCTCCCTTCCCAGCCTGTGCGAAAGCAGCCGCTTTTCCGCCGCCCGCTCGAAGCGCCGCGCCTCCTTCTCGGAAAAGGCGACCTCGGCGACGAAGGGATAGCCCTCCCATTCGAAGCTGCGGGAGACGACCCCCTCGATCTCGCCCAGCTCAAGCATGCACACGGCGGCGCGCTCTACCCGCTCTACCGCACAGGCGGTGTGCGGAAAGAGGGCGCGAAAGGCCTCCTTCTCCCCCGGGAAAGAGTATCGCAGGGGCGCATCCTGTTTACCCCCCCCCCGTGCTCAAAAAATTGATTTTCCGACTTTGCCACAAAATTAAGCCCTGCCCTACTTTTTGCTTTACAAATAGCGAGGAATACGGTATAATACGCATGTTTGCCTGCGAGATGTTCCTTGCCAAACCATCTACGCAGCTCCGCGAACGGTGCGGAGGCGCTCGGCGCAATAAAAAACAAGGAGGCTTCGGATGAAGCAAGCGTTCAAAAATTTCTTCGGGGACATGCGGCTGTTGCTCGCAAGCGTTCCCCCCCTCTGTTTCTCACTGTTCCTCGTCTCGGTGTTTGCCATGAATCTGCTCGCCAACAAGAGCATCGATTTGGGACTCGACTGGCTCGCCCTCGATTGCGGCATCCTCGTCTCATGGGTGGCATTCCTCTGCATGGACGTCCTCACCCGCCGCTTCGGTCCGAAGGCGGCAACGCTCCTTTCTTGGTTTGCGATCTTTCTCGACCTGATCTTGTGCCTTCTCTTCTTCCTCGCAAGCCTCATTCCGGGCACATGGGGCGCGTTTTTCGACTTCGGCGAGGCGGAAGTCATAAACGAGGCGCTCGATTCCACCTTCGGCGGGACATGGTACGTTTTGCTCGGGAGCACCGTTGCCTTCGTCGTCTCGGCGGCGGTGAACAACTTCTCCAACTTCGGCATCGGAAAGCTCTTCCGCAAAAATCCGAACGGCTTTTTCGCCTACGCCACGCGCACCTATCTCTCGACGGCGCTCGGGCAGTTTTGCGATAATCTCGTGTTTGCCTTCCTCGTCTCTCACTTCTTCTTCGGCTGGACGGTGCTCCAATGCGTCATGTGCGCGGCGACGGGAATGGTCGCGGAGCTTTTATGCGAGGCGGCGTTTTCTCCCCTCGGCTTCCGCATCGTGAGGAGCTGGGAAAAGCGCGGCGTGGGGAAGGAATATCTCGAGCGGAAGGGGCTGCTTTCCGCGGAGGCGGGCATATGAAAATTCTGATCACGGGCGCGAGCGGCGGCATCGGCAAGGCGGCTGCTTGCAAATTTTTGGCGGAAGGGCACGAGGTATTCGGCATAGACCTGCTCCCTTCCCCCCTCTCTCACCCCCGCTACACGCACTTTGTGTGCGATATTTTGGGAGAGCTCCCCGCCCTTCCACCCATCGACGTACTCGTGAATAACGCGGGCGTGCAAAACAGCGGGCGGGATATCGAGATCAACCTCATCGGCGCCATGCGCGTCACCGAACAGTACGGCGTGCGGGAGGGCATAAAAAGCGTCGTGTTCGTCGCCTCTGCCTCCGCCTCGACGGGCGCGGAATTCCCCGCCTACGCCGCGAGCAAGGGGGGCATGGTCTCGTATATGAAGAACGTCGCCCTGCGCATCGCCCCCTTCGGCGGGACGGCAAACAGCCTTTCCCCCGGCGGGGTGACGACCTCTCTCAACGCCCCCGTGATGGAGGACCCCGAAAAATGGGCGCAAATCATGGCGGAGACCCCGCTCAAGAAGTGGGCTTCCCCCGAGGAGATCGCCGAATGGATCTACTTTTTGGGGGCGGTGAACCGCTCCATGACGGCGCAGGATCTTCTCGTCGACAACGGCGAGAGCGCCCGCTCCAACTTTATTTGGTAATATTTCCAAGGCTCCGCTTCCCCGCGGAGCTTTTTTTATGCGAAAAATTTCCTCTCTTTGAGGAAGGCGTTCAGCTCTCCGAAGCCGCCGTGCGGGAGCGTATCCACATTGCAGCTCTCGGGGTGAAGGAGGTTGTCCGTGAGAAGGAACACCTCTATGCCGAGCGTAAGCGCGGGGGTATCTTCGCGGGCGTCGTTGCCCACCATGAGGCAATCTGCGGGGCTCCGCCCGATCTTCTGCAGAATTTCTTCGTAATACTTGGGGTTGGGCTTGCAGTAGCGGGAATTCTCGTAGGAAGTGATGTAGGAGAAGTCCGCGATGTTCAGCCCCGCCCAGCGCATGCGGTTTTGCTGCCCGCAGAGCGGAAACAAGGGGTTGGACGCGAGGACGACTTCGCAGCCGTTTTCCTTGAGCCGCCGCACCGTCTCCCCCGCCGCGGGGGCAAATCCGCAAAACGCCTTCACTTTGTTGAATTCGGTGCGATAGAAGCTGTCGAACACGGGAATGTCCTTTCGGCTCTCCTCCCCGAAGATGGCGGCGAAGGTATCCCAAAACGCCTCCATGTTGGTGCGGGAGCCGTCGTTTTTCACCATGGCGGCGGTGCCCCGCCACACGGCGTCGATGAGCGCGTTCGGCTCGTAGCCCAAGGGAGCCGCCTTCTTCGCAAGGCGGGAAAAGTACTCCTTCGTGAATACGTCTTGGTCCATCGGGAGCAGGGTCCCGTCCAAATCGAACAAAACAGTCTTTGGCATGTGCGTCCTCTTTTCCCTTGATTATAGCACACATTCCGCACTTTTTCAAGAATTTTTTGCCGCAAAATAGATGACACCCGCCGCAAAATGTGATACTATTATGGGCGTTATGAAGGAAATCAAAAACCAAAGCTATTCCATGGAGCGCGCGCTCTACGCGCAGCGGGACGCGCTCGTCGAAGATTGCCGCTTCGAGGGCGAGGAGGACGGTGAATCCTTCCTCAAAGAATGCGAGAACGTCGTCGTCAAAAATTGCTATATGGACCTCCGCTACCCCCTTTGGCACGCCAAAAACCTCACCGTGCTCGGCGGGGAGATGACCGAGCGCTGCCGCGCCGCCCTGTGGTACGACGAAGATCTCCATATCGAGGGCTGCCGCATGAACGGCATCAAAGCGCTCCGCGAGTGCCAAAACGTGACAATTCGCGGCGGGGAGGCGAATTCCCCCGAATTCGGCTGGCGTTGCAAGAATTTGGACGTCGCGGACTTCTCTCTCACCTCCGAATACGCCTTCTTCGAGAGCAAAAATTTGCATCTTACCCGCTTCGAGCTCCACGGGAAGTACAGCTTCCAATATGTGGAAACTATGACCATCGAACACAGCCGGCTTCGCACCAAGGACGCCTTTTGGCACACAAAAAACGTGACGGTGAAAGATAGCCTCATCGACGGCGAATACCTCGGCTGGTACTCGGAGGGGCTCACCCTCATCGATTGCCATATCCGCGGCACCCAGCCGCTGTGCTATTGCAAGGGGCTGCGGCTCATCCGCTGCACCATGGAGGATTGCGACCTCGCCTTTGAGTACAGCGACGTGGAGGCGGATATCGACGGCGAGGTCCTCTCGGTGAAAAATCCCCTCTCGGGCACCATCCGCGCCTCCTCCTACGGGCAAATCATTTTGGAAAATTCCAAATACCCCACTTCCGCCAAGATCCTGAAAAAATAAACCGCGAGCTTCGGGCGGGTGTGCATAGAAAAACAGGGAGACCCTCGTCGTCTCCCTTATTTCTTGATGAGCGGGATCTGATATTTCCCCACCGTTTGCAGCTCGTTCCGCACAAGCTCGCGCTATAAAAAGACCCGTCATTTCTGACGGATCAGTTCGACGATCTTCTTTACGGCGGCGTCGACGCCGAGGTCGACGTTCACCTCCACGTCGCACACTTCGCTGTTGCGGTATTCGAAGTCGAGCGACATGATGCGCCGCGTCTTGTCCTCGATGTCGATCTCGCGGCGGATGATGCTCTTCACCGCCTCGGCGCGGTCCCTCCGCGTAAACACGAGCATGGCGCGATCGCGGTACAAATTCTTCAACGTAATGGCGCCGCAGATATCGATGGGGATGACGGCGACGTTCCCCCTTCTCACGATGGGGTCGATATCCTTTTCCGAGGTGCCGAAGTGGTAGCCGCTGTACACCGTGGTCTCGATGTACGCGCCCGCGTTCTTCTCCTCGATGAACGTCTCCTCGCTGATGAAGCGGTACGCCTCCTCTCCCTCCGTGCTGCGGCGGGGACGGGTGGTGGAAGTGAGCGGCTTTTCGAAGCCCTCGAGCGAGGTGAGCCCACCCGCGATCTCCGTTTTGGAGGAGCCCGAAGGCCCCACGAGGCACAGAACGCCCCCTTCGCGAAGGTCGGGGGATTTTTCGGAGAAGGAATTGCGCACCATCTCGCAGAAGTGCAAAAAGTCGTCGTAGCTGTTCACGGAGAGCAGCCCGGAAAGCCCCGCGTTCCAAGGCTTGCGGAAGAGCACGGGGTACGCCGCGCGCGAGCTCGAAATGTTGTGCGCGCCGTCGTCGAGCATGATGTCGAGGGACAACACGTCCTTCCGCATGCCGATCATGATGTTTTGCGGCGGGATCTCGGGGAAGTCCTTCACGAGCCGCTCCGCTCTCGCGCTCATGCAGCGGGCGGGCACGGCGGTGATGAAGAACACGTCTGCGATCTCGGAGAGCTTCTTCACGAATTCCTGCGCGCCCTCGGTGATGGGCTGGGTGCGCACGAAGTCGGGGTCGGAATAGAGGGCGATGCGCTCGTCCCCGTGCCGCTCTGCGCCGCCCCAGCTGGTGATCTCCTCGATGCGCATGGGCTCCTCGTCGGGGTGCCGCGCGTTGATGATGGAAACGGCGTAGGAGTTGCACTCATAGAGGGTGTCGTCCACGTCCAATCCGATGCGGATCCTGTATTTTCTCATATCGACCTCTCAAGGCAATTGCGCCTTCCCCTCTCCCCTTGGGAAAAGGGGGAGTTTTATTGTAACAGAAATTTCCCGATTTGTCAAGAGGTGATCGAACGGAAGGCACAACGGTTGACAAATCCCCGCAAATATGATAAAATCATCTTCCAAGACTATTTGTAAGGATACGGAAAAACATGTTTAAGCAAGCGTTGAAGCTCATCAAGAAGTACGACCGCATCATCATCCACCGCCATTCCCACCCCGACGGCGATGCGCTCGGCAGCCAAATGGGAATGTATCACCTCATCAAGGACAATTTCCCGAAGAAGTCCGTCTACATGGTGGGAGACGTGGCGACGCGCTTCCCCTTCGTCGAGGTCACCTTCGACGAGCTCAAAGACGAGGACTTCGAGGGGGCTCTTTGCATCATTCTCGACTGCGGCGCCTCGCACATGATCTGCGACGACAGGTACAAGCTCGCGGCGGCGACGCTGCGCTTCGACCATCATCTCTTTGCCGAGAAGATCGCGGATTTAGACGTCGTTGAAAGCACCTACGAGAGCGCGTGCGGCGTGGTCGCCATGTTCGCCAAGGTGAACGGGCTCAAGCTCTCCAAGGCCTCCGCGACCGCCCTCTACATGGGCATGGTGACGGACAGCGGCAGATTTGTGTTCGACTCGGTCACCCCCCGCACCTTCGAGCTGGCGGCGTTCCTTCTTTCCCAACCCGTCGACCTCGGTTCCCTCTACTACAACCTGTATGCGAAGGACTTCAAGGACATCCTTGCCGACGCCGACAACATGCACAAGATCCGCTTCACCGAGCACAATGCGGCATACATTTACACCGCCAAGGAGGACCTGCCCGAGGGCAGCGAAGCGGCGCCCGTGGTCTCCTCGGGGCTGGTGAGCCTGATGAAGGACATCCGCGGCGTGTACGCATGGGTGAATTTCACCGAGGCGGACGACGGCATCCACGTCGAGCTCCGCTCCAACCGCTACAACATCAATCCCATCGCCGTGAAGTACGGCGGCGGCGGGCACAAAAAGGCGAGCGGCTGCACCGTCCCCGACAGGGAGACGGCGATGAAGCTCCTTGCCGACCTCGACGCGCTCTGCGAGCGGGAGGGTGCGAACGCATGAACGAGCAAGTCAAGCTGCAAATTTTGAAGAAGATCGAGGAGTACGAGACCATCGTCGTCTCCCGCCACATCCGCCCCGACGGCGACGCGGTGGGCTCCACCAAGGGCCTCACGGCGATCCTCCGCGCGACCTATCCCGAGAAGAACATCTACCTCACCGACGAAGACTTTTCGGACTATCTCGCCTTCTGCGGCGGGGAGGATACCGTCCCCGAAGAGGCGTACAAAGACGCCCTTCTCATCGTCATCGACACGGGCACGCGCAAGCGCATTTCCAACAGCAACTATGCAAAGGCGAAGGAGATCGTCAAGATCGACCACCACATCGAAGCCGACCCCTACGGCGACATCAACTGGGTGGAAGATTTCCGCTCCTCCGCGTGCGAGATGATCGCCGACTTTTGCGTCACGTTCAAGGATCGGCTGAAAATTTCGGCGGAAGCGGCGGGCTTCATCTACATGGGCATGGTGACGGACAGCGGCAGATTTCGCTTCGAGGGCGTCTCGGGCGAGACCATGCGGCTCGCGGGAGCCATGCTGGACTTCGGCGTAGACTACGAAACGCTCTTTTCCCACCTCTACACCGAGGACTTCTCCGCGCTCAAGCTCAAGGGGTATGTGTACGAGCACATTCAGATCACGAAGAACGGCGTCGCCTCCATCTATATGGACGAGGAGACGCAAAAGCGCTTCTCCCTCACCTTTGAGGAGGCGTCGGGCGTCGTCTCCGAGCTCGACAGCATCAAGGGCAGCCTCATTTGGGTGGCGTTTATCGACAACGCGGCGGCGGGCAATATCCGCGTTCGGCTGCGCTCCCGCTTCTTGGGCATCAACGACCTCGCCATCAAATACCACGGCGGCGGCCACAACATGGCGGCGGGCGCGACGTGCTTCTCCAAGGAGGAAATGTTCGCGCTCATCGAGGAGGCAGACGCCCTTCTCGGGGAATATAAGAGAACACACGGAGAACGGCTATGAAGATCCTTCTCACGAACGACGACGGCATCGAGGCAGAGGGCCTCAAATACTTGGTGGATTGGGCAAAGACCATCGGCGAGGTGACCGTGTTCGCCCCCAAACTGCAACAGAGCGCAAAGAGCCATTCTATCGAGATCCATAATACCTATGAGGTGAAGAAGGTCGACCTCTTCGAGGGCGTCGAGGCATACAGCGTGGACTCCACCCCCGCCGATTGCGTGCGCGTCGCCCTTCTCGGCATGAAAATGAATGCCGACCTCGTCGTCTCCGGCATCAATTGCGGACCCAACCTCGGCGGCGACATCCACTACTCCGGCACCGTCGGCGCTTGCTTCGAGGCGGCCTTGAACGGTGTCCGTGCAATCGCCTTCTCCGCCGCATTCAACCACTTTGAGAACGCCGTGAAGAATATCGGAAGGGTGTATCGCGAGATCGAAACAAGGCGGATGTTCGACTTCGCCGAGATCGTCAACGTCAATTTCCCCGACGCGGGCGACGAAATTCTCGTCACCAAGATGGGACCCACCATCTACAGCGATAAATTCGAATTTCTCGAGAACGGACACATCAAGCCCTGCCTCCTCTGCCTCTACAACGGCACCCGCGACCTCTCTTTGGATACCGACGCCACCATGACGGGGCACATCTCCATCACCCCCCTCCGCTGTGACCTCACCGACCCCGTCGCCTTCTCCCACCTCACCCGCAAAATCGGCTGACAACTTACACGAAAAACCAAATCGGCTGACGCTATGCCCTAAAACCCAAAAAGGCTATGACAACACCCTATCGAAATCCCCTTCCCTGCTAACCACGGAAGGGGATTTTTTAAGCGCGGCGCGAAGTACGCCCCTCATTGCGAACGGAGCGCAAGCGGAGTGAGCAAATCTTCCCCGCAAGTTGTGCCACAAAGTACAAGATACACTCGGCTTCGCCTCGGTATGAGGAGGTCTGTCATTCCGAACGGAGCGGGGTCACCGCGTCATGTTGAGGGAGCTCTGCGACCGAAACATCCCGAAGAACGAAGTCCGAATTTTCATCTTCGGGATTCTTCGCTACGCTTCAGAATGACGCGGGAAAACAGGGGCAACCCCCACCACCCGCTTACGCGGGAGCCCTTCTCACGCGGGTAGAGTCCCG
>CANRHI010000020.1 GCA_947630365.1 uncultured Clostridia bacterium
AGATCCGCTCCCCGCCGCGTGGTCGGTCTCGGACTACGCCGCGTGGACGAAGGAGAGCCTTGCCTCCCTCGGCGTGCGGGACCCTTTCTTCCTCGCCCATTCCTTCGGCGGAAGGGTGGCGGTGAAGTTGCTCTCGGAGGGCTATGGCGGGCGGTCGGTGCTCACGGGCTGCGCGGGCATCGTAAAGAAGCGCACATTTTGCTACAAGCTCCGCGTGAAGGCGTACAGAGCGGCGCGGCGGCTCTTCCCCCGCTATGCGGAGGGGCACTTCGGGAGCAAGGAATACAGGACACTTTCCCCGCTCATGCGGGAGAGCTATAAAAAAATCGTCAATGAAGATCTGCGCGGCGACGCCGCGCGCATTCAAACGCCCGTGCTCTTTTTGCACGGGGCAAAGGATACGGTCACGCCCATCTCTTCCATCGAGGTGTACCTTTCGTGCATGCCGAACGCACGGCTGCAGCTCCTCGAGGGGTGCGGGCACTTTGCCTTTCTCGACGACCCTCTATCCTTCCAATTGGCAACAGAGGAGTTTTTACGATGCTGACGACGACCCTTCTTTCCCTCATCTCCTATGCCGCGCTGCTCGCCCTGTCGTTTGCGGCGTGCTCGATGCCGCTTCTCGGCATTTTGCAGCAGGAGGGCTACTCCGCGCGAAGCCTTCTGCGCTTCTTCTATCGGAAGAAGGCGATGCTGCCCCGCCGCTACGAGCTTTTGTCCCTTGCCGTGCTGCTCGTCTCGGCGCTCTTCGGGCTGTGCTTCTCGTTCGGGGGAGGGGACGCCTCCGCGCTCGCCTCGGTGCTCGGCTGCGCCCTCATTTGCGGCGTGTTCTACTTCGCCTTCGGAAGGGCTTTGAAGGTCCCCGTCTCCTCCACGCCCCGCCTCATGCGGCTCGCCGTGATCTATTATTTCGTGCTCTTCGGCGCGCTGTTTGGGAGCATGTACGGCCTCACGCTCGCCGCCATCGCCATGGGCTTTGCGCTCTCCCGCGCCCTCGCCCTCGTGCCACTTTGCCTGTTCCCGCTCCTCTTTCCTCTCCTCTTGGGGCTTGCGAATACGCTCGCTCTCGTCTACGAGCTGCCCCGCCGCCATGTCCTCATTTCCCGCGCGAAAAAGACGCTCGAAAACAGTCCTTGCGTGAAAGTGGGCATCACGGGGAGCTTCGGAAAGACGAGCGTCAAGCACATTGCGGCGGAGATCCTCGCCACGAAATACCGCGTTCTCGCGACGCCCGCCTCCTACAACACGCCCATCGGCATCGCCAAGGCGGTGAACGAGAACGGCGCGGAGTGCGACTTCTTCCTCGCCGAAATGGGCGCAAGGAAAACGGGGGACATTCGGGAGCTCATCGGGCTCGTCCGCCCGACGGTGGGCGTCGTCACGGGGGTTTGCCCCCAGCATGTCGAGACCTTCGGCTCCCTCGAGAACATCAAAAGGGAGAAGGGGCTCTTGGCACAGGCCGCCGAAAAGGCGATCTTGGGCGCTTCCGCGGCGGGAATGAAGGAGGACGCGCTCGTCGAGGGAAGGGACTTCTCCGCAGAGGACATAACGCTTTCTCCCGAGGGGACGGAGTTTACCCTCGCGCTCGGGGAGGAAAAGTGCAGGGTGCGCACCCGCCTCTTGGGGCGGCACGCGGCGGAGGACATCGCCATCGCCTCCTGCCTTTGCAGGACGCTCGGCATGAGCATGGAGGAGATCGCCGCCGCCATTCCCGCTCTCACGCCCGTTCCCCATCGGCTCGAAAAGATCGCGGGCGCGATGAACATCTTGGACGATTCCTACAACAGCAATATCGAGGGGGCGAAGTGCGCCGTCGAAGTTTTGGGGCTCTTTTCGGGCAGAAGGGCGGTCGTCACCCCGGGGCTCGTCGAGCTCGGGGAGCTCGAGGAGGAGAAGAACCGCGAGCTCGGGGCGCTGTTTGTCGGGCTCGAGCTCGTCGTCCTCGTGGGCGAAACGCGCGTCCGCGCCGTGCGCGACGGGTACGTCGCCGCGGGAGGGAAGGAGGAGGCGCTCGTCACCGTGCCCACGCTCGGGGCGGCGCAGGAAGTCCTTCACGAGCGGCTCTCGGGGGAGGACGCGGTGCTCTTCCTCAACGACCTTCCCGACAAGTACCTGTAAGTTTTTCAAACGGCAAACCAAAGAAACACTAAAGCATTTTTGCGGAGGTGTTTTTTTATGAGAAAGCGTGTTGCGGTGTTCTTCGGAGGAAATTCCAACGAGCACGAGATCTCCGTCATTACGGGGGTGCTCGCGGTCAATCTTCTCCGCAGCGGAATGTACGAAGTGCTGCCCGTCTACCTTCTTCGCGGCGGCGGCATGGCGACGGGGGGGATGACGACGGTGAAGGCGTTCTCCGCTCCTTCGAAGAAGTGGAAAAGTGTGCGCTTTGCGGAGGGCGGCGTGTGCGTCGGGCGGAAATTTCTCCCCATAGACGTCGCGCTCAACTGCTGCCACGGGGGGATGGGGGAGAACGGCATTCTCTCCGCCCTCTTGGAGGCGCACCATATCCCGAGCGCGTCCCCCGGGGTCGCCGTCTCCTCGGTGTTCATGGAAAAGTCGCTCGGGAAACTTGCGGCGAAGGGGCTGGGGCTCAACGTCGTGCCCTCCTTCGTCGTTCGGGAGGGGGAGGGCTGCGAGGAGCGCGCGAGGGCGCTCGGGTACCCCCTCATCCTCAAGCCCATGACGCTCGGCTCGAGCATCGGCATCGAGGTCGTGCGGGAGGAGGGCGCGCTCGAGGGGGCGCTCAAAAGGGCGTTCGAGCTGGACGGCGCCGTGCTCGTCGAGAAGTACCTCGAGGGCAAGCGGGACCTCAACTGCGCGGCATACCGCAGAAACGGGCGGACGGCGCTCTCCCCCGTCGAGGAGGTGTTCTCGGGCGAGGACATTTTGACCTTCTCCGAAAAATACGAGGGAAAGGGCGCGCGGCGCTCCAAGATCCCCGCCGAGATCGACCCCGCCCTCTGCGAAGAGGTGCAGCGGGGCACCAAATCGCTGTACGAGGCGTTCGGCGTGCGCGGCGTGGTGCGGGCGGACTTCCTCCTCCACGAGGGAAAGGTGTACTTCAACGAGCTCAACACGGTGCCCGGGTCGCTCGCGAGCTACCTCTTCGGCGACACCTTGCTCGACGCGAAGAGGATGCTTCTCTCCCTCATCGAAGAGGGGCTTGTGCCGCGGCGGGAGCATAAGATCGTCGTCACGGGCATCTTGCAGAGCGAACTTTTCGAGGGCGCAAAGGCTTGCAAACGGCGGTAAATGCTGGTATAATAGACAAAAGAGGTGTTCTATGCCGAAAATTTTCATGAAAACGCCCCTCGTCGAGATGGACGGGGACGAAATGACGCGCATTCTCTGGGCGAAGATCAAGGAAAAATTGCTCCTTCCCTACATCGACCTCAAGACGGAGTACTTCGACTTGGGGCTTTCCCAACGGGACAAGACGGAGGATGAGATCACCGTCGAGGCGGCGGAGGCGACCAAGCGGCTCGGGGTCGCCGTCAAGTGCGCCACCATCACGCCCAATGCGCAGCGCGTCGAAGAGTACGGGCTGCACAAAATGTGGAAGAGCCCCAACGGGACCATCCGCCGCATCTTGGATGGCACGGTGTTCCGCGAGCCCATCTTGGCGAAGGGCATTCTTCCCTACCTTCCCGCGTGGAAGCAGCCCATCGTGCTCGCCCGCCACGCCTACGGGGATGTGTATTCCGCCGTCGACCTCACCGCCAAGAAGGGGGAAAGGGCGTATCTCGTCCTCGAGGACGAGGCGGGGAACGTGAGAAAGAAGGAGCTCGTCCACGCCTTCGAGGAGGAGGGCGTGGTGCAGGGAATGCACAACCTGCTTCCTTCCGTCGCCTCCTTCGCCCATGCCTGTTTCCGCTATGCGCTCGAGCGCGGGCTCCCCGTCCTCTTCGCCGCTAAAGATACCATCTCCAAGCAGTACGACGGCGCCTTCAAGCAGGTGTTCAACGAGGTCGCAAAGGAGTACCTTCCCGCCCTAGAGGAGCGCGGGCTGTGGTATTTGTACACGTTGATCGACGACGCCGTGGCGCGCATCGTGCGCTCGGAGGGCGGCATCCTGTGGGCGTGCAAGAATTACGACGGCGACGTGATGAGCGACATGGTGGCGACCGCCTACGGGTCGCTCGGCATGATGAAGTCCGTGCTCGTCTCCCCGGACGGCAAGTACGAATACGAGGCGGCGCACGGGACGGTCACGCGGCACTACTATAAGTATTTGAAGGGGGAGGAGACCTCCACCAATTCGGTCGCGACCATCTTCGCGTGGACGGGCGCGCTCAAAAAGAGGGGAGAGATCGACGGCACGGAGGAGCTCGTCGCGTTTTCCGAGCGCCTCGAGCGCGCCACTCTTTCCGCCATCGAGGCGGGCGAAATGACGGGCGACCTCATCCCGCTCTTCCATCGGGAAGGCGTTTGCCCGAAAAAGCTTTCCACCGACGACTTCCTCTCCGCCATCGAACAGAGATTGTAAAGTCGAAGGTTTTCCAAACGGCATATGTTCAAGCCCTCCCCTTCATGGAAGGGGAGGGGGATTATTTTTAGCGGATCCCCTTCCTTTTTAAGGAGGGGGACACAGGGGGAGGTTCCCGCGTCATTCTGTCCCGCCCGAGCTTCTATTGTATTCCAAGGGCAGCACGAGCGCGTAGCGCGAAGTAGCACCGCGAAGAATCCCGAGGATGAAAATTCGGACTTCGCAGATCGGGATGTTTCGGTCGCTTCGCTCCCTCAACATGACGCGGTAACACAGGGGAGCCAAGAAACCCCTCAGTCGCGCAAAGGCAGCGCGCCAGCTCCCCTTAACAGGGGCGCCAAGGGAGCCCTCCCCCTTATACTTGAGGGGGAGGGGGTGCGGGAAATACAAAAACGCAACAATACGAATAAACGAAAAAAGCCACTCGAGCGGGTGGCTTTCGGCGCCAAAAAATCAGTCTGCTTTGAAGGGGATAAGGGCGGCGACGCGGGCGCGCTTGATGGCGATGGCGACTTCCCTCTGGTGCTTCGCGCAGGTACCGGTCATGCGGCGGGGCAAGATCTTTCCGCCCTCGGCGATGAACTTCTTGAGCTTGCCGACTTCCTTGTAGTCGATGGTGCTCTTCTCCTGGCAAAACAGGCAAACCTTCTTGAAATTCTGCTTCTTGAAGGATTTTTTGGAGGGGCGGTCGCCTCTGCCCTCGCGCTCGCGGCGGGGCTCGGTGGTCTCCTTTACTTCGGCTTCGGGGGCGACAGCTTCCTGCGCCACGACCGTTTCATTCTCTTCCATTTGAATTCTCCTTAATGAAATTTTTCCTCTCGTCAGAACGGGATATCCCCGTCGTCGTCGAGAGCTTCCAGCTCAAGCGCGGGCTTCTTTTTGGGAGCGCGCTCGGGCGCGGAGCCGCCTGCGGGGGCGTCGTAAAAATCGCCGTCGGAGGAGCTCCTTGGGTTGAGGAATTCGATATCCTGTGCAATGATGTCCACCGCGGTGCGGCGGTTGCCCTGGTTGTCCTCGTAGTTGCGGATCTGAATGCTTCCGGAGACTGCGACCTTGCTTCCCTTTTTGCAATACTTGGCGACGTTATCGGCAAGCCCGCGCCATGCGGTGACGTTGAAGAAGTCGGTCTGCCTCTCCCCGTCGGAGGAGGAGTAGGAGCGGTTGACGGCGATGCCGAAGTGGCACACGCTCACGCCCGAGCTCGTCTCTTGGAGGTCGGGATCCCGCGTCAAGTTTCCGATCAAAAACACCTTGTTCATCTTATTTTTCCTCTTTCTTTGTGATCATACGGCGCAACACGTCCGAAGAGATCCCCGCCACGCGGTCGAGCTCTTTGACGACTGCCCCGTCTGCCGTGAACGTCATGAGGAAGAAGAAAGCGTCCGTCTTGTACTGGATGGGGTACGCGGTCTTTTTCACACCGAGTTTTTCGATTCCCTCAACGGTTCCGCCCATGTTCGAAACGATGTCGGCATACTTCTTGATCTCCGCCTCTCTCGCCTCGTCCTCCATGTCGCTCTTGAGCAGCATGAGCATTTCGTACTTCATATTTCACCTCCCGGTCTTATTCGGCATACTTTTTCTGTATGCAAGGCTTTTCCTATTGTACACCATTTCCGCGGGGAAGTCAACGTCTTTTGCCCCGCCCGCGGGAATTTTTTTAGTCGGCGGACCCCGAAAGCTTGTTGGTGAGCTGGCGAACGAGCTCGATACAGTCGATGACGGAGCACTCGTTGAGGTTGGTGACCTTTACCGTCTTATCGCTTGCCGGATACAGCGTGATGTTAAGCTTCGTCATGTCGACGAACGGGTCCTCGTTGATGATGCCGAAGAGGTACAGCCTCCAAAGTTTGGTCTCGGAAATGTGCGAAGCAACTTCCGTAATGTTCGCGCTGATGTCGAGGATGGCTTTGCCCGTCTGCTCCTCGATGCTTACGACCTTTCCCTTACCTTCGTTTTCGTACTTCACATCTTGGAAGAGCAGCGCCCACACGCCCGAAAGGTAGCGGTCGAGCTGTACCGTGGCGCCTTCCACGCTCACGCGGTAGCGCTCTTCGGTTTGCTCGTCGGTATAGGTCGTATATTTGCCCTCGTGCTCGGTGTACCACTTTTGCGTCACGTCGTGCTTTTCGAGGATATAGTACCCCTCCTCGTCGGAGAGGACATCTTCCGCATTCACCGTCTCCGCGCCCTTCTTGTAGCCCGTGACGACCTTTTCGACCTCGGTGCGGACGGTCGTCGTCTCGGAGGCGCCGCCGTCGCGCGATTGGCCGCTCTGCACATAGTAGATCTCGTACCCGTCTGTGCGAAGAGGATAGTAGTCGCCGTTGTCCATGAAGAAGTAGAGCTGCTCTTCGTTCTCCTTGTAGCCGTCCGTGCCCTCATAGGGGACGACTTCGACGCCTGCTTTCTCCGTGCCGATGAAGCCGCCCTCGATGTCCTTGAGCCCTTCGACCTTGCCGCCCTCTGTTTTCTCGTAGCTCATGTATTGCCACTTGGTCTCGGCGGTGACTGCCACGCGGACTTCGACATAGTTGAAATATTCGGTCTGCGTGTCCTGCCCCGCCTTGGGCCGCGAGCCGCGGTAGACTTCGCCCTCGGGGAAGAGCTTGCCGTCCCCATCGAACCAGCCCAACGTAAGCTCGGTCGCGGGCGGCGAGGTAAGAACGCGGTACACTTCGACGGTCTTATCCCCCAAATCGTAAGCCTCGGGAACGGGGCTGTTCTCCGTCGTCGGGTCGTAAGCCTTCACGATGTCGATGTATTTCTTGTCGCCTTCGATCTCGAGGTAGGAGTACATTTCGTCGCCGAACACTTCCTTCACGGAGATGGTCTTTACGTCCTCGGAGAGGGTGTCGAGCGAGCTCATCTTGAGGTTGCGCAAAATCTTGTTGTCGTTGAGCTCGTCCTCGTCGAGAATGTCGCAAAGGCGCATGCTGTTGATGTCGTCGCCGAGGTTGCCGATTTGCTTCTTCGCGAGCGATTGCAGAATTTTCGGGCTCGCGTCGGGACCTTCCGTCTTGATCTCGAGCACGTCCGCAAGCGTGAGGGAGTTGATCTTGTCCTGCTCGGTGAGGTCCTCGATGCGCCAATTCTTCATGGCTTGCATGAGCCGAGAGGACTCGGCGTTGATATCCAAGATCTGCCCGAGGTGCAGGCGGTTGATGCGCTCCTGCTCGCCGAGGTCGGAGATGGTCCAATCCTTCATCGCCTTCATGATGCCCGAGCTCTCGTCGTCGATGGTCATCACGTCCGAGAGCTTCAAGCCGTCGATGGTCTCCTGCTGTTTGAGGTCGCGGATGGACTTATTTTGCAGCGCCCTCATGATGCCCGAGCTCTCGCCGTCGATCTCCATCACGTCGCCGATCTTGAGGTCCTCGATCTTCTCGGGATCCTTGAGGTCGTCGATCGTCCAATCCTTGATGGCCTTCATGAGCCCCGAGGAACCGTCGTCGATATCCGTCACGTCGCCGATCTTGAGCCCGTGGAGGAGGTCCGCCTCCTCGTCGGTGAGGTCGCCGATGTTCTTTTTGGGGTAGAGCGAACCGTCCTTCTTGTTCGGGTCGGGAAGCATTTTGACCTTCCCTTCTTCGATGACGTACTTGCCGCCGCCCTTGTATTCGAGCTCTTTTGTGGGAACGCCGTCCTTCTCGATGGGCACGGTGAGATAGTTGCCGTCCTCATCCTTGAGGTACTCCCCGTCGTCGCCCTTCGCCATTTCGGGGCCGAAGGCGAGGAAGCGCATCATCGGGTCGGATTCCGCGGTGATGTTGAGCATGGATTCGAGCACGATGCCGTCTATGATCTCGCCCGAGTCTTTTGTGATGTCGTGCACCGTCTTGGGTACTGCGGGGGGGATCATCTTGAGCTTGAGCGTGCCGTTCTCGTCGACGACTTCGTAGTCCACGTTCTCGGTGCCGTAGGCAAGCGAGTACATGAGCGCGTTGTCCGTGCGGTTGCGGAGCTCGGAATCGTTATTCAGCCCGAGCATGGCGCCCAGCTCCAAGTCCTCGAGAACGGAAGCGGAGCTGTCGATGAGCTTTCCGAACGTCGTCGCGGGCTCTTCGCGAAGGAGCTTGATGGTCTTGTCGGGCGCGATCTCGTAGTCCTCGCCCTTGGTGCCGTAGCACAGGCTGTAGAGCATGGCGCTGTTCTCGATCTTTGGGTCGGTGACGTTGATGTCCAGTCCGAGCGCCGAGCCCAGCGAGCGGGTATTGAGAAGGTTGTTGATGCCCTGCCCTTCGTCCTCGCCCAAGAAGTCGTTCATCGTGGCGGCTTTCTTTCCCTCCAACATTTGGATGGTGCCGCCCGCGCTCTGCGTTTCGCCCTCCAAAGGCGAATAGGCGGTGGAGGCGTTGCCTCCCTCGGGGAACACGACGGTATAATCCACACCGTAGGTGCCGTAGCAGAGGGTGTAGAACATGGCTTGATCTTCGAGCGTCTGCATGGTCACCCCTTCGTTGAGCTGCAACACGTCGCCAAGCGTGACGGTGGGGATGACGTCGTCCCAAAGATAGCTCGAAATATGGTCGAATTCAAGCGTCTTGAGCGATTCCTTGGAGACGTTCACGCCGAGATCGCCGAGCTGCTCGACGGCAATGTCGAGATAGAAATCGACGAGGGGCGTGATGTTGGCGAGCCGCTCCAGCGAGGTGACGGGCATATTGACGATATCGTCGATGAGCTTTTGCGCGAGGGCGATGGCGTTGAGCTCGGAATATTCCTGCGTCAAGATATCGTCGACGTCCTCATTGGATATGCCGAGGGTATTGAGGAGCTCCTTCGTCGAGGACTTGGTGACGAGAAGCACGAGGGTGCCGATGAGCCCGCCCAGCCCCACAAAGATGCCGAAGAAGAGCGCGAGGCACACGGAAAACACCCGCCAGAACGCGCCGCGGGCGTGGTAGTTGGTGCGGGGGGCGATCTTGCCCTCGGCGATGAGCCGCCGCTCGTAATCGAGCTGCTGCTTCATGCGCTTCTTGCGCTCCTTGCGGGGGAGCTTTTTCCACTCCTTTCTCGCCTCCTTGGAGAGCGAGTAGAGCTCCTTCTTGGTCACTTTTTCCCCGTAAGCGACGGGAACATCGGAAAGAAGGGGGTCGGAGGAGGACTGTTGCGCCGCGTCGGCACTCTCTTCCGCGTCTCCCTTCTTCTTTTTCTTCTTTTCTTCGGAAGCAGACTTTTTCCCTTGCTTCTTGCTCTGCTTCTGCTCCTGCTTTTCGCGCTTTGCGTCCTCCTTGAGGAGCCGCGCTTCCTCCTTGGCACGCGCCTTTTCCTGCTTCTTTTCGTCCTTTACCTTGTTTTCTTCGTCGCTCATATGCCTCTCCATGCTCTCCCCTTTTGGGGAGGGGCTTGCTTTTCAAATGTATTATAATACACGCGCGCGCAAAAGGCAACCAAATCGGCATGGAAAATTTCGCCGTTTGCGCGTTTTTTCACTCTTCGTCGGGCGGAAGCGTCCCCCCGAGCGCCTTAAAACTATCCAGTTTCCGCTCGATGGTCCCCGTGCGGCGGGCGGCGGCCTCCACGCTGTCCTGCGCCTCCTGCAGCTTGCGGCGGGTCTTTTCGAGCACTTCGGCGAATTTCTCGAAGTCGGCGCGGAAGGAGAGGAGCATCTGCCCGAGCTCGCCCGAGCGCTTTTCGATCGCCGCGGTGCGGAAGCCCGTCTGCAGCGTGGAAAGGAGGGCGGCGAAGTTGGTCGGTCCGCAGGGGATGATGCGGCGGGTGCGGAGCACGTCCGAAAGCCCCGCCATGCGCGTGATCTCGGCATACAGCCCCTCGGAGGGGAGGTACATGAGGGCGAAATCGGTGGTCGCGGGCGGGAGGATGTACTTTTTCGCGATGGACTCCGCCTGCACCTTCACGGCGCGCTCGAGGTTTTTCCTTGCCCGCTCCACGCCCTCGCGGTCGGAATGTTCGGAGGCGTCTACGAGGCGCTCGAATTCCTCCACGGGAAATTTGCTGTCTACGGGAAGGAGCACCGTTTCCCCGTTTTTGGCGGGGAGGAGGATGGCGAAGTCGACGAGGGTATTGTCGAGTGGATTGAGCTTTACGCTGCGGCGGTATTGCTCGGGGGAGAGCATCTGTTCGAGGATGGTGTCGAGCTGCGCCTCCCCCCAAGTGCCGCGCAGTTTCACGTTGGAAAACACCCGCTTGATGTCGGCGATGTTTCCCGAAATGCTCTTCATCTCGCCCACGCTCTCGTACATCTTCTCGAGCCGCTCGGAGATCGCTTTGTAGCTTTCCGAGAGTTTTCCGTCGAGGGAGGAAGTCAGCTTGTCGTCCACCGTCCTTCGGATGCGCTCGAGGTTTTGCGCGTTCATGTCCACGATGTACTTGATGTCGTCGGTGAGGCGGTTTTGGATGTTGGTGAGCCGCGCCTCCGTCGCGCGGGCGGAGGCCTCCTCGGTGCGCGCCGTGTATTCGGCGAGCCGATAGATCTCCTCGATGCGCTTTTCGAGTGCGGGGTCGCTCCCCGTCCCCCTTCTTTTGAGAAGCAGGGCGCACACCGCCGCGCCGAGCACGGTGAGGAGCATGTCGAGGATGATGAGTGCTGTGGTCATGGGTGCCTCCTTTTGTATTTTTATTCGTCTTTCGCGGACATGGTATGGGCAAATTTCTTCTCGACATGGCGCAAAAGGCGGTCATGGGTGTTGCGTTTTCCGTCCTCCGCGCAAAAGAGAAGGAGCTCTTCGAGCGCTTTCCCCGTCTGAGCGGGGGGGATGCCCGCCTTTTGCAGGTCCCGCCCGTTCACGGCGAGCTCTTTTAAGGTGAAGGGCACGCCTTCCTCCCGCATGCAAAGGAGGACATGCTGCCACTTTTCCACGCAGGGGGCGGGGGAGAGGTCGTCTCTGCAGGCGGAAAAATCTGCCTGCTTGAGCGCGAGGAGCTTGGGAAGGAGGGCGTAATTTTTGAGGAGCTCGCGCCTCAGCTTTCCCTCCCGCATGGCGAGGTTGTAGTCCCGCATGTGCAAAAGTACGAGCTCCTTTGTCTCCGCTACGACCTGTTTCGGCGCCTTGAGGCGAAGAAGGATCTCCTCCGCGATGCGCGTCCCTTCCTCCGCATGGGCGTAGAAATTCCCGTCCCGCTTTTGGCAGAAGGGCTTCCCCACGTCGTGCAAGAGCGCGGCGAGGCGCACCTCCCGTTCCGCATACAGAACGCAGCGGAGGGAGTGTTCGAGCACGTCGTACTTGTGGAAATCGGCGCGCTGGGGCATGCCGTTTCCCTCCCACAGCTCGGGCAGGATGTGCGCGAGCACGCCCGTCTCCTTGAGGATGCACAGCCCGCGGTAGGGCGCCGCGGCGTCGCCGTGCAGGGCGTCGGCGCAAAGCAGAAGGGAGAGCTCGGCAAAGACGCGCTCGGGCACGATATCTTCGATGAGGGCGGCGTTCTTCTTCGCCCCGAGAAGGCAGTTTTTGTCGGGAGAAAATCCCGTCTGCGCGGCGATGCGGGCAAGCCGCATGAGGCGGAGCCCATCCTCTCCGAACACCTTCTCCGCGGGCGCCACCGTGCGTAAAATTTTCGCGTGGATGTCGGGAATTCCCCCGAGCGGGTCGAGGAGCGCGTCCCCCCGAATGTCGTAGTAGACGGCGTTGGCGGTAAAGTCCCGCCGCCGCGCGTCGTCCGCAATGTTCTCGGTGAAGAAGATCTCGGCAGGGGTGTGCTCGCCGCGCACATAGCGGTCGGAGCGGAAGCGGGTGAATTCATACGCCGCGCCCGAGGGGTCCTCGAGCTTCACTGTCCCCGTGCGGCGGTAGACGGCGCGCACGAGAAAGCCGCACGCCTTCGCCGCCTCGGTAAGCGCCTCTTCGCTCCCCGGGGCGCAAATATCCCAGTCCCCGCGGCAGGGAAAGCCCGAGAGAAAGTCCCGCACCGTCCCCCCCACGACGTAGAGGGGGAAGGGGCAGGCGGCAGCCAAATGGATAAGATGCTTCGGAAGAAGGTCGCGCATACGCCCTCCCAAGAAATTTTCGTCGTTTTCAGTATAACAGAAGTGCAAAAAAATTGCAATTCCCCAACGGATATTGTATAATGAAAATGTCCGTTTTCTGTACGGAGGAGAAAAGATGCTGCATTTCATCGTCAATCCCAACGCTTACGCCGCCGACCCCGCCACCCTTTCCGCCCTCGAGGAGAAGCTCAAAGCCCGCGGCGCGGAGTACGATATATTTCTCTCCCAAGAGAAGGGGGAGATCGCGGGGCACGTCCGCGCCCTCACGGAACGGGAGGGCGAGCACACCGTCGTCGCCGTGGGAGGGGACGGCACCCTCAACGAGGTGCTCTGCGGCATTGCCGATCCCGCCCGCGTCACGCTCGGGCTCATCCCCCTCGGCACGGGGAACGACTTCGCCGCGGCGGCAAACATTCCCGTGGGACTCGAGGCGCTTTCCCTCATCTTGGACGGCGAGGCGAAATACACCGACTACCTCGAATGCGGGGACGAGCGGCGGAGCATCAACATCGCGGGGCTCGGCATCGACGTGGATATTTTGGAGCGCATGGAGCGGCGGAGAGAGCGGGGGAAGAAGGCCTCCTACTTCAAGTGCCTCATCGCCTCCCTTATGAAGTACCGCGGCATCGGCATGCGGGTGAAGGTGAACGGCGAGGAGAAGGAGTATAAGTCCCTCCTTGCGGCGGTGTGCAACGGAAGGCAATTCGGCGGCGGCATTCCCATCTGCCCGCCCGCCGTTCTCGACGACGGCAAGCTCGACCTCCTCGTGGTCGATTGCCCCAATCGGCTGAAAATTCCCTTCCATCTCGTCCTCCTCATGAAGGGGAAAATTCTCACGAGGAAGATCGCCCACCACATGCTGTGCGAGGAGGTGGAAATTCTCCCCGAGAAGGGCGGGAGCGCCCAGTACGACGGCGAGCTCTTTCCCGCGGAGGGGCTCTCCGTGCGCGTGGTGAGCGGCAAGCTCAAGGTTTTCAGAGGTGAAAATGCCCAATCTGTATAAGCAAATTTTAGAGCATATCCCGACGGCGGCCATCGCCGTGGATAAAAATCTGCGCGTGCTCTTCGCCAACCGCGCCTTCCGCGAATACTTCCGTTCGGACAGCGAGCGGGGGACGCTCCGCGGCGTCATCGGCTGCGGCGAAACTTCCGCCTGCGGCAAGGGGGCAAGGTGCCGCTTCTGCTCCCTTCGCGCCCTCTTTGCGGAGACGATGGCGAGCGGCAAGCCCGCCTCCCGCAAGCTCGTTTTGCGGCAGAGGACGGATGGGGACCTCGCCATCCGCATGAAGGCGTTCCCCATGGAGGGGTACTTCTTGGGAATCGCGGACGACGCGTATGAGACGGAGATCGCGCGGGAAATGTCCTCCGCGCAGGATATCCAGCAGAGGCTTCTCCCTCCCGCTACCCCGCACGGCGGCGTGCCCTATTCCTTTTTATATATCCCCTGCCGCGAGATCGGCGGGGACCTGCCCGACGTCTACCGCGTGAACGGCGAGACGATGGGGGTCATTGCCGACGTCTCGGGCAAGGGCATTTCGGCGGGCATGCTCTCCGCCTTCGTGAAGGCGGGGTGGGATAGGAGCGAGCCTTCCCCTGCGCGCGCCGTGAAGGGGCTGAATGCCAAGTTTTTGGAGCTCAACCTCGACGAACGCGCCTATGTGACGGCGGCGGCAGTCCGTATCGAACGGGAAAGCATGCGGCTCATCTATTGCGTCGCAGGGCACAACGCGCCGCTTCTTCTAAAGGGCGCGGGCGGCATCGACGAGATCGTGATGAAGGCGCCGCCCGTCTCCAACTGGATCCCCGACTTCCCCTACGAGGACGCTTCCATCGGCTACTCCCACGGCGATATCCTCGTGCTGCTCACCGACGGCGTCACCGAGAGCAAAAACAAGAAGGGGGAGCAGTTTTCCATCGAGCGCGTCGAAGCCATCTTGCAGCGCGCGGGCAGCGCCGAGGAATTTATCTCGCTCCTGAAAACCGCCCTCAAAGACTTTTGCGGCGACTTCGACGACGACCTCACCGCCATCGCCTTTGACTTGTAAAGAAGAGGGAATTTTCCGAAACCTGTTGAAATTTTCCCGAATTCGGTATATAATGAGACCGTAAGAGGTGGAAAACCATGAGCGAAGAAGTACGCAACCGGATCGAATACACCGTCGTGTGCATCGGTGCGTTTTCCTCGCGCCATGCGCTACCGCTCAAAGAAGGGTATTTGTATCTCAAAGAGTTCGGCGGCATTTCCTTTTTGAAGGATTGTTACGACGCCGAGCACCTTCTCTCCATTGACGACGCGGTAGACGATCTGACGATCCTGTGCAAGCGCAACGGGGGGAATGTGGCATGATCCTTTACCACGGAACGAATGTCGACTTCGGGAACATCGACCTCTCCCGCGCGGAGCCGTACAAGGACTTCGGCACGGGATTTTACTTGACGACGCTCTTCGAACAAGCGGCGAAAATGGCGAAGCGCAAGAGCCGCATTTTCGGGGGAACGCCGTGCGTCCTCTCCTTTGAGGCACCCGACGACCTTTTATCTCTTCCCTCGCTTTGCGTCAAATGCTTCGAAAAGCCCACGAAGGAATGGGCGGTGTTCATCATCAATAACCGCAACCGCGACTTCGAGGCGCATACTTCCCCGCTCTCCAATCGGGACAATAAGTACGACGTCGTGTACGGCCCCGTTGCCAACGACACATTGACCACGCTCATTCAGCGCTATCGGCGCGGGTTCATCGACGAGGACGTGCTTTTAAGGGAAATGGAATACGCCGCCCCGACCGAGCAGTATTCCTTCCACACGGAGGCTGCGGTCGCATTCCTCAAAAAGAGAGGTGTGACATGGATAGAGTAGACCGCATCGGGTTTTTGACCGAACTTGCCATACAGGATACGATCGCCTACATTGCCGAGGACGAAAGGGTCGAGTACGACGAGGCGATAGACCGGTTTTACCGTTCGGAGACGTTTTTGAAGCTCATGGACAGGGAAACGGGGCTGTACCGCGAGAGCGCGGCGTATCTTCACGAGCTATACAAGGCGGAGCTTGCGAACGGCGGGCTCACGCAAATCCACGATTAAAAAGAAATTTTCCAAAGAAAAGCGCCCCCGCGGAAGCGGAGGCGCCTTTTGTGTGTTGGTTTAGTCGACGAGGAAGAGCTGACCCTTCAGCAACGTCCACACGATATCGATGATTTCGAGCAAGTAGAACACACCGAAAATCGTGGCAACGAGTGCCATAACGAGATGGACTCCGCTGCTCTTTCTCAAGAACGCAGACCATCTGACGAGGAGCTCGACCACCCAGTTGACGACCGGGATAATGAGCAGGATGATTTTGATGAGCAGGTTTTGTTTTGCAAACCACTTATCGAATGCCATAGTTATGTATCTCCTTTTTTTAGATTACAATTATTCTACACATTCTATGTCCGTTTGTCAAGGCTCTTGCAAAAATTTTCAAAAAAAATTCGCGGGCAAGAAGTTTTCTTCGAGGGCGCCGAAATCGCGCCGCGCAAAGGGGCAAAAATTCGCCTTTCGAAGAGGGGGAAAGCCGTTTTCTCGGAAAGAAAAAACCGCCCCTCAAAGGGTGGCGGTGAGGAAGGGGGAGCCCGTTTCCACATCTTTCCAAGTGAGGGAATTCCCCTCGAGCACGAGGTAGGAATGGGGGGAATTTTCCTTGGGAATGGAGACCGAGCCGCAATTCACATAGGTGTAGTTTTCCCTCTCCTCGATGGCGGGAACGTGGAAGTGTCCATTGAAGAGGATGTCCCCCTTCTTGAGGGCGGCGGGCATGAGGTGCCCGTGGGCGAAGATGGCCGTGCGCTCTCCGATGGGAAGGAAGGCGAAGTCCGCCTCCACGGGGAATTCGAGCACGAGGGTATCCACCTGACTGTCGCAATTGCCCTTGATGCAGAGAATTTGTTCCTTCATGGAATTGAGGATCTCCGCGCAGCCGAGGGTGGAGTACTCGGGGGGAAGGGGGTTGCGCGCGCCGTGGTACAAGAGGTCGCCGAGCAGAATGACCTTTTGCGGCGCCTCCTCCTTCACGCGCTGCTCAAAGAGGCGGCAAAAGTGCGCCGAGCCGTGGATATCCGATGCGATGACGTATTTCATATTCTATCTCCTTATGCAGAGGCTTGCCCCAAAATTTCGCGCAGCTTTTGCAAGACCCCGCCCTCGGCGTTGGAGGGGACCGTCCGCCCGATGAGCTTTTTGAGGGGCGGATAGGCGTTCTCGGGCACGAAGGCGTTGCCGCACTCGGTGAGCATCTCGTAGTCGTTCATGTGGTCGCCGAAGGCGACGCATTCCTCCCGCTCGAGGTGGAAGGCGGAGCGCACGAAGCGCACGGCCTCGCCCTTGTTCGCCTCGGGGGCGGAGACGTCGCACCAGTCCGCCCCGGAGAGGATGGTGCGAAGATGAGGCAGCCGTTCGGGAAGCGCCTTGATGCAATTCTCGGCGGCGCCGATTTCGTCGTAGACGGCGATTTTGCAGATGTTCTCCTTCCCGAGGATGGCGTCGAGGCTTTCCACCTGCTTGCAGCTCGTGTACGATTCGAGGGCGAGGCGGCGGAAGGGCTCGGCGCTGTCCTCTATGTACGCGCTGTCTGCGCCGCACAGGAGAGGATAGAGGTGGGGAAGGGAGCGGATGGCGTCGAGCGCGGCCTTGAGGTATTCGTCCTGAATGGGCATGAGGTGCATGGTCTCGCCGCGGTACTTTACGAGCGCGCCGTTTTCGCAGATGAAGAGTACCTTATCGAGAACGGGCGCGAACAGCGTTTTGAGGTTGGCATACTGACGCCCGCTCGCGGGGGCAAAGAGAATGCCGCGCGCGTGGAGCGCCTCGATGAGGGGAAATATTTCGCTCGGAAGGCGGCGATCTTCGTCGAGAAGGGTGCCGTCGAGGTCGGTCGCGATGAATTTGATCATGGTATTTCAACCTCCCCCCGCGCCCCCCTCCTTAGGAAGGAAGGGGGTATCGCGGGTAAGCCTTCCTCCTTGCAAAGGAAGGGGGTACCGCAAGTAAGCCTTCCCCCTTGCGAAGGAAGGGATGAGATTTGCGCTTTCTTCCCAAAGGGGACGAGAGCGGTACTTTCTCATATGGGTGGGAATTATAGCTTCTTATTAGGTATGCGGCAAGAGCGTCTACAAAAGTGGGGCGAGGAGCTGCAGGACGCCTCCGAAGAATTTGTCTTTGACGCGGGCGGGGGGAAGGGCGGTGCCCGTCTCCCAAGCGGAGAGAAAATCCCGCTCGATGTCCTCTGCGAGGGCGCCGCTCTCCGCAAACACGGCGCATTCCGCCTGCATGTAGAGGCTTCGAAAGTCGAGGTTGTACGAGCCCACGAGGGCATATTTCCCGTCGAGAACGACGCTCTTCGCGTGCAAAAAGCCCGCCGTGTATTCGCGCACCTTCACGCCCGCCTCCTGCAACCGCCGCGCAAAGTAGCGCGTCACGGCGAAGGGGAGCTTCTTGTCGGGAATGTGCGGGATCATGAGGCGCACGTCCGCGCCCCGCGCCGCCGCTCCCTCGAGGGCAAGCATGGTCGCCGAATCGGGGGCGAGGTAGGGGGTATTCCAGTAGAGCGTTTTTTTCGCCGCGTTCGCAAGGAGGGGGAAGAGCAGGGGACACAGCCGCGCCTCGTCCGCCGCACTGTCGGAAAGCACGGCGCAGGGAGAGCCCCCTTCCCGCATCGGCGCATCGCCCGTTTTCTTTCCGCCCCACGCGAGGGAGAACACGTCCGCGAGCGCGCCCGTCGCCGAGCCCGTGACCCGCACGGCGCAGTCCTTCCAGTGCCCGAAGGGGTGCGTCTCCCCGATGTATTCGTCCGCCAAATTGATGCCGCCCGTGTACGCCGCACCGTCGACGACGGCGATCTTCCTATGGTCGCGCCTGCCCGCTCTCCGCGAGGGGAATTTCAGGGGAGAAAACCGCTTCACCGCGACGCCTTCGCTCTGCAGCCTCTTTTCAAAGCCGCGCGGGAGGACGGGGCCGCTTCCGAAGTCGTCGTACAAAAGCCGCACGTCCGCACCCTCTTTGGCTTTTCGGCACAGAATGTCGCAAATTTCGGAGAGGAATTTCCCCTCGGCGACGATGTAGAATTCCAGCCAAATGCGCTTTTTCGCCCCCGCGAGGTCGACGAGCAGCCGCGGTTTCATCGCCTCGCCGCCCGAAAAGTATTCGATCTCCCTCGCGCCGCAGGGCGAAATTCCCGCGGAGAGTGCGAGCGCACGGACGCTTTCCGTGAGCCCTTCCCCGGACATGGTGCCCTCGTTTTCTCTCGGAAGGGGCGCGGGTGTGCGGTAAAGGAGGAGTAGGACGGCGCCCGCAAAGGGCAGGAGCAACAAGAGAAAGAGGCGGGAGCGGGCGGCCTCGGGCGGGGAGGGCTCCCCCGCGGCAACGAGCGCGGCGCAAAGCGAAAAGAGGCGCTCGAAGAGGAGCGCAGGCGCTATGGCAAAGGGAAAGCGGAACAGAAGATATGCGCTCCCCGCCGCAAGAAGTAGGGTGCAGACGGCAAACGGAAAGACCCGACCGCGCAAAAAACGACGCAACTTCCGCATATGTAGGGAACGCCGCGCCGCGCGCTTATACCATATTGACGATGTGCAGCTCCTTCACGCTCATCTCGGCTTCGTCGCGGTAATTTTCGAAGAAGTCCTCGAGCATGTTTTCGTCGAGGATGACGGGCTCGAAATTCGCCGTCTCGACGGCATGGGTCGCAAGGAGGTTGATGGCGCTCTCGAGCTGGGAGGCGCAATTCCACACGCAGTGGATGGAGATCTGCTTTTTGAGGGCGGGCTCGAGGTCGAATTCGAGGTTGGTGGGCGCCATGCCGCACATGGCGACGCTCGCGCCCCGCGCACAGATGCGGAAGGGGAGGGAGCGATCGTTGCCGACGGCGCTCGTCACGAACACCGCGCCCGAGACCAGCCGTCCGCCCGTGATGTTCCCGATGTTTTCCATGAGCTCCGCATCCACGGGCAGGGCGTAGTACACGCCGCACTTTTTGGCGAATTCGAGGTTGGAAGGGTCGGCGTCGATGAGAATGGGCGCCGCCTGTTGGTAGATGAGGAGGCGGCACACGAGAATGCCGAGAAGATTTGCCCCCACGACGGCGACGTGCTGCCCGCGGCGCACCCCGAGCTTATCGATGCAGGTGCGCGAGAGCGCCACAAGGTGAGCAAGGAGGGCGCCTTCGTCGCTCACTCTGTCGGGAAGGGGGGTCATCGCGCTCGGGGGCACGAGCACGAATTCGCTCAAATACCCGTCCGTCGTCTGCCCGCAGACCTCGTAATCGTCCTCGTCGAAGGAGAGCTTCATGGTGCCCGTATCGGGGGCGGGACGGAAGGTGTGGAGCAGCACGCGCGTTCCCTTGGGGAAGAGAAGGTGCTTGGTTTCGTCCGAGACGTTCCCCACCGCAAACCGCCCGGGGATGAGGGGATATTTCGCTTTGATACGCCCATGGTAGAGCGCCGCGTCTACGTTGTTCAAGAATACCTTCTTCACGCGGACGCGGATGAGCTCCTCGCTGTCGTTCACCGGGGTGGGCAACTCCGACCGCTCGAGGTGCCCGGCTTGCACCAGTTTCCAGACGTTCATAGACCTTCTCCTACACAAAATTTGCGTTTTCTCTTCCTATTATACCGCACCTTTGAACAATTTGCAAGCGTTTGCGTCCATTTTCCCGCAGGGAGGAGAATTTCCGCACTTTGCCAAAAATTTGCGGCGCGGGGAGAAGTTTTTCGAATTGCGGGCGAAAATAAGTTGACGAACGGCGAAAAAGCGGATATAATAAGCAAGGTAGCAATATTATTGGTGAGGTAATGCCATGAAATCGGATATTCATCCCAAGTACCACGAGGTAACGGTCGTGTGTGCGTGCGGCGAGTCGTTCAAAACGGGGACGACGAAGGATGTCGACGTGCTCAAGGTCGATATCTGCAGCAAGTGCCATCCCTTCTTCACGGGTAGGCAGAAACTCGTCGATACCGGCGGGCGTGTCGATAAATTCAAGAAGAGATACGGTATTTAACGGCATACAGCCTCGGCGCGAACGGGGCTGTTTTGTTTCAATTTCGGGTTTTTCGGGATTTCTATGAAGAAGAAAACGAATTGCACCTATATCGGCGGGCAGGCGGTCATCCAAGGCGTCATGATGCGCGGAAAGAGCAGCATGGCGACCGTCGTGCGGGACGATGCGGGCGAGCTCCAGCTCGAGGCGAGGCGGATAACTCCTCCCGAAAAGCGGAGCGCCGCGTGGCGCATCCCCTTTGTGCGCGGCGTGCTCAACTTCGTCAGCTCCCTCGTTCTCGGCATGAAATCGCTTCTGCGCAGCGCGGAAGTCGCCATCGCGGAGGATGAGGAGGAAGAGCCCTCCAAGCTCTCCAAGTGGCTTGCGGAGCACTGGAAAGTCAGCCTCGGCGCCATCGCTTCGGGCATCGCGACGGTTTTCGGCGTGGTGCTCGCCGTCGTGCTCTTTTTGTTCCTTCCCCAGCTCTTCACGAGCCTCATCGGGGACGCGGCGCCCGTCGTCGTCACCGCCCACTACGGCATTTGGTACCATCTCATCGAGGGGGGCTTCCGCCTCGTCATCTTCCTCCTATACATCCTCTTCACGCTCATTTTCCCCTCCCTTCGGGAGACGTACCGCTATCACGGCGCCGAGCACAAGACCATCAACTGTTACGAATACGGCCTTCCGCTCACCACCGAGAACGTGAAGAATTGTTCCCGCATGCACGACCGCTGCGGCACGACCTTCCTTTTCATCGTGCTCATCATCGCGATCCTCGTGTTCGCGCTCGTCGGCGTGCCCCTTTCCATGCTGTACGAAGCGACGGGCATCGGCGGCATCTGGCAGACGCTCATCTCGTTTTCGGTGCGGCTGCTGCTCCTTCCCGTCGTGGCGGGCATTTCGTATGAAATTCTCAAATTCCTCGCCCGCTTCCAAACGCCCCTGCTCCTTCCCCTGAAGGCGCCGGGGTACCTCCTCCAGAAGCTCACCACCAAGGAGCCGGACGACAAGATGATCGAATGCGCGGTGAAGGCGTTCGAGAAGGTGCTCGAAATGGACGCCGACCCCTCCGTGCCCGAGAAGATCTTCGTCGCGGAGAGCAAGCTCTCCGAGCTCATGGAGATCGTCAAGAAGAATTTTGCCGACAAGGGCATCGACGGGGCAGACGCCGAGTGGATCTTCTCCATCGCCTTGGGCATTCCCCGCAGCGCCCTCTCGGAGGAGCGCGTCATCTCGCGGACGGAGACGAGGAGCATTCTCGAAGTGTTCGAAAAGCGCCTCACCGGCCGCCCCCTTTGGTACATTTACGGCAATTGCGACTTCTACGGCTACACCTTTAAGGTGGACGAACGGGTGCTCATTCCCCGCCCGGAGACCGAGCTCCTCGTCCGCCAAGCCCTCGGCGCCCTCAAAGAAGGGGACGCCGTGCTCGACCTTTGCACGGGCAGCGGGGCGGTCGCCGTCGCCATCGCGTGCGAGGCAGCGAAGGATAAGAACGTCACCGTGGTCGCCTCGGATATTTCGGAGGGCGCTTTAGAGCTCGCCCGCGAGAATGCCCGCCTCAACAAGGCGAACGTCAGCTTTGTGAAGAGCGACCTCTTCGACGGCGTGCGCGGGAGATTCAACATCATCACCGTCAATCCGCCCTACATAAAGTCGAGCGAGATCGAAACGCTCCCCTCGGACGTGAAGGACTTCGAGCCCCGCATCGCCCTCGACGGCGGGGAGGACGGGCTGGACTTCTATCGTCGCATCGCCGCAAAGACGGTGCGCTACCTCGCGAGGGGCGGGCTTCTCATCATGGAGTGCGGCGAGGGACAGGCGAAGGAGGTCGTCAAGATCTTCCAAGCCGCGGCGCGCTGCGAATTCGCCATGCTCGTGAAGGACCTCTCGGGCGTGGAGCGCATCGTCAAGATCGGTTTTTGATATGAAATTCGGAAGGCTGGAGGAGATCGAAGCGAGATTCGAGGCGATCGAAGGGGAGCTCTCCGCTCCCGACGCCGCGGCGGACAGGGAGCGCTACGCCCGCCTCATGCGCGAGCGGGCAGACCTCGAAGAGATCGTAGAGACCTACCGCACGTTCCGCCGCCTCGAAGCCGAGAAGAGGGAAGCTCTTCTCGAGGCGGAAAACGAGACGGGAGAGATGAGAGAGCTCTTCCTTTCCGAGGCGCAGGAGATATCCCGCCGAATGGACGCCACCGAACAAGCGCTCAAAGAGCTCCTCCTCCCCAAGGATAAAAACGACGAACGGGGCTGCATCCTCGAGATCCGCGCGGGCGCGGGCGGCGAAGAGGCGGCTCTGTTTGCGTATGAGCTGTATCGCATGTATATGGGCTTTTGCGAGAAGAAGCGCTTTTCGTGGGAGCCCGTGGACATGAACGAGACCGAGCTCGGCGGCATCAAAGAGGCCATCGTCAACGTGGGCGGGAAGTCGTACCGTCTCCTGAAATTCGAGAGCGGCGTGCATCGCGTCCAGCGGGTGCCCGAGACCGAATCGCAGGGGCGCATCCATACGTCCACCGTGACCGTCGCCGTGCTTCCCGAGGCGGAGGACGTCGAGGTGGAGATCAAGGACGAGGATATCCGCGTCGACTTGTACCGCTCCTCGGGCGCGGGCGGGCAGAAGGTCAACAAGACGGAGACCGCCATCCGCATCACGCACTTCCCCACGGGCATCGTCGTCACCTGTCAGGACGAGCGCAGCCAGCTCAAGAACAAGGAGAAGGCGTTCCGCGTGTTGAAGGCGCGGCTCTACGACTACTATTCCTCCCGCGCGACGGGCGCGGAGGCGGAGAACAGGAGGTCGCTCATCGGCACGGGGGACCGCAGCGAGCGCATCCGCACCTACAACTTCCCCCAAAGCCGCATCACCGACCACCGCATCGGGCTGAGCTTGCACGACATGCCGTCCTTCCTCTCGGGGGAGCTCGACGAGATGATCGCGGCGCTCGCCCGCGCGGAGACCCAGCGGCGGCTCGCCGAGAGCGACGAATAAAGGAGTGCCTATGGAAGGATTGGCAAAGAGGATCGCGGCGATCTCCCCGTCGCAGACGCTCGCCATCAGCGCGCGGGCGAAGGCAATGCGCGAGGCGGGGGAGAACGTCATCTCCTTCGGGGCGGGGGAGCCCAACTTCAACACCCCCGAGCACATCATCGACGCGGCGAAGGAAGCGCTCGAGCGCGGCTACACC
>CANRHI010000021.1 GCA_947630365.1 uncultured Clostridia bacterium
AACGTCATCTCCTTCGGGGCGGGGGAGCCCAACTTCAACACCCCCGAGCACATCATCGACGCGGCGAAGGAAGCGCACGAGCGCGGCTACACCAAATATACGCCCGCGGCGGGCATTTTGGAGCTGCGGCGCGCCATCTGCGAAAAGCTGCGGCGGGACAACGGGCTCGAATACGAGTCCTCGCAAATTGTCGTCTCCAACGGGGCGAAGCATTCCATCTTCAACGTCTGCTTCGCGCTCCTCGACGAGGGGGACGAAGTTCTCATCCCCGCGCCGTACTGGCTCACCTATCCCGAGATCGTGCGCGCGTGCGGCGGCGTGCCCGTCGTGCTTCCCACGGCGAAGGAGACGGGCTTCAAGCTCACGCCCGGGCAGCTCGAAAGGGCAATTACCCCCAAGACCAAGCTCTTTATCTTCAATTCCCCCTGCAATCCCACGGGGGCGGTGTATTCGGAAGCGGAAGTCCGCGCCCTTGCCGCCGTGTGCGAGGAGGCGGGCATTTACGTCCTCTCGGACGAAATTTACGAGAAACTCGTGTACGGCAGCGTGAAGCCTTTCTCGTTTGCCGCGTGCTCGGAGCGCATGAAGGAAAAGACCATCACCGTGAACGGCGTCTCCAAGACGTATGCGATGACGGGCTGGCGCATCGGCTACCTCGCCGCGCCGCAAAGGATCGCGCGCGCCATCGACTCCTTCCAGTCTCACGCGACGAGCAACCCCAATTCCGTCGCCCAATATGCGGCGCTCAAGGCGCTCTCCTCCTCGGAGGCGGCGGTCGAAGAGATGGTCGCACGCTTTGCGAGGAGAAGGCTCGCCATGCTCGAGCGCATTTCGGAGATGCAGGGCGCCTATTGCATCGTTCCCGACGGGGCGTTCTATGCGATGCTCGTCGTGAGCGGGGTGTACGGCAAGAGCTTCGGCAACCGCAAGATCACCGATTCCAAGAGCTTTGCCGAGGCGCTGCTCGACGCGGCGAAGGTCGCCGTCGTGCCCGGGGCGCCGTTCGGGGCGGACGATTGCGTGCGGCTTTCCTACGCGCTTTCCATGGAGGACATGCTCGAGGGGCTTCGGCGGATAGACGCTTTTTTGCAAAGTCTGCAATGAAAGCACAAAAATTCGAAGGAGAATGAAAAAGTTTTTGCGAATTTCTCCAAACCACTTGAAAAGTGCGGGAAAAGTTGATAGAATAGAGTAGAAGTAGCCGTAAGGCATAGGAGGACATCATGATTCAAATTATTTGCGGCCCCAAGGGGAGCGGAAAGACAAAGCGCATCATCGCGGCGGCGAACGACGCGGTGGAAACTGCCAAGGGGCACCTCATCTTCATCACGGACACCAAGAGATATATGTACGATCTCAAGCGCGAGATCCGCTTTATCGACGTGACCGATTATGCCATCGCGGGGGAAGATCCCCTCTGCGGCTTCATCAAGGGCGCCATCGCGGGCGGGTACGACAACGAGTATGTATTCGTAGACGGCGTGGCGCGCATCGCGGGGAAGCCCCTCGGCGACATGGCGAAGCTCTTCTACATGCTCGAGCGCGTCGCCGACATGCGGGACATCAAGCTCTTTATCACCTGCAGCTGTGCGGAAGAGGAGCTGCCCGACTTCGCAAAGAAATACACCCTCCATTGAGGCTGCGCCGCGGCGCATACGAAGGAGAACACGGTAAACCGTGTCGTTGCTGCGCGCCCTGAACGGGCGCGCATTTGGTGAATTTATGGAATTTATCAGCACAAGAGGAGAGGAAAGGGTCACGGGGGCGCAAGCCATCGTGCAGGGCATCGCGGCGGACGGCGGGCTGTTCGTCCCCGCGTACTTCCCCACGGTCGGCGCGGAGGAGCTCGCGGATATGTGCGAAATGGACTATCCCGAGCGCGCCGCCTTTGTTCTCTCCAAATATCTCGACGAATACCCCAAAGAGGAGCTGCTCGACGCCTTGCGGGAGGCGTATTCCACCTTCGAGGGGGACCCCGCGCCGCTCGTGAGAATGGACAACGGCATGTACATGCTCGAGCTCTTCCACGGCCCCACCTGCGCCTTCAAGGACATGGCGCTCGTCGCTTTGCCCTACCTCCTCAAAAAGGGGTGCGAGCTTCTCGGGGTGAAGGAAGAAATTCTCGTCCTCTCCGCGACGAGCGGGGATACGGGCAAGGCCGCGCTCGAGGCGTTCAAGGGGAAGGACAAGATAAAGGTCATGGTCTTTTACCCCGAGGACGGCGTCTCCAAGATGCAAAAGCTGCAAATGTGCACGACGGAGGGGGAGAACGTGAACGTCGTCGCCGTGCGCGGCAGCTTCGACGACTGCCAGAACGGCGTGAAGAAGATCTTCGCGAGCCCCGAATGCCGCGAGAGATTCAAGGAGCGCGGGGTGCTCTTGAGCTCCGCCAATTCCATCAACGCAGGGCGGCTTTTGCCGCAGATCGCCTACTACTTTTCCGCGTATTGCGACCTCATCGGCGCCGACCAGATCAAGATCGGCGAGCCCGTGGATTTCGCCGTCCCCGCGGGGAATTTCGGAAATCTGCTTGCGGCCTACTATGCAAAGCGCATGGGGCTGCCCGTGGGGAAGCTCGTCGTCGCCACCAACAAAAACTGCGTGCTTGCGGACTTCTTCCGCACCGGCTCTTACGACGGCAAGCGGCCGCTCTGTAAAACCATGTCGCCCTCCATGGACATCCTCGTCGCCTCCAACCTCGAGCGGCTCATCTTCGAGCTCTCGGGCAGGGACAGCGCCCTCACCGCCGAGCGCATGCGCGCCCTTGCCAAGTCGGGAAGGTACTCCATCCGCGCCGAGGAGCTCAAGGCGGCGCGCGAGCTCTTCTTCTCGGGCAGCACCAACGAGGACGAAACGGTGGAGTGCATGTACGAATTCTTCATGGAGTACGGCTACCCCATGGATACGCACACGGGCGTCGCCATGCACGTCGCCCAGCTGTATAAGGAAAAGGTGGAGGACGATATTTCGGCAGAGGCGCATCCCATCGTCGTCGTCTCGACGGCGAGCCCGTACAAATTCCCGCAGGACGTCCTCTATGCCCTCACGGGGAACGACGTGAAGGATAGCTTCAAGGGCGTAAAGCGCATCCATCTTCTCTCCGCCATGAAGGTGCCCGAGGCCATCAAATCGGTGCGATACAAGCCCATCTTGTTCAAGACCTCCGTCTCCCCGGATAAGATGCTCTCCGAAGTCGAAAAATTCATAGGTTGAGCTTTTCCGCCCCGCTTCCCTTCCGCGGGGCGGCGCTTTTACGGGGGAGGCTTTAGGAAGGACACGCCGCCGCAGCAAAATCCCCTTCCCCTTTGGGGAGGGGGACACAGGGGGAGGGGGGTGCCCTATTGTCATGTTGCCCCACGCGCTTGTCATGTTGCCCCACGCGCACGCGTCATACCGAGCCCCCTTGTGGGGCGAAGAATCCCGAGGATGAAAGTACGGACTTCGCTTATCGGGATGTTTCGGTCGCTTCGCTCCCTCAACATGACGCGGTAACCCCTCAGTCTCGACTTCGGCTACGCCTACGGCTCGGAATGGCACGTTTTCCCCTATCCCGCCCCCTTTTCCCATGGCCGTAAGGCGGCAAGTGACGGAATTTTCACCAAAGACGGGATATTAGGCGTTGCATTTTGCGTCGGACTATGGTATAATACCCTCGATAGGGAGCTCTTTATGGAAGAACGCAAAGTCATCTATTCCGCCGTACAGCCGAGCGGGAATCTCACCATCGGGAATTACACGGGCGCCATTTCCAATTGGGTGCGCATGCAGGACGAGTACGATTGCTTCTACGCCGTCGCGGACATGCACGCCATCACGGTGCGGCAGGATCCTGCCCTTCTCCGGAAGCGCACGCTCGAGCTCGTCGCGCTCTACATCGCCTGCGGCATCGATCCCGAAAAGTGCGCGCTCTATGTGCAGTCGCACGTCCCGCAGCATGCGGAGCTGTGCTGGGTGCTCAATTCCATCGCGTATGTGGGGGAAATGTCCCGCATGACGCAATTCAAGGATAAATCCCAAAAGCATGCGGAAAATATCAACATGGGGCTCATGGACTACCCCGTGCTCATGGCGGCGGACATCCTCCTCTATCAGACCCAGCTCGTTCCCGTGGGCGTCGACCAAAAGCAGCATGTGGAGATCGCGCGCGACCTCGCCGTGCGCTTCAACAATTTGTACGGCGAGACCTTCCGCGTGCCCGAGCCGCTCATCTTAAAGACGGGCGCGAAGATCTGCTCCCTGCAAGACCCTTCGAAGAAGATGTCCAAGTCGGACGAAAATCTCAACGCTTCCATCTTCCTCACCGACGACAGGGACACGGTGCTCCGCAAATTCCGCCGCGCCGTCACGGACAGCGAGAACGAAGTGCGTTTCTCGGAGGAGAAGCCGGGCATTTCCAACCTCCTCGGCATCTACGCCGCCTTCCGCGGGTGCACCGTGGAGCAGGCGGAAAAGGAATTTGCGGGGAAGGGATACGGCGAATTCAAGTCGGCGGTCGGCGAAACGGTGGCAGACGTGCTCGCGCCCATTCAAGAGAAGCAGGCGCAGCTGCTTGCCGACAAGACGTATTTGCAGGAGACTCTCGAGCGCGGTGCGGAGCACGCCTTCAAGGCCGCAAGGCGCACGCTTTCCAAGGTCTACCGCAAGGTTGGCTTCTATCGGGGAGACTAAGTTGTTCGGTTACATTTGCTTGGATATGCCCAACCTCCTCGTGAAGGACCTCATGCTCTACCGCGCCGTGTATTGCGGGGTGTGCAAGGGGATCGCGGGGGCGTGCGGGCAGCGGGCGAGGCTCGGCCTCACCTACGACATCGCCTTCTTCTCCGCGCTCCTCCACAACATCGCGGGGGAGGATATCTCCGTCGAGCCGCAGCATTGCTTCGAGCATGCCATCAAAAAACGCCCCATTGCGGTGGCGGACGAGATGTCGAAAAAGCTCGGCGCGTTCAACACCATGCTCGCCTATCTGAAGCTCGACGACGACGTGCGCGACGGCGCAGGGGGAAGATTCAAGCGCAGCTTCTTCAAAAAGGGATATAAGCGGGCGAGGAAGAGCTACCCCGCGCTCGGCGACATCCTCACCGAATACATGCGCGCGCAGGGGGAAACGGAGGAGAAGAACACCGCCTCGCTCGACATGGCGGCGGAGCCCACCGCGCAGATGCTCTCCGCTTTTTCCCGCGATATGCTCGGCGACAAGGCGACGGAGAGCGTGCAGACGCTCTTCTACAGCATCGGGAAGTGGGTGTATCTCATCGACGCGCTCGACGACTACGATAAAGACGTAAAGACCAAGAGCTACAATCCCTTTGTGCTCTCCTACGGCGCCCCGAGCCGCGAGGAGCTCATGAAGGAGAAGGGGGAGGAGGTGCGCTTTTTGTTCGACACCCTCTTCTACGGGCTGCGGGAGGCGCTCGGCGGGGTGAAATTTTACTTCAACCGAGACCTCACGGACAACATATTATTGCGCGGGCTGCCCACGGAGACGGCGCGCGTGATGAAGGGAGAACCGCGGCATTCGATGCCCGCAAAGCTATAAACGGAGCAAAGTATGGATCTGGAAAATTATCGTCTCCTCGGGGTAGAGGAGAATGCGACCGACGAAGAGATCGCTGCAAGCTATCAAAAGCTCAAGGAAAAGTATAACGAGGAGAAGTGGCTGGACGGCGAGGAAGGCATGAACGCTGCCCGCATGCTCGGAAAGATCGACGCGGCGTACAGGGAGATCATGGAGGAGCGCAAGGAGAAGGCGACCGCGACGAGCGGGGCCTCTGCCTTCGAGGAAGTTTCCGCCTGCATCAAGCGGGGGGAGCTCTCCGAGGCGCAGCGCCTTTTGGATAGCTTCAACGAGAGGAATGCCGAGTGGCATTACCTCCAATCCGTCGTCTTTTACAGGAAGAATTGGATCAACGAGTGCAAAAAGCAGCTCGAGATCGCCATGCAGATCGACCCCACCCAGCCCAAGTACCGCGAGGCGTACAATAAGCTCACCGCCCGCACCAACTACTCCGAGCAGACGGGCGGCGCGCAGGAGCCCGCTTCCCGCCCCGTCATGGACGAGGACCAAATGGGCGGAAATTGGTGCGCCAACTGCGCCAGCATGTGCTACACCTGCATGTGCGTGAATTGCCTCTACAGCCTCTGCTGCGGCTGTCACTGAACATGAAGCGCGCTTCGCGGTCGTTCGAGATCGCGCTTTCCGCCGTCAGCTGTGCGGTCGCCGCGCTTGCGCTCACGGCGGGCGGATATTTGCACTTTCTCCTCTTTGCGGGGATCCTCATCGCCGTGTACGCGCTCATGGTGCCCCTCGCCAAGGGATTTTATTGGGGCGCCGCGCTCGCCTTTCTCGGGGCGGTGCTCCTTGCTTTCCTCTTTTGCGGATTTTCGTTTTTGACGCTCATACCCTTTGCGGTCTTTTTCGGGCTGCATCCCTTCGCCAATGAGCTGCAGGCGCGCTTCGTCAAGAAGAAATGGGGCGCGGCATTGTGCTTTCTCGGGAAGGCGGTCTGGTTCGATCTTGCCATGTGGCTCTCGTGGAGCTTGGTGTTCGTGCCCGTGCTCGGCGCCGACCAAATGGTGTGGTATCCGTATATCGAGCCCTATTTTTATTACGTTCTCTTTTTGGGCGGAACGCTCCTCTTTGCCCTTTACGACTATTTGATTTTCCTCTGCAGGCGGTCTGTGCTCTTCGCCCTGCGGCGGATCGGGAGGTGAAGCGTGCAAAAAAACCAATGTATCGAAGTCACGGCGTGCGCGCTCGGCACGAACGGGGAGGGCATCGTCCGTTTGGACGAGGGGACCCTCTTTGTGCCCTATCTGCTCCCCGGGGAGAAGGCGACGGTGCGCATCGTCAAGGCGGAGAAGAACGTCTTTTACGGCAGGATCGAGGAAGTGCTCATTCCCGCCGAAGAGCGCGTCCGCCCGCGCTGCCCCGTGTTCTTCCGCTGCGGCGGCTGCCAGCTCCAGCACATGCGCTACCGCCCGCAGCTGCGCTTTAAGAGCGAGCTCGTCCAGACCGCCCTCAAAAAGATCGGCGGGATCGAATACAGCGTGCCCCTCACCGAGCGGAGCGACAAGGAATACGGCTACCGCAACAAGCTGCAAATGCCCATAGGGCAGGTGGGCGGGGAGAACGCCGTGGGCTTCTATGCCGAGCGCTCCCACCGCATTGTCAAGACGGAGGAATGCCCCATTCACCCCGCGTGGTCTAAGCCGCTCATCGAGGCGGTGTACCGTTTCATGGAAAAGTGCGGGCTGGACGGCTACGACGAGCAGACGGGCAAGGGCCAGCTCCGCCATATCCTCGTGCGCGAGCTCAAGGGGAAATTCCTCATCACCCTCGTTGCGACCGTGCGCGAGCTCAAGGGCATCGACTATTTTTACTTCCTTCTCGATAAAATTTTCCCCGCGTATTCCTTCTTTTTGAGCTTCAACGATAAGAAAACGAACGTCATCCTCGGCGAACCGCCCGTGCTTCTCCGCGGCAAGGAGAGCTACGAGGGCACCGAGGGGGGCATCGTCTACGAGGCGGGCGCGAATACCTTTTTGCAGGTCAACGAGGGCGTGCGCGGAAAATTGTACGAGCGCGCCGTTTCCCTCGCCAACGAGAAGGATACCGTTTTCGACCTCTACGCGGGCGGCGGGCTTCTCACCGCCATGTTTGCGAAAAAATGCCGCCATGCCTATGGGGTGGAGATCGTCCCCGAAGCGAGCGCGTGCGCGGACAAGATCGCGGAAAAGAACGGCTTACAAGACAAGATGACCAACCTCTGCGGAAGCGTGGAGGAGACGCTGCCCGCCCTCCTCAAAGAGGCGGAGGACCCCCTCATCGTGCTCGACCCGCCCCGCGCGGGCGTCGATCGGGGCGTCTTGAAGTTGCTCGCAAAGAGCGGCGCAAGGCGCATTCTCATGATCTCCTGCAACCCCGCCACCCTCGCGCGCGACGTCGGAATTTTGACGGGATCGCTCACCGAGAACGACCGCGGCGAGCTCGTCCGCTCCTCTTCCCCCCTCCGCTACAACCTCGACCTCGTCCAACCCTTCGACATGTTCCCCCAAACCAAGCATGTTGAGACCCTCGTCCTGCTTTCCAAAACCCCCGAGGAAAATTAAATTTTAAGATATTCCCCCTTCCCGATTTCCGACGAAGGGGGCATTTTTATCCTTTAATGTGTCTTTTCGTGCGAAATTGCAATGCTTGAACGTGTCTTTTCGTGCGAAGGGGGAATATCCCTCGAAAAACCGCATTGCGCAAATTTTCCAAATTCTTGGACTTTTCCAAAGGTATATGCTATAATAGGGGAAGAAAGCGGCTCGGCCTTTCCGCAAAAAAACGCCCCTCCGTTAAGAGGGGAGCAATTTATTCGCCCTGCAACCTTTGCAGAAACTCGCGCGGGGAGAGTACGGGCACCGGGGATCTTGCAAAATCCTCGGTGTTCCGTGTGATGATGCAATCGACTTCCGAACGGAGCGCCGTTTCGATCATCACCGCGTCCTCGAAATCGGAGACGGGGGAGGGGACCGCCTTGCGGCAGTCGATGCCTGCGGTATCCAACACGTCGAAGAGGGTAAAGAGCTTATTGAGCGTCTCACGGGAAGTCTTGTCGCTGTGCGTGTAACGGTGCATGAGGTAGTAGATGTCCGTCACCGCCTTCGCGGAAATATAGCCGAGGAAGGCGTTGTTCGCCGCCGCGAGAAAGATGTTTTGCGCGTCTTTTTCAAATCCTTCGCGCGACTCTAAGGCGTCGATGACGACGCAGGTGTCGATGAGGGCTCTCATATCTTTTGGAGCCTCTCGGCGCGAGCCTCTTCCTCGGAAATATCCGAAGGCAAAATGCCGAACAGAGACTTGGCAATGTCAACGCGTTCTTGGAAGGGATTGGTGAGCTTGGAGATGACTTTGCCGTTGCGCGTGATGAAAATATCCTCCGTCGCGGAGAGGAGCAGATATTTGCTCAAATTGGATTTTAACTCCGTAGCCGTAATGGACATGATGACCCCCCTTTATTTCGCACTATCAGTATAACAAATTTGTACGATTTTGTCAATAAAATCGGACGGAATTTTTTCAAAGAAGGAATCAGCGTTTGTTTCGGCGGAGGAAGTGGAAAAATGATGACGTTTTGGAAGGAAGAGATCGAGCCTATAAAGCGGCGAGTCGAAGAGTACATTCGGGGCAAGGGCTTTGCGGCGCTCGTGAAAAGCTGCACGGGCGAGGGGTTTTTCGCCCGCTACTATCCCGCGCTTCGCGAGGCGTGCGTGGGCGGAAAGTGTCTGCGCGGGTATCTCGTCTCGCTCGGGTACTTTCTCGCGGCGGGCGAACCGCTTAAGGACATGCGCCCCGCGGCGGCGTTCGAGGTCTTTCAGGGCGGGATCCTCGCGCACGACGACATCATCGACGAAAGTCCGCTTCGGCGGGGGAAGCCCTCCCTCTACATGGCGCTCGGCGGGGGGAAGCCCGGCGCGTCGCGGGCGATCTGCCTTGGGGACCTGACCATCGGGCTCGCGGAGGCGCTCCTTGCGCGGTCGGCGTTTCCCGCGGAGCGTCGGTTGCGCGCGCTGGGGATCTTCTCCGAGGTCATCTCCCGCACCGCGGCGGGGGAGGCGATGGATATCGACCTCGGGAAGGCGGACGCGGGGGAGGAGGACATCCTCGCCATGTACGCGCTCAAGACGGCGCCCTACTCGGTGGCGGGGCCGCTCGCCGTCGGGGCGGCGCTCGGCGGCGGGGAGGAAGCGCTCCTTTCCTCCCTGTACGAATTCGGCATGCTGCCGGGCATCGCCTTTCAGATCCGCGACGACATCGCGGGCATCTTTGCGGAGGAGGCCGAGACGGGAAAGTCCCTTTCGGACGCGGAGGAGGGCAAGAGCACCCTGCTCACGGCGTATTTTTCCCGCACGGCGGCGGGGGCGGCGCGGGAGGAATTTTTCTCCCTCTACGGCACGCCCGCACTCACGAGCGCGCAAATGCAAAGGATCCGCACGCTCCTTCTCGAAGCGGGCGCGAAGAGCTACGCCGAGGGGAAGGCGGAGGAGTACGAAAGGCGCGCCCTCGCCCGCTTGGAGGGATTTCCTTCCCCCGCAAAAGAAAAGCTCGCCGCATTTTGCGCCTTTCTTTCCGGCAAAAAATAAAAACGGGGCGATGACCCCGAAGGAGGATAGTATGCCGTTTATCGACAGTAAAGTAACCGTTGCGCTCCCCGAGGACAAGAAGGAGAAGATCAAGGCGCGGCTCGGGAAGGCCGTCTCCCTTCTCCACAAGGGGGAAAGCTACCTCATGGTGGGCTTTCAGGAGAATTACACGCTGTATTTCGGCGGGAAGAAGCTCGAAAAGGGCGCGTATGTGGAGGTGAGCCTCTTCGGCTCGGCGAGCCCCTCGGACTATTCCCGCATGACGGGCGCCATTTGCGACATCTTGAATGAAGAGCTCGGGATCCCCGCCGACCATGTGTATGTGACCTATCACCCCGTCTCCGACTGGGGCTGGAACGGCGGAAATTTTTAGGAGAAAAGAAAAATTTCCCACGCCGAGCGCTTGAAATTTCGGGGAGGAGGGTATATAATAGGTGCAAAAAACGGAGGTAAAAAAATGTTAAACAAGAAAATCGCGGAAATGCTCAACGAGCAGATCAATAAGGAGCTCTATTCGGGCTATCTCTATCTCGACTTTGCCAACTATTATGCCGATGAAGGGCTGGACGGCTTCGCACATTGGTACGAGGTGCAGGCGCAAGAGGAGCGCGACCATGCGCTCATGCTCCGCAGATACCTCATCAACAACGGCGTGCGCGTCACGTTCGGCGCCGTCGCAAAGCCCGATAAAACGTTCAAGAGCCATCTCGACCCGCTCCTTGCCGGCTATGAGCATGAGCAATACGTCACCTCGCTCATCACCGACATCTATCACGAGGCGGCGGCGCAGAAGGACTACCGCACCATGCAATTCCTCGACTGGTTCATAAAGGAGCAGGGCGAGGAGGAGACCAATGCCGACGACATGGTGAAGAAATTCAAGCTGTTCGGCTCGGACGCGAAGGGGCTGTATGCCCTCAACCAAGAGCTCGCCGCGCGCGTCTATGCGCCCTCGACGACCGGCCCCGCTATGTAAGTTTGAAGAGGATCCTCCCCCTGTCTCCCCCTCCTTCCCAAGGAGGGGGATTTTTTGGGGTGGGCTCCTGATCCTCCCAAGGGAGTGGTTTCATGTATCCCCTTCCTCGTGCAAGGAGGGGATTTTTTGGGTATCCCCGAATCCTTCCCAAGGAGGGGGATTTTTTGGGTGGGCCCCTGATCCTCGCAAGGGGGAGCATGTATTCCCTTTTCCGTCCAAGGAGGGGATGCGCGAGGGAGGAGCGCCGCAGCGGGCAAGGATAAACATGGAAAAAATTCTCAAAGCAGGAAGGAAGGACCGTCTGCGGGGTGCGGGCGGGTCTTTTTTTCGCAAAAACGGGGGGACGGAAGCAAAAAAATTTAGCGTCTCCTAAATATTTTGTGTGAATTGTATTGCGTTTTGCGGACGCATATGATATAATGAATAAGGCTTGTTCTGCATAATGTGTCCAAAACGGACATATTTCGAGCCGAAACCCAAAACCGTAGAAGAGGAGGTCTCTATGTTTTCGAAAAAGTCACAGATCATCAAATTCGAACAGAACCATTGTCATGCGGACGTGAACGATAACAGCGTTCTCTTTGTCCGCGTGTCGGACGAGGTGCGCGACAAGAACGCCATGTTCGAGATCCCGTTCACCCATGTCGGTTACGTCATCAAGGGCGGCGGCGACGGAAGAATGTATCCGAGCGGCCACTACGACGTGTTCGACGGGAAGAAGGAGGTCAAGGATTGGAAGAAGGGCTTCTCCGTCGAGATCATCTACATGCCCAAGGAGACGAACGTCAAGATCAAGTGGGGCACGCCGTACAAGGCGACCTATCGCGACGAGGCCTCCAACAAGGTGCTGCATGTGGGGGCGCGCGGGGAATTCGGCATCTCCATCTGCAATCACGAGCAATTCTTCCGCAAGGTCGTCGGTATCCGCAAGGAATTCGATCTCAACGATTTCAAGCGCAACTTCCTTTCGGAGGTGCTTAACGAATACACCGATTGCTTCCTCGAAGTCGTGAAGAAGAACAAGCTCACTTACGACCAGCTGCAATCCAAGAAGAAGTCCATCGGCATCGAGGTGGGGAAGCTGCTCTCGCCCAAATTCGAGGGGACGTGGGGCATTTCGCTCGTCGGCTTCATCATCGACGATTTCGAGATCGACGAAGAGGAGACGGCGGCGGTCGAAGAGGCGGCAGCCGAGGCGCGCAAGCAGCAAAAGCTGCAGGAGTACCTTGCCGAGCTCGAGAGACTGGACGACAAGCAGTGGGAGCGCGAGAAGTATTTGCGCCAGCTCGAGCTTGAGGACAGGGCGGCGTACTACGAGCTCCTCAAGGTCATCGGGCATCCTCCCGTCGGGGGAGCCGCGGGCGGCAAGAGCGACATGACGCCCGGCGTCGCTTCCGTGTTCTGCCCCAATTGCGGGCAGCCCATGAAGGGCGGAGACATCTTCTGCCCCAAGTGCGGGCACCGCGTCGTGAAGGAAAAGACGATTTGCCCCAAGTGCGGCAAGTCGAACGAGGGAGACGCCATGTTCTGCGCCTCCTGCGGTACAAAGCTGAAATAATCGGAGGGAAAAATACATATGGATACGTGGAAGATCATTCTCATTGTGGCGGCAGTCGCCGTTGTTCTCGTCCTTCTCATTCTCGTCGTCGCTTCGCATCGCCGCAAGGGGCATTCGACGGACGGCGAAAAGACGATGGACGACCGCGAGCTCATCAGCGAAAACGAGCGCGCGATGGGTTCCATCCTCATCCTTGCCGAGGCGAACGAGGCGCTGGTGGACGAGCTCACCAAACTGCGCGAGCAGATAAAATATCTCACCCCCGTTTCCGATCCCAAGGTCGTCGAATTCGACAAGAAGATCAAGAACGGCATCGAGGATCTGCGCATCGCCCTCGTGAAGGACGGCAGCGAAGATAATATCAAGGCGATCAATGCCCTGCAGGCGCTCCGCCTTCTCGTGAGCGACCGCAAGGCGAAGGTCTGAGGTGATCTATGTGGCCTTTTCGCAAGAACAAGTACGATAAGCTGACGAGGGAAGAGGTCGTCGAGGCCATCTGCAAGCTCGAGCAGGAGGCGAAGGAGCTCGAGGACGGCATGGGCGCCAAGCAAAAGCAGATCGACGGCTACATGCAGAAGGGCAAGACGGAGAAGTCCCGCGAGATGAAGCTCTTCTATGCCAAGAAGATCAACGCCCTCAAAAACGAGCGCGAGCAGGATGTGCGCCGTGCCATGTACCTCATGTACAACGTGCAGCTCCTGCAAAAGCTCAAGACGGCGATCGACGACAATAAGTTCTTCAAGAACACCTCCAAAACGTCGCTCGGCAACCTCCTTGCCGACCAAAAGGGGCTTGCCCGCTTCCTCAACCAGACGCTCGGGACGAGGGTCGCCGCGGAGGACGTGCTCACGACCGCGGACGAGACGTTCCGCGCCGTCGAGGAGGCATACGAGCCCAACGAGACCATCTACGGCATGAGCAGCCAAGACGACCAGCTCCTCGCCATGTTCGAGACGGAAGAGACCGTCGAGGAAGAGCAGGAGATGGCGGCGGCGAGCGGCGAAAAACGCACGGGCACAGATACCGATAAATAAATCGGCTCAATATCATTTTTCCGAGGGAGAAAAACATGGCAGCACCCACCAAAAAGGAAATGGAAAAACGCATGCTCATCAAGAAAACCATCTCGACGATGGAGAAGCAGATCCAAAAACTTGAGGAGCAGAAAAAGGTCTATCTCGAAGCGGGCAAGCAGGCGAAGCAGAAGGGGCTCACGGCGCAATACAATCTCGCCGTCGCGGGGCTCCGCATGACCATCGCCCAGCAGCGGCGCGTGTACGAGATGAAGCTCAATTTCGAGATCACGTGGCAGATGAAGGACATGGCGGCGATGACTTCGGAATTCCTCGGCGGCATGAGCGCCCTCTCGAAGGATATGCTCAAGCTCACCAAGGAGAAGGACTTCGCCAAGGTCCAAAAGCAATTCACCGAGGCGATGATGGGCGCGGAGATGCAGACCGAGCAGATGGAGGAATTCATGGACGAGACAGAGGCCATGTTCTCCTCGGGCACCTCCGCCAACGAGGACGACAACCGCGAGCTCGACGCGCTCTTCACGGGCGTCGCGAGCGCAGACACGGGCTCCACCGAAAGCGAGATCGACAAGGAGCTCGAGCAGTTAAAAAAGAGAATGTCCGAATAAGGGACGGCTATGGCAGAAGTTCAAACTAAATTCAAATGTCAGTATTGCGGTGGCTCGCTCGACGAACAAATTGCGAAGTCGACAGACGGCATCGTCGAATGCGAATGGTGCATGACGAAGTACAACCGCAGCAATATTTGCACCATCCCGAGGAAGGAGGCGGATGAAGAGACCCGCTCCCTCATCGTCTCGGGCAGGCAGGAGCTCGACATCGGGGATTTCAACCGGGCATACGAGCTCTTCCGCCGGGCAGCCGATCGGGACCGCAGCGAGCCCGAGGCGTTCTTCGGGATGGCGCTTGCGAAGTTCCGCGTCCGATACCTCAAGGACCACAAGGAACACCGCATGCAGCCCATCTGCTACGATACTGCGCGAAGCAGGTTTTCGGAGAGCAAGCAGTATCTCAATGCCCTGTCCATCGCCACTTCGAAGCAGCGCGTCGAGTACGCGCGGCAGGCAGAGGAGATCGACCATATCCACGAGGAATTCAACCGCCTTCGCGATGAGCAGAGGCGGTATGACTGTTTTATTTGCGTAAAAGTCACCGAGGACGACGAACGGCGCGTAAAGACCAAAGACAGCGACCGCGCCGCCGAAATTTACAACCTTCTCCGCGAAAACGGGTATCATCCCTTCTACTCGGAGTACGAGGTCCGCGGCAGAACGGGCGTCGATTACGAGGCGCTCATCCTCTACGCCCTGCATACCTCGGAGTGCATGCTCATCGTGTGCACCAACCCGGACTACCTTGATACGCCTTGGGTGCAGAACGAGTACACCCGCTTTTTGAAGCTCATCGGCGACGAGAAGAAGGAGAGCGACGCCATCACCTTCGTGTTCGACGATAAGCCCATCGAATACCTCCCCGGGCGGAGCGGTAAGCTGCAGGGCATCAGCCTGCGCGACAGCATGTGGGCGTATAAGCTCATCGGCTACGTCGAACAGCACACTCCCGAGGCGCGCCGCCGCCGTGCGGAAGCCGAGGAGCGGCGCAAGCAAGAGGAAGAGAAGAAGAAGCAGGAGCTCGCCGAGCTCTCCGAACAGCTCGCCGCGCAGGTGAAACAGCAAGAGGACATGCGGCGCGCCTTCCTCGAACAGCAAGAGGGCATGCGGCGCGCCATCCTCGAACAGCAGGAGGCGCAGCAGGGCGTGCACTCCACGGTCGGGAACATCCTCACCCGCGCCCAGCAGGAGCTCGAGAGCGGGTATTACGACCAAGCCGCGCAATTTTACAACACCGTGCTCGAGGCGGACGCCCGTTCTCCCGAGGCATGGTGGGGGCTCTTCCTTGCCCACAACAAAGTGGCGGCGCCCGAGGACCTCATCCGAAGATATGAAGATCGGCCGGATTCTCTCGAGGCGCTCATGACGACGAAAGACTACCGCTTTGCCCACGAATATGCCGGGGGTGGCGTCGTCGCGCAGAAGCTCGAAGAATTCTCTTCGATGGTGGAGGACGCCAAGGCCGCCCATGAAGAAAAACTTCGCCAAGAGGCGGAGAGGCGGCGGCTCGAGGAAGAACGAAGGGCAGAAGAGAGGCGGCGTCGCGAGGAAGAGAAACGGCAGAACGAGATCCGCACGCGGCAGGAAAAAATCGAATCCCTTCAAGGGAAGAACGCCGAGATCGCCGCGACCCTCGATGTGACGGGCAAACAACTCACTGAGGTCCGCGAAGATATCGAGCTTTTGAATCACCAGCTCGCCGAACAGCGGCAAAAGAGCGCGAAGTACGAAGCGGACATCGCCGCGCTCACGGCGTCGCCCGGGGGCGCGCTCGGAAAGGTGTTCAAGTGGCTGCGCCGCATCGGCATTCTGCTCGTTGTCGCCTACACCATCGCCGCGCTCGCGTGGAGCACAGACCTTCTCGCCGTGACCTATATGGGCGGCTTGCCCGACGCATGGGGCTTCGACGAATGGTTTATCGGGCTCCCGCGGATGTACTTGGAGATCCGCCTCTTCGGCTTTAATATCGGGCACTTCGTGGCGATCCTCATGCTGATGTCCGTCGGGGCGGTCGCGTGGTGCGTCGCGATGTACGTCGTCGAAGGCGTCATCCGCATCATCGCCTTCCCCTTCCACAAGAAGAAGGAGGACGGCCCCAGGCGGACGGCGGGGGCTGCCATCGGCGATACGCTGATCGGCTTCTGCAATTTCGTCGGAAAGCTGTGCATCCTCGCCCTCGTGCTGCTCGAGGCATACCTCGTCGCCTGCGTGTTCTGGGAGAACGGAAAGCTGGCGGAAGGCTTCCTCTTCGGCGCGTTCGACGCATCGGATAGCGACGTTCTCCCGATCGCCATGCACGACACATTCTTCGGGGAGGGCTTCTCCTTCGGCTTGCATGTGTTCATGTTGCTCGTTTGGGGCGGCGCCATCGCGGTCGCCATGCTCATTGCGAAGTTTATCCTGCGGAGGATCCTTCTCCTCTTCTCCAAGCCCTTCACGAGGGCGCGGCGGGCGAACGCGACCGCTTGGCGGCAGGAACAGGATAAGATCGCAGTCGAGATCCGCCGCATCGAGAACGAAATCGGCTACAGGAAGAAGGAACAAACCACTCTGAAAGGAAAGGAAACGCGCCTGAAAAACGACCGCGCGAGCAACGAAAAAGCGATCGCGGATACACAGAGGGAGCTTTCCCAGATCTGCGGCAAATAACCGAAACACGGAGCGCCCCGCCGCGCCCCCGCAAGGGCAGGGGCACATGGCGGGGCATTCTTGTTAAAAAAAGGATAAGGAGGACAGCATGGCAGACATAAATTTATTGAGCGAAACGTTTGCGCTCTATTTCGACAAGGCGAAGGAGAGCTTTGCGCGGGGGGATAAGGCCCTCGCCAAAAAATACTACATGCTCGCCGCCGAGCAAATGCTCAAGATGGCGAAGGAGAGCAAGGGCGAGCTGCAGAAGGCGCGCTTCAACCGTGCGAAGAGCATCATCGAGATGGCGGACAGCATCGGCGTTTCCCGCCCCGCGGCTTCCGCGAACAAGCACGACAGCCCGGTGGAAGCCGTGAAAACCGAGAAAATTTCCTTGGAAGAAGCGCTCGGGCGGCTCAATTCCCTCGTGGGACTTTCGGATGTGAAGGTTCGCGTCGCCGAGTGGGTGGAGCAGATCAAGGTGTTCCAAACGCGGAAGGCGCTGGGGATGAAGGTGCCCGATATGTCGTACCACCTCGTGTTCTCGGGCAACCCCGGCACGGGCAAGACGACGGTCGCCCGCCTCATGGCGCAAATTTACTGCGCGCTCGGCATCCTCTCCGAGGGGCAGCTCGTGGAAGTGAGAAGGAGCGACCTCGTCGCAGGGTATGTGGGGCAGACCGCCCTCAAGACGCAGGATGTGATCAAGAAGGCGCTCGGCGGCGTGCTCTTCATCGACGAGGCATATACCCTCGCCGAGGGCGGCTCCAACGACTTCGGGCAGGAAGCCATCGATACCCTCCTCAAGGAAATGGAGGATAGGCGGGACGAGCTCGTCGTCATCGCGGCGGGGTACGAAAAGCCCATCGAGAAATTCATCTCCTCCAACGACGGTCTCCGTTCCCGCTTCAAGACGTTTATCAACTTTTCCGACTACAACGGAAGGGAGCTGTATCGCATCTTCCTCTCCCTTTGCGAGAAGAACCAATACGTCCTCTCGGAGGGGGCGAAGGAGATGCTGCAGACCTACTTCCGCCAGCTCTATGCGCGGCGGGACAAGAATTTCGGCAACGGGCGCGATGTGCGAAACCTCTTCGAGAACGTCGTCACGCGGCAGGCGCAGCGCGTCGGCCGCATTCAGAACGCGACCGAAGATCAGCTCGCGGAGATCCTCCCGCAGGACCTTCCCATCACCCTCTTCGACGAGCCAGACGCCGTGGAAGAGCCCACCGTGCCCGTACCGCCTACGCCTCCTACGCCGCCCGCGCCTCCCGCTCCCCCCAAGGGACCCGAGGAGAAGAAGGACGACGCCCCCCCGGACGCGGAGAAGAAAGTTTTGGAAGAGGGCGGCGGCGCGAATACCGACTTCAAATTCGATTGGGACAGCCTTCCCTCCATCAACTTTGACGACATCGCGGGGCTCGACAGCGTGAAGGAGATCGTCCGCGTGAAGGTGCTCCTCCCGCTCCAGCACCCCGAAGTGTTCGAGGGGTATGTGCGCAAGAGCGGCGGCGGCTTGCTCTTGTACGGCCCTCCCGGGACGGGCAAGACGATGATCGCGGCTGCCATCGCCAACGAGATCGGGGCGAAATTCTGCTCGGTCAAGCCTTCCGACCTGTTGAACCAAGGCGCGGGCAACACCGAGAAGGCGGTGCGCTCCCTCTTTGCGCAGGCGCGGCAATTCCCTTGCGCCGTCATTTACTTCGACGAAATGGACTCCATCTCGCCGAAATCCACCAAATCGCAATACGCCAAGCAGCTTCGCAGCGAATTTTTGGCACAGCTGCAGGGCATCGAGGAATACGGCAAGAAGAAGGACAACATCCTCTTCCTCATCGCGGCGACCAACAAGCCGTGGGAGATCGACAGCGCGTTCGTCCGCCCCGGGCGCTTCGGCACCCGCGTGTATGTGGGCTTGCCGGACGGCCCCGCGAGGGAGTACATGATCTCCCGTCGGCTCGAAAAGATCAAGGAGAAGGGCGTGGTGAAGGTCGCGGACGATGTGGACCTTGCCGCCCTCGTCGAGGCAACGAACGGCTACAACGGCGCGGACATGACTAACTTTTTGGATCGCGCGGAGGAAATTTCCGCGCTCCGCGGCGTGCAGACGGGCGAAAAGGCACTCACCGCCGCCGACTTTGCGGCGGCGCTCGAGCAGGTCTCCTCCTCCGTCCAGAGCGAGGACATCGAAAAGCTCCTCGAATGGAAAGGCTCCAACGAGTGAGGGGGCGGGCTCTCTTGGCTCCCCTATATGAGGGGAGCTGGCGCGCTGCCCTTGCGCGACTGAGGGGTTTTTAACCCTATCCCCCCTAACGGGGTACTTCCCCTCATTAGGGGAAGCAAGGGGACACTCCGAACGCCCCCAACAAAAACCCCAAGGAACTCGGCTTTATCCCCCTCCTTTTTAAGGAGGGGGAGGCGGGGGGAGGTTTCTCCTTTCCCTATACATTATATATAATATAGAATAACATAACGGAGGGTACCAACATGGCAAAGAAGTGCAGGTCCTGCGGCGGCGGTCTCGAAGAGATCGCCTTTGGCAAATATCGTTGCCCGTACTGCGGATCGGACTACACGGAGGGAGACATCGCCGGCGGCGGCAAGACCACCGACCTCGAGACCTTCTCCCTTCTCACCAAAGCGCGCGAGGCCATCGAGCTCGAGTACAACTTCATGAATTCTTTGAAATTCTCGCAAAGCGTGCTCGAGAAGAATCCCGCAAGCCAAGAGGCGAATTGGCTTGCCATGCTCGCGGAAAACCAAATCGCCTACATAGCGAACGACGCGGGCAAGTACACGCCCACCTTCCTCGCCCCCGAGACGGGTTCTTTGAAGGATAGCCCCCACTATGGCGCCTTCAACGAGGAGTACAAGCGCAACGCGGACGAGATCGAAAACATGCGCGTCGCCACCCTCGACGAGATGAAGAAGCTCAAGCCGTATGACGTTTTCATCAGCTACCGCCAGCACGGGCCGGACGGCGCGGAGACCAAGGAATCCAAGTGGGCTTGGGAGCTGTATACCGAACTCAAGTCCGACCCTCGCACCCGCGACCTCAACATCTTCTTCGATCAAAAGAGCCTCACGGGGAGCAATGCGGGGTGGGAGCCGCACATCTTCTCCGCCATCCATACCTCCAAGTGCATGATCCTTCTCGGCTCCTCGCTCGAGAATATCAACTCCCGCTGGGTGAAAAACGAGTGGAAGCGCTTTCTCGCCTACAAGAAGAGAGGGGAGAAAAAGGAGATCGTCGTCCTCGGCGGCGACGCCGTGAACCCCCTCCTTTTGGACGACGGTTTGCAGGAAAAACAGATGATCTCCAACACCTCGGGAAGGTGGGTGGAGAACGTCCTCTCGCGCGTTTCCCAAGCCTGCGGGAAGAAAAAGGTGGCACCCATGTCCGCGAAGAGCACGCAGGAAAACGCTAAGCCCGCCTCCAAGCCCGCGCCTGAACCTGCGCCCAAACCCGCCCCCGCGCCCGCGTACACTCCGCCGGCTGCGGTCCACGAGGGTTTATCCCCCAAGGTGAAGAAGATCATCATCGCGGCTGTAGTCATCGTCGTCTTTCTCATCGTCGCCTTCATCGTCGGCTCCCTCACGGGGAACGGCGACGAGGATACGGAGCTCGGGAACGACGTCGGCGCGGGCAGCAGCGAAATTCCTGCGACGGCGACCTTCCAAGGCCTCAAGCTCGGCGACACCGAGAGCGGCTACGCCATCGTCGGCAACGACGGGACGCTTACGGGCTCCGTCGAGCTCCCCGCCGAGCACGACGGGAAGAAGATAACGTTGATCGCGGACGGCGCGTTCGACGGCTGCTCTTCGGTCACTTCTCTCACCGTGCCCGACAGCGTGACCCAAATCGACGCCGGCGCCTTCGAAGGCCTCACCAAACTCGAGAACCTCACCATTCCGTTTGTGGGAAAGACCGCCGAAGCGGAAAAATTCGAGGCTGTCTTGGGCTATCCGTTCGGGTATGAGACCGTCGTAGGTACCGAGGAAAGAGACGGCTTGGGCGACGATCAAGAATTTGTGGACGAGCAGCCTGCTTCCGTGCAACTCGTCGGAACCAAGACGGCACAATACGCCGGAATGACAAGGGTGGCCTTTGTCTCGAGGCATACGACGACCTTCTACTTCTATGCGATCCCCAAATCGCTGAAAGAAGTTACCGTAACGAATCAAAAGTCCATTCCCATTGCCGCGTTCCGCAACATGGAATATCTCGAAAAGGTCACTTACGAAGAGGATATCGAAACCTTCAAGGGATATTCGTTTGAGCTGTGCACCTCGCTTACTTCGTTTAATTCAAGTGAGGCGAATACCATTGATTTGACGGGCAGCTTCCGCGAACTCGGCGATTATGCCTTCTGTTCTTGTAAGAACATTACGAAAATCGTTTTCGGAAACAGAATGCAGAGGATCGGCAAGAGCGCGTTTGCGAACTTCGCAAATATGACAGAGGTAACGGTGCCCGATACCGTGACGGAAATCGACCTCGGAGCATTCGAGGGCTGCAATAAAATTTCCAAAATCACCCTTCCGTTTGTCGGAAAGAGTGAGGCGGCAGAAAGATACGAAGCCGTTCTCGGTTTTCTCTTCGGATATGAGACTGTTGCGGATACCGAAGAAAGAGAGGGCTCGGGTAGCGAACAAGATTTCGTAGACGAAGAGCCTTCTCTCACACAAGTCGTAGGGACCAAAACGGCGCAGTATGCGGGAATGACGAAGGTGGCCTATGTCTCGAGGCATACGACAACTTTCTACTTCTATGCGATCCCTTCGACTCTGAAGGAAGTAACGATCACCAAGCAAGAGGTCGTTCCCCTTGCCGCGTTCCGCAACATGGAATTCCTTGAAAAAGTGACGTTCCAAGCGAATATCACTACGTTTAAGGGGTATGCTTTCCAGCGTTGCGAGGCATTGACCGCGTTCAATTCGGATGTAGATAAGACCATTGATGTAAGCGGACTTTATCTCATGCTCGGCGAGCACGCTTTTGACGGGTGCGCCAAAATCGAGCAAGTCGTGTTCTCGCAGAACATTCGAAGCATCGGAGCGTATGCCTTTAAGGGGCTGAACAAGATGACGGAATTCTCCGTGCCCGACGGCGTGACGGAAATCAACGTTGGCGTTCTCGAAGGCTGCAACGCCCTGCGATCGGTCACCGTTCCGTTTGTCGGGAAGAGCGCGTCGGCAACGAGATATGAAGCGGTGTTTGGTTTTATTTTCGGGTACGAAACCTTTAAGGATACCGTAGAAAGAGACGGCTTGGGCGACGATCAAGACTTTGTGGACGAAGAACCTACTCCCGAACAGCTCATCGGAACCAAGACGTCACAGTATGCGGGAATGACAAGGGTGGCCTATGTCTCGAGGCATACGACGACCTTCTACTTCTATGGCATTCCCGCTTCCCTCACGACGATCACCATCAGCAAGCAATCTACCATTCCGACCGCGGCATTCCGCAACCTCGCAAATGTGACGACGGTCAACTACAAGCAGGACGTCACAGAGACGGGCACCGCCGCCTTCAACGGCTGCGGCGCGGAAACCTTCACCAAAATATCATAAAAAATTATAAAAGGAGATACCACTATGGCAATGAAGTGCAAAAACTGCGGGGGTCCGTGCCGTAAGACCTCGCATGGGGACTATGAGTGCGAATACTGCGGCGCGACGTTTACCGAAGCCGAGCTCGCGCCCAAAAAGCAGGGAGCGGCGGCAAGCGCGCCCTCGGGCGGCGGCGCGGACGTATTCGAGCGCAATATCGACGGCATCCTCGAGCTTTCGTGGCAAGGCGGGCAATACATCTTCTCGGGCTCGGGCTTCATCATCAGTCAAAACGGGTATGCCATCACCAATACGCACGTCGTCACCTACGACAACGGCGTTTCCTGCCGCACGCTTACGGCGCGCCTCAAGGGGCAGGCCATTCAGGCGAGCGTCGTGCTCCTCGGCGACGATCATCACGGCAGCGGGAACGGGGTAGACCTCGCCCTCATCAAGCTCTCCCACATGCCCCCGAACGCCAAGGCGCTCACCTTCGAGCAGGAGGGGAACGTCCGCAACGGCGAGCAGGTGTATGTCATCGGCAACTCGCTCGGCTTCGGCACCGCCATCACGAGCGGCATCGTGAGCGACAAGGCGCGCCAGATGGGGGGAAGGACGTTCGTCATGACGGACTGCGCCACCAACGGCGGAAACTCGGGCGGACCGCTCTTCAACGCGAAGGGGAACGTCATCGGCGTGCACGTCTCCGCCCACAACAATGCGGACGGCATGAAGTACGCCATCCCCGTCGCCTATGTGAACGAATTCCTCCGCAAGGCCCGCGCCAAGGGAATTCCCGTGTAACGTTTCGCCCGAATGCTTTTTGGGAACCTCCCCCTGTGTCCCCCTCCTTCCCAAGGAGGGGGATTCTTTCCATGATTTATCCCCCTCCCCGAAAACGGGGAGGCACCCGTAGGGCGTGCCTTGGCTGGGACGCAGGGGGAGGGGACCTTGCTTCCCCTAACGAGGGGGATTTTGCTTGTGGCTCTGTGCCCTCCCCCTTATACTTGAGGGGTAGAGCGGCGCACAATGCTCAACAGCCCTGTGGGCTGTGAGCGCGCCGCGAT
>CANRHI010000022.1 GCA_947630365.1 uncultured Clostridia bacterium
CGAAAACGTGGGGGAGGGCTTGTCCTCCCTCGGCGGCTACGCCTATATCGCCCTCATCGCCTTCGAGGGGAACGCCGCAGACGAGATGCAGTCCGCCCTCACTCTCATGAAGGAGCGGGGCAGAAAAGACCTCGTTTTGGACCTTCGCGGCAACGGCGGCGGGTATCTCTCCATCCTGTGCGACATCTCCTCCCATCTTCTCCGCAGCGCGGAGGGGAGCTCGCCGCCCATCGCCACGGCGACCTATCGCGACGGGAAGAAGGAGGAATACAAGGCAAGCGGGAACGACTTCTCCTCGTATTTCGAAAAGGACGCGAAGATCCGCGTGTTTGCGGACGAAAATTCGGCTTCCGCCTCCGAGGCGCTCCTCGGCGCCATGCTCGACTACGGCACCATCTCCTATTCGGACATCTACCTCCGCAAGGAGACGGGGCGCACCTACGGGAAGGGCGTGATGCAGTCCACCTTCGTCACCCCGGACGGGAACGCCCTTCGCCTCACCGTGGCGGGCATCTCGTGGCCAAAGGGAAATTCCATCCACGAAAGGGGCATCACCCTCGAAGATGGGGCGGTCGCCGTCGAGGCGCCCGTTCTGCCCTACGCGCACGACGTATTTTTCGACGCGCTCGCGGGGTGAAGCCCGCTTCTCGATCTCAGAGGGAAGCCCTTCGCAGGTATTCCTCCAAAATCGTCTTTGTGCCGACCTCTTGAGGTCGGCTTTCGCTTTGCGCGGGGGGCTCGGACGGCGCGGAAACCGTCGAAGCCGCAGCCGCGGGAGCCGCAGACGCGGCGGAGAAATTCTTCGCGTCCCCCGCGAGGGAGAGAAGAAGGGCGCGGTTCTCCCGATAGAAGGAGAGAAGGGAGGCGAGGGAGGACTTCACGGAAGAGTCTCCCGCCGTGGAGAGGAGAAAGAGAAGCAGCAAGAATTCCATGCTCCATGGTATTCGGCTGTCAAAAATTTCGTTCCCTTCATACGATGGCGTAAGAGGTGACTATGAAGGATTTCGCAAGCTATACGGGCAAGGACGAGGCGTGGAAGAAGGAGGCGGATGCCGTTCTCAAGGGCTGCGAGGGCAAGAGCGAGCGCGAGCTTTTGCGGTGCGTATATGCCCGCGCCGTCGAGGGGAAGCGAAACGGCACGCTCACCAACGAGCAGATCGACGCCTTCTATGCGCAGCTTTCGCCCATGCTCGACGGCGGAAAGCGCAAGCGGCTCAAAGAGCTCGTCGAGGAGCTCAAGCGGATGTAGAGATCTCCCGAAGGGCGGAAAGGAGGGCTTCCGCCTCCCGCATCGTCTGAAAGGGGGAAAACGAGGCGCGCACCAAGCCCTCGGGGAAGCTCCCGAGCGCCTTATGGGCGAGCGGCGCACAGTGCAGCCCGCCGCGCACGGCGATGTCGTACTTCTCGGAGAGGATGTCGGCGACGCGCTCGGAGGAGAGGCTTTCGTGCGCAAAGGAGACGATGCCGCAGGGGTTGGGGGAGGAGTAAAGCCGCCAGCCCTTCATCCCCTCCAGCCCCGCGTGCACGCGCTTCGTAAAGGAAAGAAGGCGGGCGGCATATTCCCCGAAGTGCGCCTCGAGGTGCAGCGCGCCCTCAAACAGCGAACAGATGGCGGGGTAGGAGAGGGTGCCGCTCTCGAGGCGGTCGGGAAAGTAGCCCGGCATTTCCTCGTTCGCGCTCTCGCTCCCCGTGCCTCCGAAGAGGAGCGGGCGGGGGGAGAAACGTTCGGAAAAGAGGAGCGCCCCCGCGCCCTGCATGGCAAACAGACCCTTGTGCCCCGCGAGGGCGAGCGCGTCCACGCCCCATTCCTTCATGCGGATGGGCAGGTGCCCCGCGCCCTGCGCGCCGTCGACGACGAGAAGAACGTCCTTCGGCAGCAGCGTTCTGAGATGTGCAAGATCGCACCCTTCCCCCGTCACGTTGGAGGCGGAGGTGGCGACGACCATGCGGGTGTTCTCCTTCACGAGGGCGGCGATGGCGTCCTCGGAAAGTTTGCCGTTTTGAAGCGGGGCGACGTCGTAGGAGATGACCCCTTTCCGCTTCAAGTGCGCGAGCGGGCGGAGCACCGAATTGTGCTCGAGCGCGGTGCACACGGCGTGGTCGCCCTTGGTGAGTACGCCGAGGATGGCGTAATTTAGGGCCTCCGTGCAGCTGCGGGTGAACACGACGCGCTCGTAGCCGTACCCGTCGAAGAGGGCGGAGAGCCGTTTTCGGCAGGCGAGCACATGCTCCGCGCAGGCGATGGAGAGGCGGTGCCCGCTCCTTCCCGCATTGGCGCATTGCTTTAAGGCGGCAAGGACGGCGCTTTGCACCGCGTAGGGCTTGGTCCCGCCCGTGGCGGCGTTGTCGAGATAGATCATGGCATACCCCCGAAGATGAGATTTCTCCACGCGCCGCTCCGCGGCTTGGTCGAAATGACAAGGCGGCGCAGCTTGCGGCTTGGTCGAAATGACAAGGCGGCGCAGCTTGCGGCTTGGCCGAAATGACAAAGCGGCGCGGCACGGGAAAAGAACGCAAAAAGAATACTCTATCTATACGAAGGCAGGAAGAATTGTATGACAATGTTGGCGGTCGTAAAATCGCGTGCGCAGGCGCTCGAGCTCGTCTCCGCGCTTCGGGCGGCGGGGGTCCCCGCGCAGTCCGTTTCCACGCCCAAGGAGGCGAATGTCGGGTGCGGCGTCTCGGTGCGCTTCGAGGAAAATTTCTTTCCCCGCGTGAAGGCAGCCGTGGCGAAGGGGCGGTATTCCTCCTTTGCGGGCTACATGCGCGCCTATCCCACGGGATATTCTTACCTATAGCTTGCTTTTTTCGGGAAAATGTGCTACACTTTTTCCATGCAAACGCAAGACATGCTGCAAACGCTCGAGGCGCTGTATCCCAATGCCGCGCCCGCGCTCCGTTTTTCGAGCCCCTACGAGCTGCTCGTCGCCGTCATCTTGTCGGCGCAGTGCACCGACGAGCGGGTCAATCTCGTCACGGAGAAGTTGTTCGCGGGGCATAGTACCCCCGCTTCCATGCTCCTTCTCTCGCAGGAAGAGCTCGAGGGCTACATTTACTCGTGCGGGTTTTACCGCATGAAGGCGGCGCATATCCTCTCCGCCTCGCGGGATATCCTCGAGAAATTCGGCGGCGAAGTCCCGCGTACTCTCGAAGAGCTCCGCACCCTCGCGGGAGTGGGGAGAAAGACGGCGAACGTCGTCTATTCGGTCGCCTTCGGCGGGGACGCCATCGCGGTGGATACCCACGTCTTTCGCGTGAGCAACCGCCTCGGCATCGCCAAGGGCAAGACGCCCGAGGAGGTGGAGGAAAAGCTCATGCGCGCCATTCCTCAAAATATGTGGTCGCACGCGCACCATCTTCTCATCTGGCACGGGAGAAAGATCTGCCACTCGCAGCGGCCGGATTGCGCGAATTGCCCGCTCCAAGAGGGCTGCGAATTTTTTCAAAGCAAGTAAGGGAAGTATAAAACGCACCTCCTTCGTCCAAAACCGTAGGCGAAGGAGGTTTTTTATGACCAATTTGACGGCAAAAGATCTGGATGTGCTCTCCCACATTCTCACGGGAGAGGAAATGGCGTGCAAGAAGGCGAAAATTTATGCGAACACCCTCACGGACGCCGCGCTTGCGCAGGAGATGGACCGCATTTCCTGTGCGCATGCGGAACGCTTTTCCGCACTCTACAAACTGTTGGGAGGGAAAAAATGAAACAGAGCAAACGGGATGTAAGCCTTTCGGAGAAGGACGCGCTGCAGGATATGTTGGATTGCGAGAAACTTCTCATGAATTACTACTCGGTGGCGCTCACCGAGGGGAGCAGCATGGCGTTCCGCAGGGAGATTTTGAAGCACTACGGCGCGCACGCCAATACGCAGTTTTCGGTGTTCGAACAGATGCTCTCCCGCGGGTATTACGAGGTCCAACCCGCCGAAAAGATGATGATCGACCAAAAGGCGGAGTGCTTCTTGAAGAGCCTCAAGCAAATTTCGGACAAGCTCTCCGCACAGGGTGTGTGAGGGAATAAAACGAAAGGGCGCTGCGCATGCTCTTTTCGGAGGCTGTATGAAGAAAACAAAAAAGCGCGCGAAAGAGTACGCGCACAACCCCGCCTATTGCATGATCCGCCCCGACGCGAAAACCTCGGACGACGAAATCGTAACCACCGGCCAGTCGTAAAGGGGCAGAAGGCGCCCCCTTGGGAAAGGGTAGACCTTTGTCACTCGCACCCTCATACCGAGGGGAAGGGACCACCGCGTCATGTTGAGGGAGCAAAGCGACCGAAACATCCCGAAGTACGAAGTCCGAATTTTCATTTAGGGGATTCTCTCGGGGCTTCGCCCCTCGGAATGACACGGAAACCTCCCCCTGTATCCCCCTCCTTACAAAGGAAGGGGATTTCATCTTTTATCCCCCTCCCCGCCGAAGCGGGGAGGGGGACGCAGGGGGAGGGGCACCGCTCTTGTCCCCTTGCTTCCCCTGAGAGGGAAAATTTTGCATTCTGCCAAAGGTTGATAATCTTTGGCGCAAAATTTTCTTGGCATTTGCCCATATGCACGGGCAAATGCTGACCGAACGTGGGACTCTACCCGCGTGAGACAGTACCCGCGAAGCGGGGGATAGGGTTAAAAGAACCCCTCAGCCTCGGCTTCGCCTCGCCAGCTCCCCTCACATAGGGGCGCCAAGGGTGAAATCCCCCTCCCCGTCAAGACGGGGAGGCACCCGTAGGGCGTGCCTTGGCTGGGACGCAGGGGGAGGGGTCCCCTTTTTACACATTAAAGCGGAACAAAACGACGTCGCCGTCCTTCATCACATAGTCCTTGCCTTCCGAGCGGACCTTGCCCTTTTCCCGCGCTCCCGCGAGCCCGCCGCACTCCAAAAGCGTCTCGTAGTCGACGACCTCGGCGCGGATAAATCCCTTTTCGAAATCCGAGTGGATCTTTCCCGCCGCCTGCGGCGCCTTGGTGCCCGCGGGAATGGTCCACGCGCGCGTCTCCTTTTCGCCCGCCGTGAGGTAGGAAATGAGCCCGAGCAGCGAATAGCTCGCTTTGATCAAGCGGTCGAGCCCGCTCTCCTTCAGCCCGAATTCCTCCAAGAACATGGCGGCGTCCTCCTTGTCCATGGCGGAGAGCTCCTCTTCCGTCTTGGCGCAGACGACGATGACCCCCGCGCCGTGCTTTGCGGCATAGTTTTTGACGGCGACTACGAGGGGAAGGGTATCCTCCTCGGCGCCCATGTCCTTCTCGGCGATATTCGCGCAGTAGATGACGGGCTTGGAGGAGAGGAGGAAGAGGTCGGCAAGGAGGGGCTTTTCGTCCTCGGTGAGGGGCATGGCGCTTGCGGGAAGCTCCTTTTCGAGGTGCGCCATCAGCTTTTCGAGGAAGGCGTATTCCGCCGCCGCTCCCTTGTCCGCGCCGCCGCGCGCGGCGTTTTTGATCCTGTCCTGCCGCTTGGAGACCGCCTCGATGTCGGCGAGAATGAGCTCCAAATTGATGGTCTCGATGTCCCGCACGGGATCGATGGTGCTCTCGACGTGGGTGATGTTCTCGTCCTCGAAGCAGCGGACGACGTGCACGATGGCGTCGCACTCGCGGATGTGGGAGAGGAATTTGTTCCCCAAGCCCTCGCCGCGGCTTGCGCCCTTCACGAGCCCCGCGATGTCCACAAATTCAATGACGGCGGGGGTGACCTTCTTGCTGTCGTACAGGGCGGCGAGCTTATCGAGCCGTTCGTCGGGCACGGCGACGACGCCCACGTTGGGCTCGATGGTGCAGAACGGGTAGTTGGCGGCCTCTGCGCCCGCCTGCGTGATCGCATTGAAGAGAGTGGATTTCCCGACGTTGGGAAGCCCGACAACACCTAATTTCATAGTAATTCTCCGAAAAAACGCCGTCTGCGCCGATACAACACGGAAGGGCGCGGCGGACCTGTCTTTTTCCATTATAGAACATTTCTCCGTAAACTTCAACTCTTTCGGTTGCCTAATTTGCAAATTTATGGTAAAATGAGCCGTAAGACCAAAGGAGACCGTATGGACTACAAAAAATACATTGCAGAGCGGCTGAATGTGGAAGGGATCCCGGGGGAAGAGCTCGCCTCCCTTCTCGCCGTCCCGCCGGATACCGCCATGGGGGACTACGCCCTGCCCTGCTTCAAGCTCGCAAAACGTTTGCACAAATCGCCCGTTATCATCGCCGAAGAGCTCTCCGCGGGCTTCCCCATAGACGAAATTGTGACCGAGGCGAACGCCCTGAACGGATATCTGAATTTCCGCGTCGGCAAAAAGAGCCTCGTGCACGGGTTTTTGCGGGAATTTCTCGAGAAGAAGGACATGTTCGGCGCCTCCGCGGAGGGGAACGGGAAAACGGTGCTCATCGACTATTCCTCGGTGAATATCGCCAAGCCTTTCCATATCGGGCACCTCTCGACGACGGTGCTCGGCGGCGCGCTCTACCGTATCTTCCAATATCTCGGCTACAACGTCGTGGGCATCAACCACCTCGGCGACTACGGAACGCAATTCGGCAAGCTCATCTCCGCCTACAAAAAGTGGGGCAACAAAGAGGAGGTGGAACGGGGCGGCATCCACGCCGTGAACGCCCTCTATGTGCGCTTCAACGAGGAGGCGACGGAGGAAATGGAGGCCGAAGCGCGCGAATATTTCCGCCTCATCGAGAGCGGGGACAAGGAGGCGAACGACCTTTTCGAGTGGTTCAAATCCCTCACGCTCGCCTATGTGGGGAAGATCTACGAAAGATTGCACGTCACCTTCGATAGCTACGCGGGGGAACGCTTCTATATCGACAAGATGCAGCCCGTCATCGACGCGCTCAAAGAGAAGGGGCTTCTCGTCGAGAGCCAAGGCGCGCAGGTCGTCGACCTCGAAAAATACGGCATGCCGCCCTTCATCGTGCTGCGCTCGGACGGGGCTTCGCTCTATGCCACGCGCGACCTCGCGGCGTGCTTCTACCGCAAACAGACGTACAACTTCGATAAATGCCTCTACGTCGTCGCCTACCAGCAAAATCTGCACTTCAAGCAGCTCTTCAAGGTCGTCGAGCTCATGGGGGAGGAGTGGGCGAAGGACCTCGTCCACGTCGCCTACGGCATGGTCTCCTTGGAGGACGGGGCGATGTCCACGCGGAAGGGCAAGGTCGTCTGGCTGGAGGACGTGCTCTCCCGCTGCGTGGAGAAGGCGAAGGCCGTGCTCGAGGAGAAAAACCCCGCCCTCGAGAACAAGGAGGAGGTCGCCGAGAAGGTGGGCGTCGGCGCCGTCATCTTCGGCGCGCTGTACAACAATAAGATCAAGGATATCGTGTTTTCCTACGACAAGGCGTTGAATTTCGACGGGGAGACGAGCGTCTATGTGCAGTACACCTGCGCGCGGTGCGCATCCGTGCTCGAAAAGCTCGAGGGCGCTCCGCTCGGAGACGCCTTCGTCGCCGAGCCCACCCCGCAGGAGACCGCGCTGTGCAAGGCGCTCGATGGCTTCCCCGTCGCCGTAAAGGGCGCCGCGGAGGGCTACGAGCCGAGCATCCTCGCCCGCTGGTGCGTGGACACGGCGCAGGTGTTCAACAAATTCTATATCGATTGCAAGATCGTGCAGGCGGAAAGCGACGACATCCGCGCCCTTCGCCGTCTTCTCACCCTCGCCGCTTCCACCCTCTTAAAGCGCGGGCTTGCCCTGCTCGGCATCGGCGTGCCCGAGAAGATGTGAAAAACCATGGAAAGCGCCATTCTCTTCGACTTGGACGGCACCCTGCTTGACACGGTGCCCGACATTGCCCTCTGCCTCAACGGCACGCTTGAGGGCTTCGGCTGCCCGCCCGTCTCCTTGGAGCGGACGCGGCGCGCGGTCGGCAACGGCGCGAGAAAGCTCATGGAGCGGGTGCTCCCCGCGGGCATTCCCATGGAGGAGGCGTTTGCCGACTTCAAGAGAAGATATGCGGCGAGTGAAAACCTGCGCACCCGTGCATACGACGGGGCGGCGGAGACGTTGCGCCTCTTGAAGGCGGAGGGGTGGAAGCTCGCCGTTCTCACCAACAAGCCTCGGGCGGCGGCGGAAAAGACGCTTGCCCGCTTCTTTGCGGGGATGTTCGACTTCCTCATCGCCGACGACGGCAAATTCCCCCTAAAGCCCGACCCCGCTTCCACCCTGTATTGCATGGAAACGTTGGGCGTTCCAAAGGAAAGCTGCGTCTTTGTCGGGGACGGCGAGACGGACGTGCAGACGGCAAAAAATGCGGGGATACCTTGCATTTCGGCGCTTTGGGGGTACCGCGAGAGGGAGGAGCTCCAAAGGGCGGGCGCGGCGGTGTTCGCCGAGAAGTTTTGCGAGCTTCCCGCCCTCGCGAAAAAAATGTTGGATATCCGTTGAAATTTTTCTGCGGTTGTGCTACAATTTAGGAAACTTTTATAAAAGGAGATAAATGGTATGAAAAGATGTGCTGTATGCGGCGAGATCGTCGAGGACGATGTGACCGAGTGCCCCGTCTGCCACGCGAAGAAATTCGTGCCGGTCGAGGATGAGAAGTTTGCCTGCGAGCACCATGTCGGCGACGGCGTGGTCGAGGACAAAGAGGTGATGGAAGGGCTTCGCGCCAACTTCAACGGCGAGTGCTGCGAAGTGGGCATGTATCTTGCGATGGCGCGCGTCGCCGAACGGGAGGGCTATCCCGAGATCGCAGAGGCGTACAAGCGCTATGCCTATGAGGAAGCCGACCACGCTTCCAAGTTTGCAGAGCTTCTCGGCGAAGTCGTCACGCCTTCCACCAAGAAGAACCTCGAGCTGCGTGCGGCGGCGGAGGCGGGCGCCTGCGAAGGCAAACTTATGCTTGCAAAGCGCGCGAAGGAGCTTGGCTACGACGCCATTCACGATACCGTCCACGAGATGGCGAAGGACGAGGCGCGCCACGGTGCGGGCTTCAAGGGGCTTCTCAAGAGATATTTCTAAACAGCGTACATATAAAGCCCGCCGGGAAACCCAACGGGCTTTATAAATATTGGAGAGTACAAGCGTTCGCAGCTGGGACTGCGCCCGCTCATGGGCGATGGGAAGGTCTTTCTTCCCCTTTACTATATCGCAAAAGGGGAGAAAGCGCAACCTACTTTCCGCAAAACTGCCTCTATCTGTAGAAAATTTACAAGTAGAGTCCAAAAATCCCACTCTACTGTGAGTAGAACTCTTGACAGGGGCGAAAAGCGGGTATATAATAGAGGTATGGAAGAGAAAGATACCCCGAAAACGGGGGAAAATCAGGAGGAGCTCGCCGTCATCGTCGGGAAGAACATCACGAGGCTGAGAAAACTTTCCAACATGACCCAGCTCGAGCTCGCCGAAAAACTCAACTATTCGGATAAATCCGTCTCCAAATGGGAGCAGGGGAACGGCATTCCGGACGTGCGCATTTTGGTGCGTCTTGCCGATCTTTTCAACGTCTCGGTCGACGATCTGGTGCGCGAGCACACCGAAAAGCCCGTCATGCCCCGCCGCGAGAGGAAGATAAAGCGCATCGTCATTGCGCTCTCTTCGGTGGGGCTGTGCTGGTTGGTCGCCGTCATTTGCTTTGTGCTCATCGGCATCTTTGCGCCGAATATTTCGGCGAAGTGGCTCGCCTTCCTCTATGCCGTGCCCGCTTCCGCCATCGTCCTCATCGTGTTCAGCGCCGTTTGGGGCTGGCGTTTTATGCGCATCTTCTCCATCTCCGTCCTCATTTGGACGGTGATCGCCTGCATCTATCTGACGGCGTTCGTGCTCGGCGAAAACCCGTGGCTGCTCTTCCTCATCGGCATCCCGCTGCAGATCCTCGCGCTCTTCTTCTTTGTGTGGGGGAAGCGCGCCCATTTCTTCAAGGAGTAACCGTCCATGTCCGAAAAGGCTAAAAACGCCGCACTCTTGCAGCGCGCCGAGCGGCTGCGGCGGCTCTCCGTTTTCGCCAACGTTCTCTTTTACACCTGCGTCGCCCTCTCGGTCTTGGCGCTCGTCGGCGTGGTCGTCGTCGTGCTCGTCCACGAGCTCGGCAGCGGCTTGGAGAACACGCTCTTGTTTGCGCTCGTCGGGGGATTTGCGGGCGGCGCGCTCCTGTTCGCCCTCCTTGCCTTTGTGCTCGGAAGGGTGCTTCTCGTATTGTACGAAAGACGTGCGGACGCGCTCGAGAGGAGCGACGGGGAGGAGAGCTTCTTCGTGGGGGAAGAGACGCTCGCGACGTTTGGGGAAACTTCCCTCCTTCTCCATGCCTTCGACGGGAAGGGGAAGAAGATAAACGTGCCGTATGAAGAGCTTCGCCTCTTCTCGGTGTGTAACCGCCGCGCGCCCAAGGAGCGGGGGGAATGGAGCGTGTTGTTCGAGATCCCCGCGCGCTACCTTGCCAAGGAGAAAAAGGGCGAGGCGGCGCCCCCCGTGCTCGTGCAGGCGGAGGGGAAGGAGCGGCTGTATGCCGCCATAGCCGCGCATACGTTGCCCCTTCTCGGGGAGCCGCACGGGGAGAACAAGGGGAAAAAGGGAAAATTTTGCCGCACGGCGAAATATACCCTTCCGCATGGGGAAAAGCGCCGCCGCGCGCTCATCTTCGCCCTCATCGGCGGGGCCGTAGCGGTGGCGGGCGCCGTCACGGCGATTTGGCAGGTGACGGTCGGCAGCTTCATCTTCGTCTTCGGCGGCGCCGTCGCGCTGCGTTCCGTCATGAATTTCGCGGGCGCCAAGGGGGTGCTCGCCCTCTACAAAGAGGGGCTGTATTGGAAGGACGGGGTAGACCGCATCTTCCTCAAATGGGAGGAGATCGAACGGGTGGAGCCCGCCGGGGGAGAGGCTCCCCTTCTTCGCGCCGTGTGCCCGTATGGGGAGTACGAGCTCCCCGCCCTCGGGGACGCCTACGCGCAAATTTCGCGCCTTGCGCCCGAAAAATGCGGAGGAGAGCATGGAGAGAACGCTTAAACTTCACGCGGTTTATCGCCATTTCAAGGGCAAGGAATACTATGTGGAGGGCGTGGCGATCCACAGCGAGACGGGGGAGAAGTACGTCGTCTACCGCCAACTGTACGGCGAGAGGGAGCTGTATATCCGCCCGCTCACCATGTTCCTTTCCGAAGTAGACAGAGAGAAATACCCTTCTGCGGGACAAAGGTACCGCTTCGAGGAGGTCTGAATGCAATGTGCGCTGTGCGGCAGCCCTGCCGCGAGAAGCTACACGAGAAAGACGGCCGCGGGAGACGTGACCGTAACGCTGTGCGAAAAATGCCGCGAGGAGCTCTACCCCGAGGGGGGTACGGACGCCATTTTTTCCTCCTTCCTCGTGTTTGAGGACGCGAAGAAGAAGTGCCCCGCCTGCGGCGCCACGCTCGACGATTTCCGCCGCACGGGTCTGCTCGGGTGCGCCGATTGCTACAAGGCGTTCCGCGACGAGCTCATTCCCACCGTCCGCTCGGTGCAGGGGAAGCTCCGCCACGAGGGCGTGCAGCAGCCTTCCGCAGGCGCCGCCGAGCGGTACGATACCGTCCGCCGCCTCGCCGACGAAAAGGCGGAGCTGCAGGACCGCATCGAGGAAGCGCGGGCGGAGGGGGACGATCTTCTCCTCCACGCCTTGGAGGACCGCCTCGCCGCCATCAAGCAAAGGCTCGCGGAGGAGGGCAACCGATGAACGACTTCGAGACCGTCGCCATTTCCTCGCGCATCCGCCTTGCGCGCAACTTCGAGGACTATCCCTTCCCCGGCCGCCTCATGCGGGATCCGCACGCCGTCGAACAGGCGGGGGAGATCGTGCGCGTTCTCTCCGCCGAGCTCGACAGCATCGACGATTTCCGCCTCTACGGCATCGGCACCCTCAAGGGGGAACGGGCGGAATACCTCGCCGAGTGCAACCTCATCAGCCGCGACCTCGCCGCGCATTGCCCCATCGCCGCCGCCCTCGTGAGCGCGGACGAGCGCATCTGCATCATGATCAACGAGGAGGACCATATCCGCGAGCAGTACTTCACCCGCGGCTTCGACCTTCGCAAGGCATACGAGGCCATCGCGGGGATCGACGACGCCATCTCGGCGTGCATCCCCTTCGCCTACGACAGCCAATTCGGCTACCTCACGGCGTGCCCCACCAATCTCGGGACGGGGCTGCGCGCCTCCGTCATGCTCTTCCTTCCCGCCTGTTCCCACCGCGGGGAAATGCGCCGCATAAGCTCGGTGCTCACCCCCTTGGGGCTCACCGTGCGCGGGGCGTTCGGCGAGGGAAGCGGCACGGACGGAGACATGTTTCAGGTGAGCAACGAAATCACGCTCGGGCACCAGGAGCACGAGATCCTTTCCGTCGTCGAGGGGGCGGTGAACAACATCACGCAGATCGAGCTCAAGGAGAGAAAGCGCATGAAGGTGGAAGAGGGCATCGCCTTAAAGGACCGCCTCTTCCGTTCCCTCGGGATCCTCACGAGCTGCCGCATGATCGACGCGCGCGAATTCGCCCGCCGTCTTGCGGACGTCAAGCTCGGGATGGCGCTCGGCTTTTTCCGCTCGGCAAAGAGCGACCGCACGGAGGCGCTCATCGGCAAGCTCGATTCTCTCGCCGTGCAAATGCGCCCCGCGCACCTTCGCCGCCTCAAGGGAGGGACGCTCGAGGGCAAGCAGCAGGACGCCGTGCGCGCCGAATTCGTCCGCAAGGCGATCTGCGAATTACAACTTGACTTGTAAGGGAGGCAACCTTGGATCCTAATCAATCTACCGATTTGCGAAAGGTGATCGCGGAGGCGTATAAGATCGCCGACAAGTTCGAGACCACCTTCATCGGGACCGAGCATATCATCTATGCCATGCTCTCGGTGCCCGAATGTATGGCGTATCGCCTGCTCACCACCGTCGGCGTGGAGCCGAAGAAGTACTTCGAGTGGTTCCGGCGGAATGTCGATCGGAAATGCACGACCGTCGGCATGACCCCCAACACCAAGCACCTTTTGGAGCTCGCCAAAAGGTATGCGGAGGAGGATCGGTTTTCGACGAGGCTCGTCATCGTCGGCACCGAGCACGCGCTCCTCTCTATTCTCGCCGTGCCCGAATGCGTCGGGGTCAACTTTTTGAGCTCCATCGGCACGCCCATCGACCGCCTCATCGAGCTCACCGAGAAGTTTTTGCAGCCCGACCCCGATGAGGAGGTGGAGCTCCCCGAGCCGCCGCGGACGGACTTCATTCCCTCGCTCGATCCCGCCCTCAAGCCGTATGGAGAGGACCTCACCCGCCGCGCGCGAGAGGGCAAGCTCGACCCCGTCATCGGAAGGCGGAAGGAGATCGAGAGCGTAATACAGATCCTCTCCCGCCGCACCAAAAACAACCCCGTGCTCATCGGCGAGCCGGGGGTGGGGAAGAGCGCCGTCATCGAGGGGCTGGCGCAGGAGATCGTGCTCGGCAAGGTGCCCGAGACCCTCCGCGGGAAGATCGTCTTTTCCCTCAACATCACGGGGCTCCTCGCGGGCACGCGCTACCGCGGCGACTTCGAGGAGCGGCTCAAGGGCGTGATGGACGCCATCGTCCGCAACGAGAATATCATTTTGTTCATCGACGAGATCCACCTCATCGTGGGCGCGGGGAGCTCGCAGGAGAACCCCGTGGACGCCTCGAATATTCTCAAGCCCATGCTCGCCCGCGGCGAATTGCAGACGGTGGGGGCGACCACCCTCGAGGAATACCGCAAATATATCGAAAAGGACCCCGCGCTCGAACGCCGCTTCACCCCCGTGCTCGTCGACCAGCCGAGCGTGGAGGACGCCATCGTCATTTTGCAGGGGCTCAAGGATAAGTACGAGGCGTATCACGACGTCATCATCAGCGACGAAGCCATCGAGGCGGCGGTCAAGCTCTCCGACCGCTACATCACCGACCGCTTCCTTCCCGACAAAGCCATCGACCTCATCGACGAGGCGGCGTCCCGCGCGCGGCTGAATGCGGACAACGGACCCGCGGAGCTTCGCGAGGCGCAGGAGCGGGTGGCACGGCTCGCCGTCGACCGCGAGAAGGCGCGCAAGTGGCAGGACTACGGGCGGGCGGCGGACATCGCGGAGGAGATCGCTACGCTCAACGCGCGCATCGAAGAGCTCACGCGGGAGTGGAAGCGCAGGCGCACCGCGACGCAGATCTCCATCGGCGAGGAGGAGATCGCCGCCATCGTGAGCGACCGCACGGGGGTGCCCGTCTCCAAGCTCACCGAGGGGGAGAGCGAACGGCTGCTTCATCTCGAGGAAGAGCTGCACAGGCGCATCGTCGGGCAGGACGAGGCCGTCTCCGCCGTCGCAAAATCGGTGCGGCGGGCAAGGGCGGGATTGAAGGACCCCAACCGCCCCGTCGGCTCGTTCATCTTCGTCGGCCCCACGGGCGTGGGAAAGACCGACCTTTGCAAGGCGCTCGCCGAGAGCCTCTTCGGCGACGAACGCCTCATGGTGCGCTTCGATATGTCCGAATACATGGAGAAGGGCGCCACCACCAAGCTCATCGGCGCGCCCCCGGGATATGTGGGGTACGACGACACGCAGAGCTGCCTCACCGAACGCATCCGCAGAAAGCCGTATTCGGTCGTCCTCTTCGACGAGATCGAGAAGGCCCACCCCGACGTGTTCAATATTCTCCTTCAGATCCTCGACGACGGGCGGCTCACCGACAGCCGCGGCAGGACGGTGGACTTCAAAAATACCGTCATCATTCTCACCTCCAACGTCGGCGCACACGCTGCCAAGGAGCCCACGCTCGGCTTCGGTGCCCCCGACGAGGAGAGCGCTTACGCCCGCATGCGGGAGAGCATCGAATCCGCCTTAAAGGCGCAATTTCGCCCCGAATTCTTGAACAGGATCGACGAGATCGTCGTCTTTCATAAGCTCACCAAGGAGGACGCGGCAAAAATTTGCACGAAGATCCTTTCGGGCATCGTCGGACGGCTCAAGGAGAGCAAGATAACGTTGAAGGTCACCGACCGCGCCAAAATGCGGCTGGTGGACGAGGGATACAGCGAGGAATTCGGCGCAAGGCCGCTGAAGCGCATCGTCCAGCGGCGCGTGGAGGACCGCCTCTCCGAGGAAATTCTGCAGGGCAGGATCCCGCCGAAATCCGTCGTTGTGTTCGACGCCGACCCCGAGGGCTACTTCCTTCGGTACGAATAAGAAAGAATAAGGGCCTCCCCGCGGCTGCCTTACATAAGGCAGCCGCGGGGAGGCTTTTTCTGTTTTCCCGTAAATTCAGTCGATGAGACCGAGCAGATAATCCACGCTCTCCCCAAAAAAGCGGGAAAGCGCAATGAGCGCACTCGCCGTCGGCTCCGTTTTGCCCAATTCCCACTTTGCGATCGCCGACTGGCTTATGCCCGTCCGCCTCGAAAGCTCCATTTGGCTCAAGCCCTTCAGAAGCCGTAATTCCCGTAATCGTTCCTGAAATCCCACGAGACAATTATATCTCTTTCAAGTCTTAAAATACTCGACAAGTCTCATAAGACTTGTTATAATGGGGAAAAACGATGGAGAAAAGGAGAAAATGAAAGGTCCCTATATCAAAGGCATCGTGTCGAGCGTCGTCGGGCTCGCACTTGTCGTTACCATGTTGTTGCTTCCCATCGGGAGCGGAAATTCGTATGCGGGAGCGGGAAGCGGAGAGGATACGAGCGTGGATTCGCTGGACGGTTTTTCCGAGCTCATGCAGCAATTCGAGGACATGCCTTCGGCGAGCTTCGGGGTGCGTTCTCTTGCCGCAGAGGAGACCGCGCCGCACACGAGTGCGACCATGCACGAATCGACCACGGTCTATTCCAACGCCGACGCAGGCACGAGCGGACAATCTTTTCAACGCCTCACGCGGGAGATGACGGCGTACTTTACCGAGGATGCGGCGCTTTATATCTCCGATTTTCAATTGAGAGCCTCGTCCTTCGTGAGGAGTGAGAAGAAGCAGGAGGACGGCACGACCAAGACGGAAACGATCGAACACGATCGGTTTTTATCGGCGTGCATGCTCTTGTATATCGACGCGGATCGCGTCTTGATGCGCTTCGACCGCTTGCAGGCGATGGCAGACGGAGTCGTCTTTGCGGGCGCGGAAAAGCTCGTCGGCGCATGGGCGGAATTCACCTCCGAGGATGGGGATGAGTACCGCTCCGTCTATTCCGCCATAAAGAGCGTAAACCTCTTCAACTACGACGTTCTTTCCCTGTTCGGGCGGACGATCTCCGAATACGAAGATCATTTCCAAAGCAACGGGGACTATTACATTCTCGACGAAGAGATATCCGAAAAGCTGTTTGGCTCCATTTCGAAGGGGATCTCCACGAGCGCCGACGCAGAGAGCGACGGGAGCTTCGAGGTCGACCTTTCGGACCCGACCGCGCCGCAAATAAAATTCGGAATGTCTGCCTCGATGACGGCTTCGGACACGTCCAACGGCGGGTACTCTTCGGGTTCCCGTTCCGCGTCCGCTTCCGAAGAGGACCAATTTACCTTCACGAATATCGACAACACCGTCATCAATATGCCGTCCTCGCTCAAGACGATGCCGACGAAAGATTTCGTCGATGCCATGGAAGAATTCGACAAAGTGATGGAGGGAAGGAAAGATGACTGAACAAAATAGTGCGGTACAGAACAGCAGCCCGCAAGCGGAAGCCGTGGAAGCCCCCAAGGAAAAGCCCAAGGGAAAATACTTTGCGCTCTATTTCGGCGGAATGGTCTTTGCACTCGCGGGGCAGTGCATTCTCCTGCTCATCTATATTTTCGGCGCGGTGGATTTTTTCGGCATGAGCGTCAACCCGCTTTCGGCAGTGGAGGCGATCATATCCGTGTTCTCCCTTCGCAGAGCCGCGGTCTATCGCTATCTCATCCGCGCCGCGCTCGGCGTCTTGTATCTCGGGCTCTTTGTCCCGCTCATCAAGGTATTGGTCGAGCGCATTTCGTCGATGGGGAAAGCGCTCAAAAATAAGACGGATGCGTACATGCGCTCCTTCTATTTGCGGGCGAAGGAGAATTTCTTTTTCACCGTTTGGCTCTTTCTCTTCTTCAACTTGTTCGCTTGCCTGTTTGCCCGCGGACAGATCGGCGGGGGAACGGTCGTCGTTTACATTCTCTTATGCGTATTTTGCCTGTACGACGGGATCGTCTCCTCGCTCGGAAGGCCGCAGATGGGGCGGGCGGAGATCGTCCTCTCGGCGTGTAAAAATACGGCTGCCGCAGTGCTCTTCTGCATTTTGGATCGGATGCTCGCAGTGCCCTCCGGCGAGAATATTTTCGACGGCATGGCGATGTTGTTCGGCGGGTACCTCGGCACGTCCGGCGGCGGGCTGTTGTTCGTGTATGGGCTCGTGTCCAACCTCGTCGAGCCCATCCTCATCTGCATTATGGCGCTTTGGACGGTCATCTTGCTCAAAAATTATTTTGTAGCCGCCCCGCGAGAGCGGATCGCGAGCATGCGCGCGTTGCTGATCTATTGCGCGATCGTCACGTTTTTGGTCATGCTGTTCAAGACGGGCATTTCGTACAACAACGCAAAGATGTTCTTCTCCGAAGGGCTGATCCCCGATTGGTTCCGCGCGGTGAGGAATCTCTTCCTCCCGTTCACCTTTGGGATCGCCGGGCTCTTTGCGGTGGAAATGATTTGCTTGGATAGGAAAAAAGAGAAGTTTTCCGCCGCAAGCGTAAAACACTGACAGATCGAAAACAGGGACCGCCCTCCTTTGCAAGGAGGGCGGCAGCTTTTTTCTCGGCGGTGAGGGGGAACACCACAGTTTTATCCCCTGCCCCTTTGGGGAGGAGGAGGCAGGGGGAGGGGGATTTGTGCCCTCCACCTTATACTTGAGGGGGAGAGGGGGTGCGCGATCTCCTCATACCGAGGCGAAGCCGAGTGTATCTTCTACTTTGTGGTACAACTTGCGGGGAAGATTCACTCACTCCGCCTACGGCTCCGTTCGGAATGAGGGCGCGGGGCGGAATGAGGGGTTTCTCACTCATTCAAATTCCAGTCGATGGGGGGGATGGAGTGGGCGGAGAGGTAGGCGTTGGCCTTGGAGTAGTGGCGGCAGCCGAAGAAGCCGTTGTAGGCGGAGAGCGGCGAGGGGTGCGCGCATTCCAAAACGAGGTGCTTGCCCATATCGATAAGAGGTTTTTTGCGCCTTGCGTTTCCGCCCCAAAGGAGGAACACGAGGTGCTCTTTTTGCTCGCTCAAAAGGGAGATGACGCTGTCCGTAAACCAGCTCCAGCCGCAATTTGCGTGGGAATTGGCGGCGTGCTCCCTCACGGTGAGCGCGGTATTGAGGAGAAGCACTCCTTCCCTTGCCCATTTGGTAAGATCCCCCGACTTCGGCGGGAGGAAACCCAAATCGTCCTTGAGCTCTTTGAGCATATTTTCGAGCGACGGGGGCTTGGGGACGCCGTCCTTTACGGAGAAGCACAGCCCGTGCGCCTGCCCTTCGTTGTGGTAGGGGTCCTGCCCGAGCAGCACCGCCTTCACATTTTGGAAGGGGGTGAAGCGGAAACAGTTGAAAATATCGTACATATCGGGATAGACGATATAGTGCGAGTACTCGTATTTGAGAAATTCGCGGATCTTTTTGTAGCGCTCGTCCGCAAAGAGCGGCGCAAGCGGTGCGTTCCAATCGCCGAGGTCTATCATAGGTTTCTCCTTTTTTTGAGGGTCCCTCCCCCTGTGTCCCAGCCAAGGCACGCCCTAAGGGTGCCACCCCAAAGGGGAGGGGGATTCTGTTGTGGCTGTGTGCCCTCCCCCTTATACTTGAGGGGTAGGGGTAGGGGTGTGTTTTTTTGAAAAATCCTACCGCGTCATGTTGAGGGAGCGAAGCGACCGAAACATCCCGAAGTACGAAGTCCGAATTTTCATCCTCGGGATTCTTCGCTGCGCTCAGAATGACGCGTTGGCGCGGGGCGGCAGACGCGGTTTCCCGCGGAGTAGAAGATACACTCGGCTACGCCTCGGTATGAGGGCGGGGCCTTGACTCCCCTCCCCCTGCGTCCCCCTTGGCACCTTTGGGAGGGGCCTTACCCGATGCTTTCCAAGATCTGCGGCAGGTACGCCTTCAAATTGAGGGCGGCACGCTTCAGATTTTGCCGGAATTGCTCCGTTGTGGAGCCGTTGCCGTACACGTCGGAGACGGACTTCACCGCGGCGCAGGGAACGCCCGCATATCTGCACACCTGCACGACGGCGCCGCCCTCCATGTCGCGGATGTCGCAGCCGAGCCTGAGGAGAAGCGCGTGGTCGTCGGGGGAATCGTTGAAGCGGTCGCCCGTGCCGAGCGCGCGGCGGGGTAGGTCGACGCCTTTGGGGCAGAGGAGGGGGAAGAAATTCTCCGTCTCGCCGTCGAGGGTGCCGATCTCGGTGCCGTTGGGCTGGGAACAGTCCACGTCGTATTGCACCGCCTTGTCGATGAGATACACTTCGCCCACCTCCGTGGCCTCGGGCTTCAGCCCGCCCGCGACACCGAAATTGAGAACGACGTCCGCCCCCGCGGAGATGGCGGCGCATGCCCCCGCAGCGGCGTTCACTTTGCCCACCCCGCAGATGACGAGCACGACCTTCTTCCCGAACGCCTTCCCGAAATACACGGGTTTCCCGTACAGCGTGCGGAGATCTTCGACCTCCATAGAGCTCAAAAGAATGTCCGCTTCACGGTCCATTGCGATCACACAACCGATCATATTTCACCTCAATATCATGCCGTAGCCGCAATCCATTTCGAAGAGCAGCTCCAAAAAGTGGCGGCGATAGTCGATGAATTTGCCTTCGTCGAGCATAGATAGGATCTCTTCCAAAGTCGCCCACTTGGCGTCGCACACCTCTTCCTCTTGCAAGACGAGGGAGGAGAGCGGAGGCTCGGCGCGGACGAGGAACACGTCGTCGAAGCCCCTGTCGAAATTCACGGTAAACGAGGGGCGGGGGAGCTCCAACCGAAGCCCGAGCTCCTCGAAGAGCTCGCGGCATGCCGCTTCCCCCGAAGTTTCCCCCGCGAGCGCGCTTCCGCCCGCCGTGATGTCCCACAGCCCGCCCGCGCTCTTCGTGAGGGCGCGGCGCTGGATGAGCATCCTTCCGTCCTCCGAAAACACCGCAATGTGCACGACGAGGTGGTATTCCCCCGCGCGAAAGGGGGTCACGTCCCGCACGGCGGTCCTGCCCGTTTTTTCGCGGGCTTCGTCGTAGATATCCCAAAGCTCCATGATATGTCTCCGTTCCATCGTCGTGCGCAGCGAAGTTTCGTGCGCTTTTTTATTGTAACAGCTTTTCCGAAAAAAAGCAATCGCGGGAATACATCTTTTTTCTCTCGTCCATAAAGAGGGCAAAGGAGGAACAAAATGAACCCATTTGATTGTAAGCCCCAACGGGCGGACAAGGTTTTTACTTCGTGGAATAAGGTGCTCTTAAAGCCCTACGACAAGAACAGCGTAGACCCCTACACCCGCCTTCGCGTCATCCTCATGAGCGGGACGGAATTCGAGAGCGTGCGCCTTTCGAACGCCTTCACGCGGCATTGCGCCAACAACGACGTGCGCCGCCGCCTCGCCTTCATGCGGAGAGGAGAACAGATCCAGCAAAAGCGCGTCGCCTCACTAAAGCCCGCCGACGAGAGCATCTTGGAGCACACCATAGGGTACGAACAGCTCGCCGTCGACCTCACCGCCAACCTCGCCGTCACCGAGAAGAATTCGTATGTGAAGCGGCAGCTCGACTTCGCGCTCCTCGAGGATTTCGACCATCTGTACCGCTATGCCGACCTCATGGAGCTCGAAAAGGGCGGGGACCCCAAAAAGCTCGTCGGCGACTACACCGAGATCATGCCCGGGCGGCCGACCGTCGCCGAATACCGCCACCCGCACGACGACGTGAACTTCTATATCAACTGCTATTTGAACGACCTCAAGACCAAGCTGAACATCAACATCATCACGGCGGCGGAGCAGCAGACGATGAATTTCTATATGAACGTCGCCAACCTCTACGCCTCGCCCCTCGGGAGAAAGCTCTACAACGAGATCGCCATGATCGAGGAACAGCACGTCACGGGGTACGGGTGCCTGAAAGACCCTTCCGCGACATGGTGGGAGAGCCTTCTCATGAACGAGTACACCGAGTGCTACCTCTACTATTCTTGCTACGAGGACGAGAAGGACGAGCGCATCAAAAAGATCTGGGAGCAGCACTTCGAGGAGGAAGTCGCCCATCTGCACGAGGCGGCGGCGCTTCTCGAACAGTACGAGGGCAAGGTTTGGCAGCAGGTCCTGCCCGAGGGCGGCGAATTCCCCGAACTTCTCAAATTCCGCCCGCAAAAGGAGTATGTGCGCGACGTGTTGAAGAGCGTGCGCCTCACCGCCGTGGAGGAGGGCTGGGAGGAGCTCGACAAGGTGCCCGACGGCTTCCGCTACTTCGGCTACAACGATAAGATCAACGGACGGCCCGAGAGCGTGGGGACGCATCTCGTCATCGACAAGGCCATCGCCGCCTTCCGCTGCGACTACCGCGTGCAGAAGGGCGACCACCCCATCAAGGCGCTTGCCGACCGAAGGAAGGACAATATCGACATCGCCCGCGTAAAGGGGAAGTAAAGGCCGCCCCTCCCCCTGCCTCCCCCTCCCCAAAGGGGCAGGGGATTTTATAGAGCTGCCCCCGTTGAAAGGGGAAAATTTTGCATTCTGCCAAAGGTTGATAATCTTTGGCGCAAAATTTTCTTGGCATTTGCCCATGTGCACGGGCAAATGCTGACCGAACGCGGGACTCTACCCGCGTGAGAAGGGCTCCCGCGTAGCGGGTGGTGGGGGTTGCTCACCTTTTGAGAACGCGTTCCACAACAAAATCCCCTTCCTTTTTAAGGAGGGGGATACAGGGGGAGGTTACCGCGTTATTCTGCCCCTCGTCCCGAACGGAGCAAAGCGAAGTGAGTGGATCTTCCTGCAGGTCGTACCAAGAAGTAGAAGATACACTCGCCCCTACGGGGCTCGGTATGAGGGCGGGGGACCAAAGCCCTCCCCCTTATACTTGGAGGGGGAGGGGTAGGGGAGGGAGTGGGGAAGCAGAAACCCCTTGGCTGCCCTCATCCATTCTGCGGGAATTTTGAATTTCCCCCCGAAAAACGCTTTTCCAACGAGGGGCTTTGTGCTATAATGGCGGCGTTGGAGAGACAGCATGAGAATCAAATGGTACGGCACGGCGAGCCTGCTCTTGGAGAGCGGCTCCACCCGACTGCTCATCGACCCCTATCTTCGCAGCCGCAATAAAAAGCTCCCGCCCGTTCCCCTCGAGGAGGCGAAAACGGCGGCGGCAGCGTTCATCACCCACCCGCACCTCGACCACTTCGCCGATATCGACGCCTTCACGGAAAAAGGCGTTCCCGTCGTGTACACCTCGGAAAACGGCATCGCCCATGCCAAACAGAACGGGCTGAATACCGACCCGATGCTCCCTTACGAGCCCAACGAGGAGGTGAAGATCGGCGATCTCACCGTGCACACCTACCACAGCCGCCACTGCGTGTTCGATGCGCCCACCGTGCTGCGCGTCGTGTTTTCGCCCCGCGCATGGGGGCACTTTGCGAGCACGATACGGCTTTTGAAGCAGGCGCGCGCCTTCCGCATCGACGGGGACATCTGCGCCCTCTCCGTTTCGGACGGAGAAAAGACGGTGATGGTGCTCGGCTCGGCGGGCATGGACCCCAACGTGGAATACCCCTGCGGGGCGGACCTTCTCGTCTTTCCCTACCAAGGGCGTTCGCGCATGAGCAAGTACATGGTACCGTTTTTGGAAGTCTTTCGCCCGAAGGCCGTCATGATCGACCACTTCGACGACGCCTTCCCGCCCTTAACGCACACCATCAACATGAAAAATTTCCTCCCCACCGTGCAGCGGGTATTGCCCGAGGCGACCGCCTTCGTGCCCGCCGAGGGGGAGTGGTACGAGGTATAACATGAGAGGAGCGCGCGCAAGAGGCATCTTTGAAGAGGGGAAAAACTGTCCGCAGGCGGTGGCGCTTGCCTTCGAAGATGTTTTGGGAATTCCGAAGGAAAAGCTCGAAGCGCTTTCTCTCCCGCTCGGCGCGGGGCTCGGAAGGCTCCGCGGCACATGCGGCGCCCTCACGGGGGCTTGCCTTGCGCTCGGCGTCTTGTTCGAAGGAAGAGATAAGGCGGAAATTTACGCCCTCGTGCAGGAGCTCGCCGCCCGCTTTCAACAGGAGTGCGGAAGCACGGTCTGCGCGGAGCTGTTGAAGAAGGCGGGGATCGAGCCCTCTACCTCGCCCACGCCCGCCCCGCGCACCGCCGAATTTTATGCCTCCCGCCCCTGCCCCGCCTTGGTGGAAACCGCCGCGCATCTCGTGGAACAGCTCTGCTCGGAGCACGGAATTTCGATTTGATTTTCGGATTTGACCTCCCCCTGTCTCCCCCTCCTTACAAAGGAAGGGGATTTTTGTTGTGGAAGGGCAAATAAAATCCCCTTCCCCGCCAAAGCGGGGAGGCACCCGTAGGGCGTGCCTTGGCTGGGACGCAGGGGG
>CANRHI010000023.1 GCA_947630365.1 uncultured Clostridia bacterium
GATTCTCCTTGTCGCCGAACTTCTTGCCGGTGATCTTTTCCATCTTGTCGATGTACTCCATGATCTCGGCGCGGATGCCCTCGTTGATCTGCCTGCCGTCCTCATAATACTGCGTGCAAGCCTCGGTGGAGATCGTGAAACCCTGCGGTACGGGAAGCCCGATATTGGTCATCTCCGCAAGATTCGCGCCCTTGCCGCCCAAGAGCTCGCGCATGTTCGCGTTGCCCTCCGTGAAGAGGTAACAGTACTTCTTTGCCATCTACTATGATCCTCCTAATTGATTTCTTTCAAGACCAACGCTATTGTACACTATTCCATGAAAAAATTCAAGCCTTTCAGGGGAAAAATTTGCAATTCGCGGGGAGAATTTCCTCAAATTTCCCCGCGGGAAGGGCAGACGAGGGCGGAGGGAGATTTCTCGACAAGCTCGAAATGACAGATCCTCATACCGAGGCGAAGCCCGACCGTCCCCTTGCTGCCCCTGATAGGGGAAGTGCCCGCGTAGCGGGGCTTGAGGGGGAGCCAAGGGTCGCAACGCAATCCCCTTCCCCTGCGTCCCCCACCCCAAAGGGGAGGGGGATTTGCCCTAAAGCTGCCCCCTTGAGGGGAAAATTTTGCATTCTGCCAAAGGTTGATAATCTTTGGCGCAAAATTTTCTTGGCATTTGCCCATATGCACGGGCAAATGCTGACCGAACGCGGGACTCTACCCGCGTGAGAAGGGCTCCCGCGGAAGCGGGTGGTGGGGGTTGCCCCGAGTGAGGGGTGGGTATTTTGCCCCCACCTGTCTCGCTACGCTCGCCACCCGCCCCCATAAATAGGGGCAGGTCCAACTTCGGACTTCGTACCTCGGGATGTTTCGGTCGCTTCGCTCCCTCAACATGACGCGGTGGTCCTCTTCCCCTTCCGCGTTTCTTTCGCAAAGTTTTCATTGACAATTGCGAAAAGGTGTGGTACAATACTCTTATCCCAAATCTGCGAGGTACAGAAATGATAGAGTATTCCCTCAAAACCATTACGGCGGACGAGCTTTCCTTCAAGGTCAATCCCGTGAGGGCGACACCGGACACAAAATTCGAGATCAAGCCCTTCTTCTCCCGCCAGATCCGTCAGGCGAACGAGAATCCGCGCATCAATATCGTCATCTTGGAGTGCAAGATCGAGAGCACGGAAGAGAGCCCCAAGCCCTTCAACCTGCTGGCGCGCCTCGTGGGCGTGTTCGAGGTGAAGAACATGGAGACGAACGAAGATCGCCGCATCTTCGCCATCAACGCCACCGAGACGCTCTTCCCCTATCTCCGTTCCGCCATCACCAATCTCACGGCGGACGCGCTCATCAACCCGCTCACCCTCCCCATCGTCTCGGGTGCGACGCTCTTCCCCGACGACAGGGCGCAGGGCGGCTACATGCTCAACTTCGACCCGAAGGTCATCAACTAAAGCGCTCCTTTTCGCCTCCTCCCCGCGGAGGAGGCTTTTTTTCGCCGCCGAACGTAATAAAATTACATTCTCGGAAAACAGTTATCGTTTCGTCTTGATTTTTATAACATTTTCTGTTATAATGATACTTCCCAAGGAGAGATCATGCAAGAAGAAAATTTTCCTACCGAAGCGGAGGGAGGGGCAAAGCTCGCCCCCGCCGAAGAAAACGCGCCTCAAACATCCCCGCATGGAAAGGGATTTTGGGGGAAAATCGATGGATTTTTCGGCATTTCGCGCGCGGGCTCTTCGTATAAGCGCGAAGTGGTCGCGGGGCTCACCAACTTTATGGCGATGGTATATGCCCTTCTCGTCGTGCCCGGCATGTACGAAGTGAACGGGGCATATCCTTACGTCTCCTTCGGCGCGGTGTACATCGCGACGGCGCTCGGCGCCATCCTCGGGACGGTCGTGATGGCGTTCCTTGCCCGTATGCCGCTCGCACAGGCCTCGGGGCTGGGAGCGACCGCCTACATCGCGGGGACGCTCCTCGGCGGCGGGCTGGGGCTCTCCTATGCCAACGCCATGATCTTTGTGCTGCTCGACGGCGCGCTCTTCATCCTCCTCACCGCAACGGGGGCAAGGAAGAAGATCCTCGCCGCCATTCCGCCCGAAGTCAAGCACGTCATCCCCGTGGGCATCGGCATGTTCATCGCCTTCATCGGCTTCAACAACGCGGGCGTGGTGAATTTGCACGAGGGCCGCATCGCGTTCGCTTCCTTTAATATTTTAAGCGACTCCCTTCGCTATCTCGACGCCGTTTCCGCACTCGTCGCCCTGCTTGGCGTCGTCGCCATCGCCGTTCTCTCCAAAAAGGACGTCAAGGGCTCCATCCTTTGGGGAATGCTCGGCGCGGCGGCGCTTTGGTATAGTCTCGTGGGGCTGGGCTGTGCGTGGAATGCGGAAGGCTGCCGCGCGGTGTTCACCTCCATCGGGGATACCTTCGAAAACCCCTTCACCGCGTTTGCCGCATGGGGGAAGGAGTCCGTGGGGCAGGTGTTCATTCACGGATTCGATTTCGGCGGATACCTCTCGGAACACGGCGCGGGGGCGCTTGCGGTGCTCCTCGTGACCTCCGCCCTCGCCCTCTGCATGGTGGATATGTTCGATACCCTCGGCACCCTCTACGGCGCGTGCTCCAAGGGCGGGCTGTTGGACGAAAACGGCGAGCCCGTGCGCCTCGGGCAGTGCCTCATGTCCAACGCCGTGGCGACCTGTGCAGGCGCGGCCGTCGGTGCGACGACGATCGCGACGTATGTGGAGTCCTCCTCGGGCGTTGCGGCGGGCGGAAGGACGGGCTTCACCGCCCTCGTCACCGGGCTTTGCTTCGTCGTGGCGCTCTTCCTCTCCCCGATCGCGAAGCTCATTCCCGCCGCGGCGACCTCCTCCGCCCTCGTGTGGGTGGGCGTGCTCATGATGACCTCAGTGAAGGACATCGACTGGACAGACCCCGCCGCCGCGCTCCCCGCCTTTTTGACGGTCGCGGTGATGGCGTTCGGCTACTCCATCTCGTTCGGCATCGGCGTCGGAATTTTGGCGTGCGTCGCCGTGAAACTGTGCACGGGAAAGGCAAAGGAGATCTCCCTCGTCACATGGATCGTCGCCGCTCTGTTCTTCGCAATGTTCTTGCTGACGAATTGACGCCGCTATCCCCCCCTTTTTTGAAGAAGGCAACCTCCCCCCTGTATCCCCCTCCTTACAAAGGAAGGGGATTTTGTCTTTTATCCCCGTAGACGAGCGTATCTTATAAAAACCAACGCCGCCAAACGGGCGGCGTTTTCGTTATTCTTTGTTTTCCGCGGGAGCTTCTTCTCCCGGCTCTTTCTCTTCCGTCGCTTCGGAAATCTCCGCGGACTGCAAAGGCGCTTCGCCCTCTTCCGGAGGGCCCTCGGGCAGGGAGCGTGCGGCCTTCTTTTGCAAGAGAACGCGCGTGCCCCAACATGCCAAAAGGTACAACTCGAAGCAAACCGCCCCGACGATGGCGTCGATGAGGTCCATCATGGTGTCGTAATTGGCGTCCCGACCCGCGGCGACGAGCGCTCCCACGTCCTGCGTGTCCGCATACAGAATTTTGCCCGCGACGTATTCGAAGATTTCCCACAGCGCGGCGAACGCGACGACGAGCAGCACGATGACGATATGGTCGAACACGTCGAGCTTGTTCTTCCGCCAACGGAGAAAGAGGTAATAAATGGCGGCGGCGCCGATGAACCCAAAGGTGGTGTGCAGAAAATCGTCCCACCACGGGAATTTGTCGTACCAGCCAAGCGAAGTGCCGAAGTCCACCGAGAGCACGAGGTGCACGCACACGACCCAAACGAGAAAAGCGGGGACGCCGAGCTTGAATTTTCGGTTGAAAAAGACGACAAAGTACGCGACGAAGAGGATAAAAACAATATCGAAGTAAACGCTCGCGATGCGAACGCGTTCCATAATGTCTTCCACCGGCTCGAGGCGGGGAAGGGTGAACAGCACAAGCGTAACCACCGTGCTCACGAACACGCATACCACGGGCAAATAATCGAGAAGTTGACGTATCCTATCGCGTTTTTCCACCTACGTTCCTCCGCGCGGGAAGGCTGCCTTCCCGCACAAGAGAGATTATACGCGTCCTCGGGGAGATTGTCAAGAAATTTACATCCCCGCAGGAAAATTCTTCTCGGCGCACCGCGGGCCGCAAGTACTGCGCGGGGCGCAAGCGCCGAAAAATCGCATGGAAGAATTCAATGCGTCTCGAAGAAGGTGAGAAGGGTATTCCACTTCTCCTCCCTGTTCTCCTTCTCGTTGAGAAACTCGTGGCGGGAATTTTCGAAGAGGTGAATGGAAACGCTCCGCATGCCCGCCTTTTCGGTATAGAAGCGGTGCAGCTTTTTCACCCCCTCGCCCATGTCGCCCACGGGATCCTTCTCGCCCGAAACGAGCAAAACGGGCAGCTCTTTGGGAAGGCCCGCAATGTACTTTTTGGTGTAGAGGGACTTGAGCCCCTTGAAGAAGTCGCGGTAAAAGCGGTTGGAGCACACAAAGCCCGAGAGCGGGTCGTCCTTGTAGCGGGCGTTGTTTTCGGGGTCGTTCGAGAGCCACTCCCCATCCTCGAACTTCTTGGAATACGCGCCGAAGGAGAGCTTGTCGATGAGCTTCGCGGGCTTTTTCGCCCCCTTCAGATGGGAGACGACCGAGCCGAGATACACCTCGAAGTCCTTCTTATAATTGCTTCCGCCGATGACCGCGCCGTCGACCTTCTCCCCGAAGTCGGAAATGTATCTTTGCGTCAGGAAGGAGCCGTAGGAAAAGCCGAAGATGAAGTATTTAAGGCCGGGGTACATCTTTTTATAGAAGTCGGTGAGCGCCGCCTCGTCCCGCACGGTGTCCATGAACATGTTGCCCTCCGAATAGCCCAAGGTCGCCCTGTCCGTCTCGCCGTGGCCGCGATGGTCGTCGCAAGCGACGAGAAAGCCGTGCGCATTCAAAAATTTGGCGAACGCGTCGTAGCGGGCGGAATGCTCGGTCATGCCGTGCACGATCTGCACGAAGCCCTTGGGGCTCTCCACATCCAACCATTCCCGCACAAAAATTTCCTTTCCGTCAAAGCTCTTAAAAATCATAATTTCACCTCAAAGGCATTGTACCACATCACAGCGAAAAAAGCAAGCGTGGAAGCGCTTTCCTCTTTTTCCTCCCATCTCCTATCGGCAAAACCTTGCCTTTCGCCCTTCGAATATGGTACAAATAAGAAAAAAGGAGGGAGCATGTATGAAAAGATGGTCTCTTATCCTCACCGTTCTCTTATTTTTCGCCGCCGCGGACTGCGGGGCGCAAACAGATCGCTGGCAGGACGCGATTTCCCCCTTCCCCTCGGAAGAAAATGCGCCACCCATGTCCGAGGAGCAAAGCGAGAAAGCGGACATACCCAAGGACGAGGAGGAAAAACAGGGCACCCATGTCCGCGAAGAGCGCAAAGAATACATAGAGGTGCTTGTGGACGGGCTTCGCGTCCGCACGGGCGCGGGGACGGGACATACCCCCATCGGAAGCGTGGGGAAGGGCGTGCTCCTCCCCTTTGAGGGGGAGGAGGAAGGGTGGCTCCGCACGCGCTACTGCGGCGAAACGGCGTATGTGAGCGGGGCAGAGCAATACGCCGCGCGGTGCTTTCTTCCCCTCGCCGACGAAAAAACCGAGCGCGTGATCCGCGAAGGCGAGGCGCGGCTCGGCTCCCCGTATGTGTACGGCGCGACCCGCCTGCACGACGGCAAGGGCAATCTTCTTCGGGGGTACAAGGAAGGCGTTTTCGACTGCTCCTCCTTCATGCAAGCCATCTTTTATTTCGGGGCGGACATTCTTCTCGAGACGACCACCCGCACGCAGATACGGCAGGGGAGCGCCGTTTCGTGGGAGGAAATTCGCCGCGGGGATCTGCTCTTTTTCACCAACGCCTCCCGCGTAAATAAGACGGGCGTCGAGCGCGTGGGGCACGTCGCACTGTATCTCGGCGACGGATACATTCTGCACACCGCCTCCGACTATGCCAAGATCGAGCCCCTCTCCCCCGCACGGATGAATTACTTCCTCCACGCCCGCCGCCTGCTTTGAGGGCTCCATTTATTCCCCTCCCCCTGTGTCCCCCTCCCCGCCAAAGCAGGGAGGGGGATTCGATAGCGCTACCCACCCCCAAGGGAGAGGGGATTCGATGGCGGCGCGCACCCCAAGGGAAGGGGGATGCGATGGCGGCGTCCAACCCAAAGGGGAGGGGGATGCGATGGCGGCGTCCAACCCAAAGGAGAAGGGGATGATTATTCGAAAATCCCCTTCCTTTCTAAGGAGGGGGACACAGGGGGAGGTTGTACGATACAAATCATTCCGCAATTCCTCTTCGGAAGAGCTCGTCCGAGAGGCGGGCGAACGTCACGGGAGGGAGGGTCTCGCCGCGGACGGAAGGCGGGAGCCCCACGGCATGCAAGATCTCCTCGGCGTCGCTTCTCGGAATATGGAAGGCGTTCATGAGGTTGTTTTCGAGCGTCTTTCTTCTGCCCGCGAAGGCGGCGCGGACGGCGGCGCGGTACGCCGTTTCGCTCTTCACGGGGACGCCGCCCGAAAATTCAATGTGCACGACGGCGGAATCCACGTTGGGGCGGGGGGTGAACATCTCCCGCGGGACCTTCCTCGTGATGCGCGCCTCGCCCTTTAAGGCAATTGCGGCGGTGATGGCGCCGTAGTCCGCCGTGCCCGCCCTCGCGCAAAACCTGCGCGCGACCTCCTCCTGCACCATCACGGTGAGCCCGCGGCAGCGCTTTGCCTCCTCCAAAAAGCGGAGGAGAACGGGGGTCGTCACATAGTAGGGAAGATTGGCGACGACGGTATATTCCCCCAATTCTTCTTCGAGGGAAGGGAGATCTTCGCGCAAAAAGTCGCGAAAGACGATCTCTATATTTTCGCAGCCCGAGAGCGCTTCGGCAAGCACGGGGCGAAGGTCTTTGTCGATCTCGTAGGAGACCACCCTCCCCGCCGCCGCGGAGAGCGCACGGGTGAGCGCGCCCGCCCCCGCGCCGATTTCGAGCACGGCGTCCTCCTTGGTCACCCCCGCGTCGCGGACGATGGCGTCGAGCAGGTTTTTATCCGTCAGAAAATTTTGACCGTATCTCTTTTTGAAGTGAAAGCCGTTCTCCACACTCACACCCCGCGCCCCGCGCCAAGTTTGAAAAACAGCCTCTCCGCGTTCTTCTCGACGATTTTTTCCATCTCCTCTTGGGAGATCCCCTTGATCTCGGCGAGGCGGGCAAGCACGACGGGAATGTTGGCGGGCGTGTTTTTCTCCCCGCGGAAGGGGGAAAGATAGGGACTGTCCGTCTCGGTGAGGAGGCGCTCCATCGGGCACCGTTCCGCCGCCTCGACGGCGCGGCGGGCATTTTTGAAGCACACCACCCCGCCGAAGGAGAAGTACGCCCCGAGCGAAAGGAACGCCGCAAGGTTTTCCGCCCCATACGAATAGCAGTGCATGAGGAAGCCGCCCTTCAACGCGTCTCGGTGCCCGTGCAGCACCTCGAGGGTATCTGCGCAGGCGTCCCGCGAATGAATTTGCACGGGGAGGGAGAGCTCCTTTGCAAGCGCGAGCTGGCGCTCGAACAGCGCGATTTGTTCCCTCTTATTCTCCGCGCCGTAGTGGTAATCGAGCCCGATCTCCCCGACGGCGACGCATTTTTCCCTCCTTGCAAGGGCGAGAAAGCGCGCCTCCTCCAAGGGCTTTCCCGCAAATTCGGGATGAATGCCCACGGTGAAGTACGCGCCCTCGTGCGCCTCGGCAAAGCGGGCGTGCTCCTCGGCGTGTTCCAAGGTATCGGCGGCGAGGACGACGCGCTTCACCCCCGCATGTTGAATTTTCTCCCACTCGGCGGGAAGGTCGTACCCCTCCTCGGCGAAGTGGGCGTGCACGTCGATCATCGAACGGTCGCCCCGCTCAAAACGAGGCGCTCGGGCGAGACGAGCGAGAGCCGCCCCGCCCCGTCCTCGGCGCACAAGATCATGCCCTCCGATAGCACGCCGCAAAGTTTCGCGGGCTTCAGGTTGGTGACGACGACGACCTTCTTCCCCACCATCTCCTCGGGAGTGTAGAATTTGGCGATGCCCGAGACGATGGAACGGATCTCCTCCCCGATCTTCACCGTCTCATGCAGAAGTTTTTCGCTCTTTACGACCTTTTCGCACGCGACCACTTCGCCGACTTTGAGCTCGACCTTGGCAAAGTCGTCGATGGAGATTTGGGGCTTTGCATTGGGGCGGACCCCCTCCCCTACCCCGGTTGCGGTGGCAGGAACCGCCGCAACCCCCGTCGCGTCTGCCAACGCTCCTATCGCGGCGCGCTCACAGCCCGCAGGGCTGTTGAGCATAATGCGCCGCTCTACCCCTGACGCAGGGGGAGGGCAAGAGGTGGCAGAAGTCGCGTTCCCTGACGCAGGGGGAGGGCAAGAGGTGCCGTCCTCCATCCCCTTCCCCGCTTGCGGGGAGGGGGACACAGGGGGAGGGGTTTTCCCCTTCACCAACTTCTCGACCTCCGCGAGCTCCTTCTTCACGTCGAAGCGGGGGAAGATGGGCGGGAGCTTGACGACCGCCGCGCCCTCCTTCAAAAGCCCGAAGGTGAGCGCCTCAAAACCCGCGTCCTCGTCGAAGGAAAAGCTCGAAAGAATTGCCCGCGGCGCACGGGTGAGGAAGGGCTTGAGCAGGATTGCGGCAAAGCGGCACACCTCGGCAAGGTGATAGAGCACGGTGCCCAGCCGCTCCTTGTTCCCCTCCTTCGCCAAGATCCACGGCGTGGTCTCGTCGATATACTTGTTGGCGCGCGAGACGAGCGCGAAAATTTCCGAGAGGGCCTCGGGCGCATTCAGCGCGTCCATTGCCTTTTTCACCTTGGAAAGCGTCCCCTCGGCGAGGTCGGAGAGCTCTTTATCGAGCGCGGTCGTCTCGCCGCAGGCGGGCAGCGCGCCGAAGTACTGCACGATCATCGCCGTCGTGCGGGAGACGAGGTTCCCGAGGTCGTTGGAAAGATCCGCATTGATGCGAAGCAGGAATTTCTCCCCCGTGTACTCGCCGTCCGAGCCGAAGGGGATTTCGCGGAGCAGGAAATAGCGCACCGCGTCCGCGCCGTACCGCTTGACGAGCTCGTAGGGGTCGGTGAGCTCGGGGCGGGCGTTCTCCTTGGATTTGCTGAGTTTATCCCCGCCGATGAGCAGCCACCCGTGCCCGTAGATCTGCTTGGGAACGGGCAGCCCCAACGCCATTAAAATGGCGGGCCAGATGATGGCGTGGAAGCGGACGATCTCCTTCCCCACCATGTGAAGATCGGCTTCCCAATACTTTTGGAAGAGGCTGTCGTCCTTCGAGAGATACCCGAGTGCGGAAATGTAGTTGGAGAGCGCGTCGATCCACACATAGGCGGTGTGCCTCGTGTCGAAGGGGAGCGGCACACCCCACTTCACCGTCGTGCGGGAGACGGAAAGATCGGTGAGCCCCGCCTTTAAGAAGTTGTTCACCATCTCGTTGATGCGGGACTTGGGCTGGAGGAACGCGGGGTTGTCCTCGTAGAGCTTGAGGATGCGCGGGGCGTACTTCGAAAGGCGGAAGAAGTAGCTCTCCTCCTTTTGCCGCGTCACTTCCCTTCCGCAATCGGGACATTTCCCGTTTTTGAGCTGACCCTCCGTCCAAAACGCCTCGCACGGGGTGCAATAGTACCCCTCGTACTCGGATTTGTACAGATCGCCGCTTGAAAGCAGCTTTTCATATATCTTTTGCACACAGGCGACGTGATCCTCGTCCGTCGTGCGGATGAAGCGGTCGTACTCCACATCGAGGAGCTTCCACATGTCTTTGAGCTCGGCGACGAGCGGATCGACGAATTCGCGCGGGGTGATGCCGCGCTTCAGCGCCTCCTTTTCCACCTTCTGCCCGTGCTCGTCCGTGCCCGTGAGGAAAAACACGTCGTCCCCAAGCAGCTTGTGATACCGCGCGAGCGCGTCGCAAATGACCGTCGTGTAGCAGTGCCCGATGTGCCAATTCCCGCTCGGATAATAGATCGGCGTCGTGATATAGTACTTGTTTGCCATAATTTACCTCGTTTCCTCCATTATAGCGCAATTCCCGTAAAAAGTAAAATCGTTGGACGTCTCCCCTCTTTCATTTTCCAAAATTTTCTCCGAAAATAGACCCATCCATTGCGCCAGTCAAAATTTTTCTTCCCGCCACATATGGCTTCGTCGAAATGATATTCACCGCCTCCGCCCGTCTTGGGCACAACACAACTCCTTCCGACTTTCAAGGAAATAAACACAGAGGACGATTTGCGAAGAACAACTTCATTATCTATGAGGGTCCCACGCTTTCGAAAGAATGGTCGAATTTTTTCCAATAACAAGACTTGTAAATTTCTCGGCGCCTCTTTCCTCGAGCGAGGAAATCCCGCGGCAAATGCCGCGGGATTTGGCCCTCTGATTCATTTAATACCATGATACATTTTTCCACGCCGCAATGGTCTTCGAAAAATCCTCTAAACTTAAATGGGGAATCATCTGCTCGCTACGATTGTCCTCGCAAATGGGTTGACATTCACTCTATCTCCCGTTCGCAAGATTTCCTCAATATGAGAAAATACCCTTCTATTGAAATAGCAGTCGAATTCGCTCGGTTTTTCCAAATTCCCCTCCACAAAAGCAGCCGCATTGCAACCGGAATGGCATCTTGCGAACCACTTGCATTTCTCGCAACCCTCTGCTCTTTCTTCGTTCTTTTTCAGAAGGTCAAGATAATTGGGGGATAAGAAAACTTCCCTGATATCATCTTCCAAATCGTGGATGTTCCCCAACTTAAATTCTTCGTTCATCATCCGCCCGCATGGATACAAATTTCCGTATGCGTCGATTGCGAGATAGCTGAACATACAAGTTTCCAAACAAATTACGCGGCTCTTCCCCAATGCTCGCCGCAAAGCGGTTTCGCAAGATTGAAAATAAATATTACAATCTTCATCATGAAACCAATAATCGAACAACTCGATAAATTTCTCCGCCCATTCCTCTTTTGTGATTGTGATTTCACGATGAAGAGCCGCCGCCCCGTCTATGTAGACCGGATTGATATCGACGGAAATCTCTCTTTCCTTGAAATACTCGTAAAGCTCGATCAAATGGTTAACGGAAGCCGAGGATATGACCGACAGGCATGAAAAATCCATCCCCTTGCTTTTTAGCAAGGCAATCGCCGCTTCCGTTTTCCCTGTCTCTTGGCGCAAAAAATCATTGTAAGGTCCATCGTAGGAGATGGAAACATGAGTGCGGTTTTCCGAGAAGATTTTGAGATATTCTTCGTCGAGCAGGATCCCATTGGTTTGGACAGAAAAACCGAACTCCGTTCCAAACCGTTGAGACGCGCTCCGAAACCGCTCATAAGCTTCCCGATAAAACGTATGTCCCATGAGAAGCGGCTCGCCCCCGTGCCAAATGATTTCCGCATGACGAAAGTGAGGCGCGCATTTTTCAATGAATGCGTCCAACGTTTTAAGGGACATCTTATGAAAGTCATACTTCGTCTTTGCCTGATAGCAATGCCGACACCGCAGGTTGCAGGCAACGGTCGGCTCGAAGATAAGGTTCAGTCGAGGCCATTTTTTATTTTTTGCTTTCGTCTTCAAACGCATCTCCAGCTTTTTTTATCGAACAGCCCCAACTGTTTTGAAGTTTACGACTTGACTTTTTCATAAGCCACATCCAACAATGCTCCGACCTTCTTTGCGATGGGGCGTGGCGACGGATTGCACATATATTCGGCAAAGGCTTCTGCTATAAATTCTGCCGGAGATTGAAGCGCATATTCAGACAGACCCCTCTTTATTTCATTGCGATCAAGACCGCTATAATATTCTTTGAAATCCGGATCGTCAACAAGCCCGCACATATTGTCTAAAAGATGCCCCAATTCGTGATATACGATGGACTCGGGAGTACAGCACGCTTTCGGATGAAAACCGTTCGCCTCGCTCCTGCGCAAATCGGAAACAAATTGCAAGTACGCATACCCATCATAATCGTTCTTATCAAGCAAAACGGCATCGAGCAAGCCAAAGGCGGACATGGCCGTTGCTACATATCCTTCATGTTCGATCATTAAACCGGATAAAATCTTATGAATCAGTCGCCCGAGATTTCTTGCATTCTCACTTGTAAAGATATATTGCAGGTTAAATCTATTTAGAGTAGTTTCATCCCCTTCTTCAAGCTTTACGAGAAGTTTTTCCATTTTGGAATGCGTTCCTATAAAACACAACTTGCGGCGAAGTTTGGGATATTTATATAAAATTTCAACTATAACTTTCAGGATGCGTTTTGCGCCGTAAAAATTTATATCGGCAAACCCGCAGGTATCACAAAGGTAATATTTTTGCGCTATTGCCTCAAGTTCCACATAAGAACGGGCATCATCTATAATATATAACAATTTGTCTTTTTTGCATCGCACATAGAACGAGCGGCGGGTCCTTGACAAAAGTAACGCCGCTTGTTCCTCATTGAGCTTTAAGACCGTGCTATCGCCATCCGCCCCATAGAGGGTGAGATCAAATTTCTCACCCTCGTTGGCGACATCGTGGTCAAATGAAAGAGTGCTTTTATAATTTTGCATGATCCACTAAACTTGTATATTGGGCTTCAAGCACATGCAGCTCCTTTTCAAGCCCCTTTATTTCGTTGTCGGGATTGTTCCGTAACCTATAATAAGTTCTGAATTGCTCCAACTTGGTCGCGTTATATTGGATGTCAATAACGGAGGTTTCATTGTAGCCGATTGCCAGCGCTTGAACAATACCCGATGCGATGACTGCTTTTCTATCTTTAAGCTCTTTTAATAAATCCTCTCTGCCTTTTTTCGCTATCGCCGAGTAAAAAGCATCATCCGGCTCAGTCAATCCACACCTAACAATGGCCTCATGGCTGAACAGTTTGTAGATCAAGCGCTCGTCGCTCCTAAGCCGACCCAACAATTTATTCCAGGCCTGCACATAATTATTTTTAGAAGTATCCGATTTCCTTTTTGGATCATTTTGTTCTTTCCGCCCTTTTCTAAATTTATCCAAATGGTCTTTCACCGCAAAGGCCAATTCCCTATCTTCAATAGGCAGAAAATCATTTATTTCTTTTTCCAGTAATATACGTCCTGCTTTCAAGGCGCCATCTATCGAAAGCCATCCGAATACAGCCTGTCTTATTTTTTTGCACCGTCCAAGCGATTCAGGAGCTTTGTCATGCCAAAATTCATCGTAGCTTTTTAGGTAAGCGGCAATTTTTTCAAGAATCATTTGGTGCAATTCGTCTTTGTCTTTTGCCCATTCTTCTTCCTGTGACTTCAGTCGGGCGCTCTCGCGACTTTGACTCAAATACTTCTCCGCCGCTTGTTTCAAATCCTCCGCCTGTTTCAAATCTGTCTTGAGCATTATGACTTCCGGATGGAATAAAACATATTTTTGGAGCTCGGCCAACGCCCGCTCGCGACTATCTTTTTTTACCTTCTCTGCGGCAGCCTTATTGGCTTTCTGCCGACCATCTACTGCTCTACGAATTTCCTCTGTAATCGCAACATCCTCTTTTCCGCTCTCAACAGCATCTATCACGGCAGAAATAATATGATCATACCGATCGGAAGTACGGGAAGCGACATAGTGTGTTGCATCTTCTTCGGATAGATTCATAACCTCAAGTTCGGAATGCAAATTTGCTTGTCTATGCCTAATCGAAATGATCTTATCGGTGCGCGCCTTTAGGGCGTTTTTCATATCGGCAAAATCGGAAAAGCCAAAAGGAACAAAAGCCATGGTTGCATCATCGCCATGAACACCATCATAAAAATGGCGAAGTTTTTCAGCAAGTTCCTCCTCCGAATTGCTTTCCGATATGGCAGAAAGTAGCGTGTATTCAACGCCCAAATGGTCATAGGGATCGAAAGGATCGAATATCCCGTCGCTGACCGCCATAAGAATACAGGGCTTTTGAATTTCATGCCTCAAATACCTCAAACGGAATTTTTGATTATCGGCATAAAACAAATTGGTTACAGAACCCGAATCGTCCTCATCGTCTACCGAAAGAAGTTTAAGGCCGGATGGCGTAAGGGCATAGCAACGGGAATCCCCCGCCCAAACGGTTTCGGCAATTACCGAATCGTTTTGCTCGGCGAAGCGAATGAATGCCAATGTAGTGGGCAAAAGGAGCTGATTATCGTATTTTCCGTTTTCCAGACCGAATGTTTCGACTGCATCATGGAGACCTTTAGCGATAAAATCCGCAAGGTCCGCTCTTACTTTTTCATCTTCGAGCTTTGCCCCCCGAAACGCTCCTTCGGTAAGCGCATATACGCAACGGGCGATTACGATCCTCGACGCCCACAGCGCAGATGTATCGTCTTTTTCATCCAGCATCGGGACAATCAAATCTTCGATATATCGAATGAGCTCAGGAGAAACGTGAGAAATATCGCCAAATATGCCGGACATAATTTCGCTATGCATATTTCGATGCTGTGTTCTATCGATCCGATGAATGGCAGAGCCGGCGCCCCCCAACCCGTCGGCGGCAACCAAAAGGTTGCCGCCAATATAGGGCATGGCGTCCTCATTTTTTAAAACCGAGTAGAATTTGAATGCCAAGTTTTTCATTTGATGAACCCCATTAGTTTGAGATTATTTACGGGAACTTTCTCGTTTACCTTGTTCGTGCCCTTTACAATTTCGTTGTAAACAATTTTGTAACGGTGTTCTCCGCCAACTTCCATTCTGGAAATGCTTTTTACCCCAAGACGAGCCATATTTTCTTCGCAATACGCCGTTCCGTGTTCGGGCCACGGCGTGTCCGCATCGACCACCACCTTTTTCGGATGAGCAAGCCCTTCGGTAATTAGCCATTCATAACCCTTGTCGATCTCACGGCCGGACGCGGTAGTTATGAGATAAAGCTTTCTGAAAGCAAGTTGTATCCTACAAATCTTGGAAAAACCCTTTCTTGCAATTACATCGGCGGGCTCAAATTCAATCATATGGTCATCCCATGGAGCTTCCACTTCCGCATCCTTGCCTACTGCAAAGCCCGCGTCGCACAGCTCCGCAATCGTCATCGTCTGTTCGGCCCCATCTTTCATAACGACACGATATTTTAAGCTCGCGCCTCCCACGTTGATGCGCTTTAGGGATTTTACGCCTTTTCTCTTGAGGCTGCTCACCGACTTAAGCTCGGCAATCAATTTGTGTGCATCCCAAAGTTCGGCATCAAATGGCTTGTCATCATCCCCTTTTTGGAATGCTTCAGGGACCTCCAAAATATCGGAAAGGACATCTTTGACCTGCGTTGCCGTCGGCCTTTCTGCGGGATCCTTGGCAAACATCCAATTGATGAGCGATTGCAAGGTCGCTCCACAATTTTCGCCTATGCGAACATTGAACTTTTCATCGATCGTTACGGCCTTATCAAAATAGACTGCAGCGCCGACAGGGCCGCGTTCCAAATCCACCCCCGGGAAAGCGCCCGTCCACCACTTGTGGAATACAACGCCGAGTGAAAAAATATCTGTTGCGGTCGTGATCGTATCCTTGGATGCCGCCCCCTCATCCGAGCCATAGAGCATCACTTCGGGGCTTTGATACCCATCGGAGCCGCCGATCCCTTCCCAATCGGGTATCGAATCGACTGAATATGACGAGTCAAAATCAATCAGATATGCGACGTATTTTCCGCCCTTGTCGGAGACGAGAATGTTCTTTCCTTTCAGGTCACCGTGAATGACGCCGTGCGCATGAAGTTTCTCCAACGCTTCCGAAGCGCTCTTTGCCAGCTGAACAAAGGCCGCAAGAGATAAGGATGTGTAATCGTGAGTATCGGGTAACACATCGGGGATGCAAGAGGTAACCGTTGTAAACATCTTCTCGCCGTCCCAAAAGTTTTCTTCCTCAACAACGATGTGATCTGTTGCCCAACTAAGCCCCTTCATTAGCGTGCGCAGCTGTTCTTGCTTTGTTTGCAAGGCCTCCGCATCTTTTTTGAGCTTGTCATATACAGCCTTCGGCATGCCTTTTGTGGGATACCGAATGTGCATATTGCGCTTCACGAAGTATTTATTTCCGCCTTTTGTAGCAATGATGTATTCTCCATTCCCTGTGTTCTTCCACAGGATGGTACTTCCATCTACAAAAGCCGGATCAACCTCATAAATTCCATTGTATCTCATAATCGATCCTCTCCTGATCATGACACCGCGCTCGCGGAAGCGGCAATAATTTTAATGATGTCCGCAAACGAAATATCGTCCAACCCGCTATGGATCTGAACGGGGGTGAAAACACTTCTATTGTAGCATTGTTTCATTTTCTCGTAGCAGGACTCCTTCGGCGCAAACATTACAAGTCTTTTGTTGCTCTCACGCAGTTGGGAAGAATGGTCTTGCGTACACATCCACGTTTCAAGCAGCCCTTCCTCATCCACCATATTCTTGGGATAGCCATCGTATTTTTTGCGCTTTCTCAACGGGATAGCCGTCGTATCTGCGAAAAGAACGATTACCTGCCTGTCCTTCGTTCCGGTCACAAAATCCGACTGCATCGCACGGTATAAAGCTTCGAGCCCATTAGCATCCTCGCCGCATCCGCCCGTAGCGTGAATCCCATCGAGATATGCCGAGAACTCTTGCTCCTCTGCGGGAAGCTCAAAAAAGGCGCTTTCTACCATTGAATTTTGTCCATCGGATTTATAGTCGCGGAACACGATGACTTTGATGCGCATCATGTCGATCTCGTTTCCCAAATTCGTCATTTCCTTGGCGAAATCGATATAGAAGCGCCTTGCGTTGTTCTTGACATTGTCGATGCACGGCGCCATGCTACCCGTTCCGTCAATGCAGAACACGATGTCGATATTGCGTTTTGTTAAAAAATTCGGCGAATTCATATTTGTCCCTCTCACTGATATTATTGCATGCGGCACATGAGAATGCCCCGCGTAAATACCGTCCGCGCGTTCTCCCGTATCTGTTAAACGCTGCTCGCAGAAGCCGCAATGATCTTTATGATTTCTTTGAAGTCAATATCGCCGAGTCCGTCGGCCATATTGACGGGTTCGAAAACACTGCGGTTCATCTTGGACTTGAGCGCCTTATACTTCGTTCCGTCCGGAGCGAACATCACCAATCTCTTGTTGCGCTCGCGAAGCTTGAAACCGGGATCCTGCGCCATGCAGGCCCACATTTCGATAAGACCCGCTTCGTCCACCATGTCGGCGGGATATCCTGCTTCGCCGGCTCTCTGTTTCAGATCCAATGCCTCTGCATCGGTGAACAGTACAATGACTTGTCTGTCCTTCGAAGCCGTCGTGAAATCGGATTTCATCGCATAATACAGCGCTTCAAGTCCGTTTTCGGGGCCATCGCCGCCGCCGTTTGCCGAGATATCGGCAAGGAACTTCTCGTACTCCGCTATGTCGGTAGGCAATTCGAAGAACGGGCTCTCCACCATTGCTTGCTCTCCATCATCGTGATAGTCGCGGAACACGATGACCTTCACGCGCATAGAATCGATTTCGCTGCCCAAGTCGGTCATTGCGCTGACAAATTCCACATGGAATCTGCGCGCATTTGCCTTTACGCTCTCAATGCAGGGAGCCATGCTGCCCGTTCCGTCAATACAGAACACGACGTCGATATTGCGCTTTGTGCCAAAAAAATTATCCGCCATATTTTACCTCCTGGCTGTTTGTGCGGTTCCCGCACTCGTTTTATGGCATTATTATACAATAATTTCTGTGACTTGTCGAGAGGGTTTTATGACATTGTTTACAAATTTTTACATATAAGGAAAAGAATCCCGTAATATTTACAAGATTCTTTCCTGTGGACCATAAAATTTCTGTGGGATCCTCGTTCCTTCCTTATTCATTGCAATCAAACGGATCCGAGCAACGGCATAAAATTGATCTTCATCCGAACAAGTCTCAATTCCATTTCAAGAAATCCTCGATGGCGAGCATTCCTTTATCGATCATCAGGAACTTATCGTTATACTCATCGACGGTGCAGCACGAGCAGTCGATCATATATGCGATCAGCGCCTTGGAAATAAGGCTGCCGCGAAAGCTCGAAGTCAATCTGAAAAGGACTCTACCCGTCTTGAAGTCGTAATCAAAGCTTCCGTCTGCGAGTTTATAGGTCGCTTGGCAGGTTGCGATTGCGCCTTCGACGCGCTTTTCTTCACCGAATGCAAACGGCAGTTGCGACATCATCCTTACCAGTTCCTTTTCGGAATCGACATAAACAACAAATTCCATCGGGATATCATCGCCTCCGACAACGAAATGTACGACGGAGTCTTCGGGATGTTTATCATATTTCCAATGTCTGTCATCGAGGGTTTCGCAAAGGGTGTTAAAAACCGCATCTGCATTTTTGCTTCTCTGTTGGTCTGTCATCGTTCCTTCTCCCTAGTCGATAAAATTCAAAATATCTTCGTAGCTCATATCGCTCTTTGCCACCATCAAGAATTTATCGTTGTACCTGTCGATGGTGAAGCACGAACAGAGCAACATGTATTCGAAAAGGTCCTTCCCGACCAAACTGTCGCGGAAGCTTGATGTCATTCTGAAAACAATATCCCCGCCAAGGTAATCGTAATCAAAACTCCCGTCTATCATCCCATTGTTGGCGGCGCTTACCGCGACTGCCAATGCCGTCCGTCTGTCTTCGGGAATTGTAAACGGAATCTGCGACAAAAGCATGATCAGCTGCCGTTCCGCATCGACTTCGATCCTGATCTTCATAGGGAGATCTTCCCCTTGGGCTCCACAGATTATAAAAAAATTTTCGGCATCCTTTTCGTAATGCCAATCCTTTTCTTCCAGCATCTCACAAAGAGCTTGGAATGCTGCCCGCGCTTGCTTCCGTTGTTTTTCGTCTGCCATCTTTTTCTCCTTTTATGTTATCAGAACCCTATCCTGGATTTTTTCTGAAGATTAAAGGTGAACTCTTTTTCTCCGCTTGCACGTTCAAAATCGTCCTTCGTGAGGACCATCTCGACTTTGTTCTCCAACTGGCTCCTCATGGCCGCTTTTGCCCAAGTGCGCTCGAACAAATTGCGGACAAACCGCGCATTGCTGAATTCTTTGGCATGGATGGTCTCATCGGAAAGAGACATAAAATATTGATGCGCCGCATCGAACAGTTGGTCATCGTACTTAAACCGTTCCTTCACCATGGAAACGTAGATTTCATACAGCTGTTCCCGCGTAAAGTTAGGGAATTCTATTGTGTATGGCATCCTGCTTGCCAATCCCTGATTCCCGCGCATTAGCTTGTCCATATCATCGGTATAACCCGCCATGATAACAACAAAATCGCTTCTGTGATTCTCCATTTCCGCAATCAATGTATCGATCGCTTCTCTCCCATAATCACGCTCGTTGTCATCGCCGCGATAGAGGGAATATGCCTCATCGATAAACAATACCGAGCCATAAGCGTCCCTGCAAATACTTGCCGTTTTGGGCGCCGTCTCGCCAATATATCTGCCGCAAAATTCTCTCCCGGCGTACTCATAAAAATTTCCGACGCGGAGCAGCCCTTTTTCTTTCAGGATCTTTCCGATAATACGGGCGACCGTCGTCTTCCCTGTGCCGGGATTTCCCACAAAGCGCATGTGGATACAGGGCCTCTCGCCGTCATTTTGCTTCGCCGAAAGTTCGATTTGGGCAATCAGCTCTTCTATCTTCTTCTTGATTTGCTCATGTCCGATCAGACGCTTCAACTGTTCCGTTCCGGACATGGAATTTTCGACATTGGAACAAAGTGTCCTTGTGTCGCTACGATTGATCGTATGGCTGACTTTCTTTTTGCCCGCATTCGCCAGTTGTTTGTTATAAATCAGCTCACGAACTACCTTTTTGACGGTATTCAGGCCATAGAATTTGCCGTCGGCTTTTTCCTCCATGATACGCGCCAAGAAAAATCCCCAAGCGTTTTTGGACGCCGCAAACCCATAGCTCTTGAGCTCTCGCTCAGCGCAAATTCTCAAATCCTCTTGTGTGAACGGAGGGAACGATATAGTTTTTACGCTCAATAAATCATTCAATGAAAATCCGAGGTTCGCCAAAACATCTTTTTCAAGGAATGGCACTCGAAACACAATAATGAACTCATCGGTTACCTTTTCGATTGTTCGCAACAACATCTTAAAGTAATGAGTATCTGTTTTTCCAAGCCACTCACTGATGTCGATGCAGAGAACGCAGATCCTGCTCTTGTCTCCATTGCGAAGGATCTGTAGCACTTCCTCAAAGGGCTCTATACTTTCCTTGTACGGACCGAGCCGCTCCTCCACTACAGGATGGGGATGCATCGAACAAAGTCCCGTCACAGACAATGTCCGTGCGAGCAAATCAAGGTATGTGGTCAACCCGTATCCATCCCCAATGGAAAAAACATAACTTCGACCATTAAACACCGCCTGCGCTTTTTCCGCGACAAGTTGTGGCGCGATCTTAATAATTTCTTCGATCAGGCTCTTGAATTCGCTTGCCCCCACCAAATTCGAAACATGTTCGGAAATTTCCGATATGTCGGCTTTATCGGCCACCCCTTTCTTCGCCCCATTCTCCGACATACCGGAGTGAAAACGGTCGAAAATAGATCGATATTCATCTTTTTCTATCGATGACGAGGATGCATCCGATATTGTTTTATCCTCAACTTTCGTGATCGCCAAATTGAGGATCCCGTCCAATTCCTCGCCGGGATAATTATTTAAAAAGGCTGTCCTTATATGATCCGCAATGCGATCGGCTTCCCGCTCTTCACCATTTACTAAAATTGAAATGGTCGTCAATGAAGCATCTTCAATGACTATTTCATCGCCCTGCAACAGAGATCTTAATTTGGCTATGGGTAATTCATCATCATCGCGATGCTTCAACACCCATGCACCTTCTAATTCAACGATTATCCTTTTCATTGTTTTCCCGCTTTACTCGAAAACGAGTATTTCTTTCAATTTGACGTCTGCAATTTGGCAATAGAAAAGCATGTCCTCCAACGAAACAGGCGTCTTTCCGCTCTCCCAATTGAAAATAACGCTTTCCGAAACGTGGAAAACGAGTGCAAGCTCTGGTCTGCTGATACTGCTATCCATATCATATCGGCATGTTTCGCATTCTCCGCTGCAATTGCCATCATCGCGGCGCAGCTCGGAACATACATATCTTCGCAAAGATATATTATCGTTGCGGAGAAGGTGTAAATTTTTACCGGTTTTTTTCCAGTCTATGTGTTTGCGTTCCATGTATCCACCGTTTCCTCGATCTTCTGCCTTTCATGACGGCCGTGGCGTCCGACGCGGTTCTCGTTTTTCAAATGATAATAGAAGCGCTCTTTTGCATACAAGGGCGCATACCGCACGAACAACACCTATTTTTCATAAATGCAACTAAGACAAATTCCCAACCGTGCTTCATCCGAATGCCATGAAAACACATCGATAAATTTCCTTCTGCAGTTTCAATCGGCCAATAAACATTCTCGAACAAAACCTTTCTTATTATATACTTTTCGCGCTTTTTCGTCAAGGCTTGATAAATATTATTTCAGGAAAAAGTTGTAGGTTCCCAACAATGAAATTATTTGTAATTTTTACCCCAAAAATGCTGATTTTTGTATGATCCATTCACGTTTGGAATACCATACGCGGATTTCTCTCTACCCCACTCCTACAAACAGAGTAGGACAAAGGCCGCAAAAAGCATATCCCGCGCGGGAAAGGCATACAATAGCGCATGAACGGCGTGTTTGCGGTGGTATTTGCGGTGGCGGGGGGAATGTTTCTTTTTTTCGACCCCGAGGGGTTTCTGCCCGCACTGCTCAAGGGGGGCGAGAAGGCGGCGACGCTCTCCTTGTCGCTGCTGGCGTCCTACTGCGTGTGGCTCGGGTTTTTCAAGGTCTTGGAACGGAGCGGGCTGGCGCTCTTCCTCTCGCGGAAATTTTCGGCGCCTGCGAAAAAGCTCTTCCGCACCGAGGACGAAGATGTGCTTCCCATCGTGTGCGGAAATCTCTCCGCCAATCTTTTGGGTCTGCCCGGGGCGCCGACGCCGCTCGGGGTGGAGGCAACGCGCCGCTTCCTCGCGGCAAAAAACGACTACGCCGCCGACATGCTCTTTGTGCTCAATGCGACGAGTTTACAGCTCCTTCCCACAACGGCCATAGCTCTTCGCGCGGCGGCGGGGTCTCTCTCCCCCGCCGATATTTTTCTGCCCACCCTGCTTTCCACCTTGGTCTCCACCCTGCTCGGGGCAATTCTCGTGTTCCTCCTCTGCGGAAGAAGGCGGGCGCGATGAAATACTTCTCCCTCCTTCTCCCCCTCCTTTTTTTGCTGCTCTTTGTGTTTGCCGCCATAAAGAGGGTGAAACTGTACGACTGCTTCACGGAGGGGGTGAAGGGCGCGGTGCCGCTCGTTCTCTCCCTCTTTCCCTACCTTGCCGTCATTTTGATGCTGTCCGAGCTGTTTGAGCAGAGCGGGCTCTCGGCAGTGTTGACAAAGGCGCTCTCCCCCGTGTTCTCCTTCCTCGGCATTCCGCCCGAAATTTCAAAACTGGTGCTCCTAAAACCCTTCTCGGGGAGCGGCTCGACGGCGCTTCTTTCCGAAATTTTGAAAACTTACGGCGCGGACAGCTACATTTCGCGCTGCGCCTGCGCGTGCTACGGCTCGAGCGAGACGGTGTTCTACATATCGGCGATCTACTACGCGGGCGTGGAGAAGAAGGGCCGCGCGCTGCCCATTTTCATCGCGCTCCTCTCGGGGTTTGCGGGGACGATCGCGGCGTGCCTGCTGTGCCGCATTGTGTAATTTATGTACATTGTGAAAGAGTAAAATTTTTGGCGGTTTGTGAGATAAATTATCACAAGATTTGATTGTTCGACAAAAGGAAAAATTTTTTTACGGAAGTGAAAACAAGAAGTTGCATTTTGATCGGAGGCGTATTATAATGAAGCTACAAACAGCGGTGAGGACGCCGCACCAAAAACAGCTCATAATTTTTCCCCCTTATCATATAGTAAAACCCCTCGGAGCGCGAGTTTCGGGGGGTTTTACTTTGTTCGTTTTGGGGAAAACCCTGCGGCGGGGCGGAGATACCGCGTCATGTTGAGGGAGAGAAGCGAGCGAAACATCCCGAAGTACGAAGTCCGAATTTTCATCTTCGGGATTCT
>CANRHI010000024.1 GCA_947630365.1 uncultured Clostridia bacterium
TCCCGCGTCATTCTGCCCCGCCCGAGCTTCTATTGTATTCCAAGGGCGGCACGAGCGCGTAGCGCGAAGTAGCGTAGCGAAGAATCCCGAGAATGAAATTTCGGACTTCGCTTATCGGGATGTTTCGGTCGCCCCGCTCCCTCAACATGACGCGGTAAACCCTCTCGGTGCCTCCCCAAAGGGAAAGGGGATGCCCCCTCGCCTCCTCCACAAAAGGGATTGGTTTCCCCTCAAAAACGAGCAAGCGGGAGAACGGAAAAAAGCCGCCAAAAATGTGCGCAAAATGCACAAAAATGGGCAAATAATACAAAAATTCCATGTTTTTGTTTTAAATTATCATTTTTTGTGTGTTCATAATGTGAAGAATGTTTTAAGTTTACAAAGTTTATTTTGAAATTCGAAAAATTTTTTGGAAAAACGTGTGAAATTGCTTGCAAAATTTTTTATTTCATGTTAAAATCGGTCACGCAAACAGAATGAGGGAGGTATACCATGAAACGGGAAAGGATCGAAGAAATCGCCGAATTATTGGATAAAAGAGGAAAACTTACCCTCGACCAGCTCGACGACTTTTTTCCGAATGTCTCGCAGATGACCCTGCGGCGGGATCTGTTCCAGCTTGAGCAGCAGGGAAGGATCATTCGCGTGCGGGGCGGGGCAATGTCGGTGAAGGAGGTGCAAAAGGTCTCGGGAGAGCCGTATGCGAAAAAGACCGCCATTCACACCGACGAAAAGATCGAGATCGCCCAGAAGGCGGCGAGCCTCATCGACGAAAACACGAGCCTCTTTATGGACGGCGGAACGACGGCAATGTACCTTGCCAAGGAGCTCCCGGATATCAACGTCCATATCTTCACGAACGGGCTTGCGGTCGCCATCGAGCTTTCGCAGAAGAAGAACATCAACGTGACCGTGCTCGGCGGTCAGGTGATGAAGGATAACCTCTCCACCGCCTCCCCCGTCGCAAAGGATTACTTTGAGAACACCAACTTCGAGCTCGCCATCATTTCCGCCTCCGCCTTCACCCCCGAGATCGGATTTTCCTGCGGGTCGATGATCGAGGCAGACCTCTTGAAGATGGCGCGCAAAAAAGCCAAGACGCTGTACATGATGCTCGACAGCTCGAAGATCGGCAAAATCATGCCGCACACCTTCGCCCGCATGGAGGAGATCGACGTGCTCATCACCGACGACGCCTTCCCGCCCGAGCTCAAAGAGCTCTTCGCGCAAAAGAATATCGTCGTCATGTAAATTGCGATATACGAAAAAGGAGGCACCCGCCTCCTTTTTGCTACTCTTTTTTGGGGGAGAAGGAATAAATTTTTAGAGAATAGGTTGATTTTTAGCTAAAATTCGGCTATACTGTAAAAGAGGTGATCTTATGTTGATAAATACAAGCCAACTGCTTTCGATTTCGGAGGCAAACCAAAACTTTTCGCGGGCGGCGCGCATTGCAGACAAAGAGGGCAGCGTCGTCATCTTCAAAAACAACAAGCCGCGGTATCTGCTCGTGAATTTGGTCGACAATCCCTTGCTCGAGCTCACCGAGGACGAGAAGATCGACGTCGCCGCGCGGCGCATTTTGGAGAAGCACCGCAAGGCATTTGAGGAGCTCGCCAAATGATCAAATTCGGGAAGGAAAAAGTCTTGCTGCTCCACCGCCTTCTCATCGAGGAAACGGGTGGAGAGGACGGCGTGCGCGACATCGGGCTCTTGGAATCCGCCCTCGAAGCCCCCTATGCCGGCTTCGACGGGAAGGACTCTTCCCAAGCAAGGAAAAAAAGGCGGCGCGGCTTTGCGCCGGGCTCGTTTCCAACCACGCTTTTGTGGACGGAAATAAACGCATCGGCGTGTATGTAATGCTCACCTTCCTCGAGGTCAACGGCATTCCGTTGGATGTGACGGACGAAGAGCTCGTCGAGATCGGGCTCTCCCTTGCCAAGGGAGAAATGAAGTACGAGGGACTCCTCGCTTGGATACGGGAGCACGAAGCGATTTAGCGCACCGTTTGAGATTTCTCGGCTTCGCTGACGCTCCGCTCGAAATGAAGCGTTGGTTCGGGGTAGAGTGACGCGGGAACCTCCCCCTGTATCCCCCTCCTTAAAAAGGAAGGGGATTCCCTAATGATCCTCCCCGTCCCTTTCGGGGAGGGCTCCGTTATCTTATCCCCCTCCCCTTCGGGGTGGACTCCGTTATCTTATCCCCGTCCCTTTCGGGGTGGGCTCCGTTATCTTATCCCCCTCCCCGCGCGCGGGGAGGGGGACACAGGGGGAGGGGCAGAGCGAGAGTGCCTCCTTCCACCCTTTGCCACCGCGTTCTTACTGTTCCGATTTGGGAGATTTTGTCTTGCGTTCGGAGCTGAATTTTTCCTTCATGCCCGCGAGCTTGCCCTTCAAATCGAGCGTCTTGAAGGGGAGGAGGAAGCTCGGCTTCTCGTGTTTCTCCTCGGTATCCTCGACGACGGCTTCCTTGAGCTTCTCGAAGTGGATGACGATGCCGTGCTCCTTGGCGAAGCTGCGAAGTTTTGCGGAGAGGTGAATGGAGCTTGCGAGGTCCACGAAGAACACTCCGAAGAAGATGCCCACAAAGAAGGCGAACCACAAATTGCTCACGAACCAGCGCACGGCTTCGATGACGGGCGCGGTGATGACGAAGTAGAAAAACGCGCTCACGAGCAGCCAGAAAAAGGAGAACAGCGGGCAGATGATGCCCTGTATATTTCCCCAACGGTTGGTGTAGTCCCAGAGCTTGATCTTCATTCCCTTGATGAAGATGAGCCCCGCGATGTACTCGATGAGCGTCATGGCGGCGCCCATGATGAGGATGACGAGCACGGCGTCCAGCCACGCCATTCCCGTGTGGATGGGAATGAGGGAGATGCCGAACAGCCCCACGACGCCGAAGCCGTAGAGGGGCAGGCAGGGCCCCGTCAAAAACCCGGGGTTGAGCCACCGCTTGGCGGTGCACACGCGGCGGAACACCACCTCGAGGCACCAACCGAGCGTACTGCCGATAAAAAAGAGAAAGCAAGCCACCAAAAATCCGTCCATAAAGTTCATTGCATGTACCCCTTACCGCCCGCTCGGGCGATTTTTTCTTTCTTCGGAAGAAGGAGGAACGCCGCCTCCCTTTTGCCCTTTTCGATGGCGAAGTCGAGGAGATACGCGCACCTCTCCTCCCCGCCGTGGTCCCTCCATGTGCGCCTCTGTACGGTAGGAACGTACCCCTCGCGGGAGTAAATTTCCACCTCCCGGGAAGGGGGCGCAAGGAGGACGAAGCGCTCGGTGACCTCCTCCCCGTCGAAGAAATCTGTGACCTCCACGCCGTTTTCGAGGATGGAAAACCGCCGCTCCAACTTCTTGCAGCCCGCATACGCGCCCGCAAACTCGACCTTCTTCCCGCCGTCGAGCAAGATTCCGCCGAACGTTTTCCCCGTGCCCTGCGCCTTTCCGCCCACGATGGGCACGCTGTGCGAAAGGGAGGTGGCGACGAAATTTTCGTACCGCCTTTCCGAAAAATACTCCCGCGTGTACAGCGGCTGGCCGAGGTCGCAGACGAGCTGGCCTTGTTCCCCCGAGAGGATGAAGGAGCCCACGTCGTTGTGGTTGTGCTCCTCGCCGTTGTTTCCCGCCTTCACGGCGAGAGAAAACCCTTCTCCGTGAAAGACGGCAACGCTCCCATACACGCCGCCCTGCCGCGTCCGCGTTTGGGCGCAAAGGACGCCGTCCCGCAGCGCGCGGGAGAGGGAGAGCCACGGCACATTCTCGGCGCGGATGGCGCTCTCTTCGCCCGTGAGGAGGGGCAAGCCGTAGGTTTTCGCAAGGAAATTCACAAGCCCCCTATCCGCCTTGCCGTCCATGGGGCAATCCGAGAAGCTCGCCGTCACGTTCCCCGCCAAAAAGCAGCGGGAGGGATAGCGGGCGATCTCCTTCACCTTGGGAAGGGACAAAAGCTCGGGGAAGAGCAGCTCCGCGCACCGCACGAACGCGCCGAAGCCGAAATTCCAATATTCGAGCCCTTCGTGGCACCAGCCGTCCTCGGGGAAGCCCTCGATGTAGCGGCAAAGCCCCGCCGAAAGGCGCTCTCTCTGCGCTTCGAATTGTTCTCTGTCCGTATAATAGAGCGCCCCCGCGACGTTCCCCATGCACACGGGGAGCCAATTGCCGCGGGTCTTTTCCCACCAAAACGTCTCTTCGCGGAAGGGCAACGCGATGCGCTCCTCCACTTCGCGGGAGATCTCCTTTTTCCTCTCTCGGGAAAGGGGCAATAGAGAGGCGATCTCGGCGAGCGCGAAGCCCGTTTCGGCGGAAAACAGGTCGATGCTTCCCCCGTGCGCGGGGTGCACCCACGTCTGTTCCGAGAGGATGCGCGAAATATTCTCTTCTGCGCCCGCGAGGTATTCCTCCTCCCCCAAAAGAAAGAGAAGGGCGGCGGCGGTGAGCGCCTTTCTGCGGGCAAAGTACCCCGCCTCGAATTCGAGGCGGGAGCCCGTGCGGGAAAACGTCTCCAAGTCGAGAGAGGCACCCTTTCCGCACTCCTGCGCATAGAGCTTTCGAAGAAATTCCTTCATATCCCGATGCAAAAGAAAAGCGGCGCAAAAGCCGCTTCTCTTATCGCGCTTTTTTAGGTAAACAGGCCGTCCAACCCGCACGCCTTGAGCAGGTTGAAATTCTGGAACACGACGACGCATACGAGCGAGACCGTCGACATGATCTTGATGAGGATATCGAGGGAGGGCCCGACGGTATCCTTCAGGGGGTCGCCCACGGTATCGCCGACGACCGCCGCGTCGTGCACGGCGTCGTAGCCCTCTTCGCCCTTCTTCACGCCCTCGACGCCGCCGCTCTCGATGAACTTCTTGGCGTTATCCCACGCGCCGCCCGCGTTGCCCGTGTAGATGGCAAGCATGATGGCGGAGAGCGTCGCCCCGATGAGGATGCCGCCCACAAAGCCCGCGCCGAAGATGAATCCGCACACCACGGGAATGGCGATGGCGATGACAGAGGGAACGATCATCTGCTTCAATGCTCCCTGCGAGGAGATGGTGACGCACTTGGTGCTGTCGGGGTCCTCTTCGCCCGTCAGAATTTTGGGATTCTCGCGGAACTGGCGGCGGACTTCCTCGACCATGTTGCGCGCGGCTTTGGCGACCGCGTTGATGAGCATGCCCGAGAAGAGGAAGGGAATGGCGGCGCCCACGATGGCGCCGACGATGATGTCGCCGCTGACGATGTTGAGAAGGAGCGTCGCGCCGTTCGAAAGGAATCTATCCCCCGCGGCGTACAGGTAGCTCGACATCATGGAGAGCGTCGCAAGCGCAGCGCTTCCGATGGCGAATCCCTTGCCGATGGCGGCGGTGGTGTTGCCCACGGAGTCGAGCTTATCGGTGATGGAGCGCACTTCCTCGTCGAGCATGCTCATCTCGGCGATGCCGCCCGCGTTGTCCGAAATGGGGCCGTAGGTATCCACCGAGACGGTCGCCGCAACGAAGGAGAGCATGCCCATGGCGCCGCAGCCGACGCCGAACATGCCGCCCAGCCCGTAGCAGGCGAAGATGGCAACACCCAAAACCACGACGGGGAGCATGGTCGAGATCATGCCCGTCGCCATGCCCTGCGTGATGGTGAGCGCCGCGCCTTCCTTGCTCGCGTTGGAGATGCCCCGCGTGGGCTTATAGTCGTAGCTCGTATAATATTCGGAGATGATGCCGATAAGAATGCCCGCAACGATGCCGATGGCGGCAGCCACCCACGGGGTGATGGGCCCGATGGAGAGCTTGGCGTTCTTGAGCGCTTCCGCCGTCTCCCCCTTGAAGAGGAAGATGGAGAGAAGGCACCCGCCGATGAGGGTAATGCCCGCGGAGATCCACGTCGCGAGATTGAGCTCCATGTGCGGGTTGTCGGAAAGGTGCGGCTTCAACAACGGATAGGAGATGCCGACGACGCACCCGATGAGCCCGATGCCCGCAAAGAGCAGCGGGAAGAGGACCATCTTCTGAAGAAGAGACGCGCCGATGAGCAGGTTTGCGCCCGCGGTGTTGCAGAAGAGCTCGATGGCGAGGATGACGGTCGCCATAATGGAGCCGATGTAGCTTTCGAGAAGGTCGGCGCCGAGGCCCGCCACGTCGCCCACGTTGTCGCCCACGTTATCGGCGATGGTCGCGGGGTTGCGGGGGTCGTCCTCGGGAATGTGCGCTTCCGTCTTTCCCACGAGGTCCGCGCCCATGTCGGCAGCCTTCGTGTAGATGCCGCCGCCCACACGGTTGAAGAGGGCGATGATGGAGCACCCGAGGGCATATCCCGAGAGAATGATGGAGAGGTTGTAGCTCTGCTTGGTGATGGGGTTGACGTGTTCCACAATTTGCCCCACGGCGTCGAGCTTGAGCATTCCGCCCGCCCAGCCGAAGCAGCAGTAGACGATGATGGCGCCGAGCAGCGCAAAGCCCGCCACGCAAAGCCCCATGACGGAGCCGCCGCGGAAGGCGACTTTGAGCGTCTTGCCGATCTCCCTGCTCTCGTTGGCGGCGTTGGTGACGCGCACGTTGGCGTAGGTCGCGATCTTCATTCCGACGAAGCCCGCCGTGGCGGACATGACCGCGCCGATGACGAACGCAACGCCCGCTTCCCACGCGATGAACAGCGCCAGCACGACGGCAACGCACGCCGCGATGATGGCGACGATCTTGTATTCGTAGAAGATGAACGCGTTCGCGCCCTCTCTGATCTTTGCGGCGATGTGCTGCATGCGCTCGTTGCCTTCCTTCAGCTTCTTGGTAAGGTAGAAGTTGAGGGCGGCGTACCCGAGCCCGAGCACCACCGCAAACATGACGATGATGGTTAAAAGGTTCAGATCCATAGCTCTTTTCCTCGTTTCGGAAATTTCTGCCCATATTATAGCACACCGAAAACGTTTTGTCTATTTTTCTTGCGCTTTTCGAAACTTTTTTTGGGGCGAGGGGGAAGAGGGGGCCAAGGAAGCCCTCCCCCTTATACTTGAGGGAGGTAGGGGAGGGAGTGCTCTCCTATCCCTTGCTTCCCCTGAGAGGGAAAATTTTGCACTCTGCCAAAGGTTGATAATCTTTGGCGCAAAATTTTCTTGGCATTTGCCCATATGCACGGGCAAATGCTGACCGAACGCGGGACTCTACCCGCGTGAGACAGTACCCGCGTAGCGGGGGATAGGGTTAAGAACCCCTCAGTCGCGCAAAGACAGCGCGCCAGCTCCCCTCAAAGGGGCGCCAAGGTGGGAATCCCCTTCCCCCCTGGGGAGGGGGACGCAGGGGGAGGGGCACCGCAGCGTGAAGCCCTACCCTTCGGGGAAGGGGAGGGTGGCTGCCCATGGGCAGACGGGTGGGGATGGGCGTATGGATGCGCGAATGGCAACCCCCACCACCCGCTTGCGCGGGAGCCGCCCCCTTTCAACGGGGGCAGCTCTATAAAATCCCTCGCCCCTCATCCCGCCCCGCGCCACCGCGTCATTCCCCCATCCCACGAAAAAAGCGCGCAAGGACGAGCCTTGCGCGCCGCGGTTTTCGGAAGATGACTTTTTTTAGGGGGAAAAGACATGAAGCTTCCGATTGCCTGATTCCCGCCGTTTTCGCGAGAACTACCCTTATTATAATCACCTAATATGCGATTGTCAAGCGAAAAATCGTATATTGTGCGATATTTTTTTTGAAATTCTATATTTCATGGGGGAAATCATGGAATTAAAAGACATTCAGCGGCGGCTCCGTGAGAGTATCGCCGCCAGCGGCATACAGCAAAAGGAAATTGCAAGAAGCATCGGCGTTTCGGCACAGACGGTCTCCAAATATATGAAGCAAGACATTTTTCCCGCTCTCGATACGTTTGCCAAGCTCTGCGCCCTGCTCGACGTGAAGTCGGACTACATTTTGGGCATCGCGGAGTATTAAACGCCCTTCGCGGGAAGGGGGCAGCTTTACGACGAATCCCCTTCCTTTTTAAGGAGGGGGATTTTGTCTGCTTTTATCCCCCCTTTCGGGAGCCCGCCTCTTTATCCCCTTCCTTTGTAAGGAGGGGGACACAGGGGGAGGTTACCGCGTCATGTTGAGGGAGCGGAGCGACCGAAACATCCCGATAAGCGAAGTCCGGATTTTCATCCTCGGGATCCTTCGAGAACACCCCATTCGGACTTTGTATAGCCGTCTCGGCTCAGGATGACGCGGTACCCCTTGCCTTCGACAAAGAAGATCCTCTCACCCCGCTACGCTAAATTCGGAATGAGGAGGGCGGCCAAGTGTTCTGCACGGCGCCTCCTTACGGGATAGAGACGGAGGCGGAGGGGCGGAAGACGAACTCCATGGAGTCGTACTGCGTCTCCGCCAAGTTGCCCGCACCGCTTTGGCGGGGGTCCGTCAATACCGTGAGCGTGAAAAGGTCGTCCTTCCAGCCGAGGCTGTCGAGCCGAAGCGTCGCCTGTACCGTTTTGCCACCGAGCGTCATCGGCATCTCCGCCGTGTAACAGTGGCGCGCTTCGTCCAAGGAAAAGCTCGAAAAGAGATCGGAGACGGGGACCCCCGCCCCTTTCGCATCGGGGAAGAAGCGGAGGGAGGAGAAGATCGCCGCGGGGTCTCTGTCCTTCACGAGACCGCGGATCTGCGCCTTGACGTCGGGCTCGGCGGGGATCGCCGTCCGTGCATAGTGCCGCCCATCGGGGGTATAGCGATAGAGCGTCCCCTCCGTCACGATGTAATAGACCTCGTCGCCGCCCGTCCTGTTGTTGACGCCGAGGGAGAGCCGCGGGCCCTCCTCATGGGAAAAGTCGCGAAGGCTCACCGTCGTCTCCGTCACGCGGGAGTCGCTCGTCGCGCCCCCTTGGAACTCTCCCTCGCCGAGGACGCCGCGCGTAAGCGACGCATAGAGGGTATCCGCCGTCTCGACGTCCGCACAGGCCGCCCGAAAGGCCGCTTCGGTGGGCACGCCGTCGGGAGCGGGATCGCCCGAAGAGCCCGTTGCCCCACCGCGCAACAGATCGCACCCAGCAAACAGGAGCGCAAGGGAAAATGCGGCCGCCGCGAAGAGCGCCGATCTTACACGTTGTTTCATTCTTCCTCCTTGTCAAAACAGGGCCGTCGCAAAATGCGGCGGCCCTGCCTTTCAACCGATTCTTCGCAATTCTACTTTTTTTGCAAATCTTCTTATTTTGCGCAATTTTTCTTCAAGGTCTCGAGGCTCTGTTTGAGCTCTTTGGGCAGGCGGTCGCCGAACTGCTTGTAGTACTCCGCGATCTCGTCGGCCTCCTTCGACCACTTCTTCTTATCCACATAGAGGATGCTCTCGAGCGTCTCCTTGGTGAGGTCCAGCCCTTCGAGGTCGATGTCCTCGGCGTGGGGAACGTAGCCGATGGCGGTCTCCTCCGCGCCGACTTCGCCCGTGCAGCGCTTGAGGATCCACTCGAGGACGCGCATGTTGTCGCCGAAGCCCGGCCAGATGAATTCGCCGTTCTCGTCCTGACGGAACCAGTTGACGTTGAAGATCTTGGGCGGATTCTTGATCTTTTTGCCCATCTCGATCCAGTGCGCGAAGTAGTCCGCCATGTGGTAGCCGCAGAAGGGCTTCATCGCCATGGGGTCGTGGCGCAGAACGCCCACCGCGCCCGTTGCCGCCGCCGTCGTCTCGCTCGACATGATGGAGCCCACGAACACGCCGTGGTCCCAATCGCGCGACTGGTAGACGAGCGGGGTCGTCGTCGCCCTTCTTCCGCCGAACACGATGGCGTCGAGCGGCACGCCTTCCTTGGAATCAAATTCGGGCGAGAGGCAAGGGCAGCCCGCCGCGGGGGCGGTAAATCTCGAATTGGGGTGCGCCGCCTTCACGCCGCTCTCGGGCGTCCAAGGGTTGCCGAGCCAGTCGATGAGGTGCTCGGGCGCGGGCTTTGTGAGCCCTTCCCACCACACGGTGTTGTCCGAAGGATCGATGGCGACGTTGGTGAAGATGGTGCCCTTCTTCGTCGCGGCGAGCGCGTTGGGATTGCTCTTTTGGTTGGTGCCGGGGGCAACGCCGAAGAAGCCGTTCTCGGGGTTGACCGCCCAAAGCCTTCCGTCCTTGCCGATGCGGATCCACGCGATGTCGTCCCCCACGCATTCCACCTTATAGCCCTTCTCGAGGTAGTGCTTGGGGGGAATGAGCATGGCGAGGTTGGTCTTTCCGCACGCGGAGGGGAACGCCGCCGCAAGGTAGTGCTTTTCGCCGTTCGGGTAGGTGACGCCCAAAATGAGCATGTGCTCCGCCATCCAGCCCTCGTTCTTGCCAAGGTAGGAAGCGATGCGAAGCGCAAAGCACTTCTTGCCGAGAAGGACGTTGCCGCCGTAGGCGGAATTCACCGAGATGATGGTGTTGTCCTCGGGGAAGTGCATGATGTAGCGCTTCTCGGGGTCTACGTCGCACTTGCAGTGGAAGCCCTTGATGAAGTCTCCGTCCTTCCCGAGATAGTCGTACACTTCCGTCCCCATTCTCGTCATGATCGCCATGTTCAAAACGACGTAGATGCTGTCCGTGACCTCGATGCCGATCTTGGAAAACGGCGAGCCGACCACGCCCATCGAATAGGGAATGACGTACATGGTGCGGCCCTTCATCTTCCCGCGGGCGATGTCGCCGCACATGGCGTATGCCTCCTTGGGGTCCATCCAGTAGTTGATGGGGCCCGCGTCCTCCTTATTCTTGCAGCAGATGAACGTGCGGTCCTCGACGCGCGCCACGTCGTTTTGCGCGGTGCGGTGATAGTAGCAACCGGGGAGCTTCTCTTGGTTGAGCTTTATCATCTCCCCCGTCTTTACGCCCTCGGCGCAAAGCTCCTCGAGCTGTTTCTCGCTGCCGTCGATCCACACGATTTTGTCGGGACAGGCGAGCTCGGCGCTTTTCTGTACAAAGTCGAGCACCTTTTTGTTCTCTGTCAATGCTTTCATGAAAAACCTCCTAAAGGAAGCACTCTGCCTCCCATAGGATATTATACCACAATTTTCCGCGGATGTAAACAAATTCGCGCCGATTTTCGTCGCCGAGGGGGAGGGGTGTGGGAAGCAGAGGCCCCTCGGCGTCCTACCGCGTCATGTTGAGGGAGCACCGCGACCGAAACATCCCGAAGTACGAAGTCCGAATTTTCATCCTCGGGATTCTTCGCCCCACAAGGGGGCTACTTCGCGCTACGCGCTCGTGCCGCCCTTGGAATACAATAGAAGCTCGGGCGGGACAGAATGACGCATTAGGACGGGGCAGAATGAGGGTCCTTATTGTGACCTGCCCCTATTTATGGGGGCGGGTGGCGAGCGTAGCGAGACAGGTGGGGGCAAAATACCCACCGCTCACTCGGGGCAACCCCCACCACCGCCTACGGCGGAGCCGCCCCCTTCAAAGGGGGCAGCTCCATACACCCCCCCTACTCGTCGTAGACGCGGACGTAGGCGCCCGTGTCGGCGTCCTGAAAGACGACCCAAAAGCCTTCCTCCTCCGAAAAGGGCCCGGCGGGCACGAAGGAACAATTGCTTTTCATCTCCTCGGGCGGGTCCCCGCGCTTTTCCACGGCGACACACAGATACCGCGGCATCCCCTCCGCATAGACGATGCCGAGCAGCGCGTCCTCCGCCCGCACCCAATCGGAATAGGGAAAGCTCCCCTTCAGCCTCGTATCGGGAGGGAAGCGGGAGAACGCCTCGTCGATGCGCTCCTTTATTTCCTTATAATATGTAAGCGTGCCGCGGGGATACGGAGCAGCTTCATGCGAAGGAGCGTCGCCGCCGCGCGGCTCTTCCACCTCTTGCGCTTCGCCGCCATCGCCCCCTTCAGCATGCGCATGCGAAGATAGGGCAAAGTAGTCGTCTGCGGCGATGGCCTCGTCGTCGTACCCCTCGCGAAAGGGCGGGCCGGGGAGGGGAACGGCGGGCGCGAGCGGGTTGCTCGGAATGGCGGGTGCGGGCGTCTCGATGGGCGGGAGCGGCTGCACGGCGGGGCGCTTTCCGCCCGATTTTTTTTCCGAAGATTTTTCCGCGGACTTTGCTTCGGAAGGCTTCTCCTCGGGCCCAAGCGCGGCGAGAAGGGGGGCTGCGTCGGGTTTTTCCGTCCCGCACGCCCCGAAGGCGACGGGCTCCGCTTCCCCGCGCACAAAGGCGAGGAGCGCCGAAAATCCGCCTCCGATGGAGGGAGCGTTCTCCACGCGGAGCTGTTCTCCGCCCATGAGGGGAAGGCAGAAGTGCTGCCCGCCGACGCCGAGCACGAGCACATACCTCCCGTCCGTGACGGGCGCCAGCCCCAAAAGGCGCGGGGTGACGGTGAGCTCCGAGCCCAACCGCTCGCAATAGACCGCGCCCGAGAGCGCGCTTCCGTCCGCCGAAAAGCCCTTCTTCATCTGTTTGAGCACGCACACCCGCTTTTCATATGCCATAGAATACCTCTCTTTTTCAGTGTACCGCACTGCCTCCCGCATTTTTTGCCGCATTTTGCCGCTTTTTCCCCTTTCCGCTCGCTTTTCGGAGGGACACCCCCTCCCCTACCCCTCCCCCTCAAGAAAAGGGGGCGGGCCCTCTCGGCTCCCCTATTTGAGGGAAAATTTTGCATTCTGCCAAAGGTTGATAATCTTTGGCGCAAAATTTTCTTGGCATTTGCCCATATGCACGGGCAAATGCTGACCGAACGCGGGACTCTACCCGCGTGAGACAGCTGGCGCGCTGTCCTTGCGCGACTGAGGGGTTACCTCCCCCTGTATCCCCCTCCTTAAAAAGGAAGGGGATTTTTTCCTACAATTTATCCCCCTCCCCTTTGGGGTGGGGGACGCAGGGGGAGGGGAAGCAAGGGGCAGCACAGCACATAGCAAAACCCCCTTCCGAGGGGGAAGGGGGCGGGAGAGCGGGGAGAGCGAAGAAATTACTTCTTCTCGTGTTCGGGGATGACGGCGGGCGCCTCGGGTGTCGCAGGGTCCGCAGGCGATGCGGCGGGCTCGGCGACGGGCACGGACGCTTCGGGCGCGGATGCGGAAACGGCGGGCGCCTCGGGCTCTTCCGGTGCCGCGGGAGCGACGGGAAGGAGCTCTTCGGGGACCTTTCCGCCGTGCTCGGTCTGCGCCTTGCCCGGGTTCAAGATCTCATGCAAGAGCTTGCGCACAAACTTGATCTTCCCCTTATAGAGCGTGCCCGTGAGGTCCACGCAGTAGAGGCGGAGCGTCTTGAGCTCGGGGCCCTTTTTGCCGGGCACGAGCAGATCCTTAAGCTCCTTTTCGGTGAGGCGGAAGGAGATGCTGCTGCGCTGTTCGATGACGATGCGCACGTCGGGCGCGATGTTCTTCTTTTGCTTGAATTTGGCGGTGAGCGGAATGGACTTCTTCCCGTTGAGAACGCCCAGCTCCGCGATGGCGACCTCGTTCAAAGAGCGGTTACCGATGGTGAGCGCCGCATAGCGTTCGCGCGTCTCGAAGTCGATGGAATAGAAATCGAGAAAGTTTGGTTTTTGCACCGCGATCTTCTTCCGGAGCGAATACACCATGCTGATGGCGATGCAGATGAGGATCACGAGGATGACCGTCGCAATGAGCACGACAAGCCCGACATGTTCGTTCAACCAATCCATAATCATACCTCTTTATAGCGATTTTCTTTTCTGCCTTTATTGTACGACATTTGCGCGAAAAAATCAACCCTTTGGGGGTGGGAAACGCGAATTTTTCTCACATACGGGGCGGGTTTTCCGCGGGCGCGCCGAAGAGGAATACGGGCACCCCCTTCTCCTCCGCGTAGTGCACGGTGTACGCCGCGCCGCCCGTCCTTTGGGTGAGGTAGGCGAAGAGCTCCTCCGCCCTGTCGACCATGTAGCGGTCGCGCGCGAGGAAGCAGCCGCGGAAGTAGGCGGGGTAGAGGACGTTCTTCTCGTCGCACCACGAAAGCAGTTCGCGGTACCTTCTCCGCTCGGCGGCGGGGTACCCCCTCTCCTGCCCCGCGTAGGGGATGCACGCCTCCAACCGAATTTTATACTGTTGTTTCAAGGCGATGAGGCACTCGAGGGCGAGGAGGTCGAATCCCATCGCCATGCCGCACAAAAAGCGGTCGCACCCCGAACGGACGCGTTCCTCCAATGCGTCGTAGAGGGCGTTGCGGTCGAAGTCCTCGGGGAGGGCGCGGTGCCCCGTCAGTGCGCACGTCCTGTTCAAAGCGGTCTCCTCCTCTCGGCGCCCCTGCCGCGCGGATACAGCGCGGGGGTGGGCTTTGCCTTCTCCGCGAGCACGAGGCTGCGCGCCCCGTACCCCTCGGGGAGCTCGTAGCGGCAGACGCCGACTTCCCCGCCGCCCAAAACGGAAATGGCGTGTTTGCCCTCTTCGAGCTCGTCCGCCGCCCCCTTGTAGGCGAGAAATTTCCCGCCCTTTTTCACGAGCGGCATGCAGTATTCGGCGAGCGTGTTGAGCCGCGCCACCGCACGGGCGAAACACACGTCGTACTTCTCCCTCTCGGCGCCCCGCGCCGCCTCTTCCGCCCGCGCACACAGCACGCGCACATGGGAAAGCCCGAGAAGGGAGACCGCCTCTTTCAAAAAGGCGCACTTCTTTCCCGTGCTCTCGATGAGGGTGAAGGTGAGGTCCCCGCGCACGATGGCGAGGGGCAAGGAGGGGAAGCCCGCGCCCGAGCCGACCTCCGCGCACGCCGCCCCTTGGGGGAAGAGGTGCTCCCCCGCGAGGGAATCCACAAAGTGCTTGTGGAAAACTTCCCCTTCCTCCGTGATGGCGGTGAGGTTGAATTGCGCATTTCTCTCGAGGAGGAGGGCGTACAGCCGCCCGAATTGCTCCCTGTGCGCCTCGATAAGCCCAAAGATCCGCCCGAAATCGGGCGATTGTATCGTCATACCCAAATTATAGCACGAATTTTTCCGTTTATCAACGCTTTGTGGATAGCCACGGGAGATTTTTTCCACAGTGTGGAAGGCTGTGTGGATAACTTTCCCTCCTTTGCTCCCTTTCCTCGAAGGAGCGGGTGCGCCCTCCCCTTCCTTCCCAAACGCTTTCCACCTTTCCACAGCGGGGCGGGAAGTTGCCCACAGGCTTGTCCCCATTTTTTCCACAAGGCAATTGGCGGAAAACCGCCCAAATTGCTTGATATTTTCTCCCCTTTTCGCTATAATAGAACGGAAAAGAGCGGGCGGGGGGACTTGTCCACATTTCCACCGCCCCTAATACTACTATTACGAAATAATTCTTTTTTGAAAAGAGAACAAGGAGGGTCTCATGAAATTTGTCTTGGATGGGCTTACGCTCTCGGAAGCAGTGTTGAAGGTGAGCAAGGCGTGCGCCGTTCGCACGACCGTTCCCGTGATGGAGTGCATCAAGGTGAGCGCATTCGGGGAGAGCGTCTCCCTCCTTGCGACGGACGGGGAAATTTCCATCGAAAAGACGGTGAAAGCCGAGATCTTCGAAGAGGGAGAAATTTGCGTCCCCGGCAAGCTGTTTACCGACTTCATCGGAAAACTTTCGGGCGAAGAAGTCTCGGTGGCGACGGGCGAAAGAGGCCTCGAGATCGGCTATCGCGACAGCGTTTCCGTGCTCCAGACCATCGACGCGGAGGAATTCCCCAAGATCGACTTGGAGATCGGGGAGATGAATTTCACCGTAAAACAGAGCGGGCTGAAGCGCATTATCGGCGAGACCATCTTCTGCTGCGCGCAGGACGATTCCCGCCCCATTCTCAAGGGCTGCCTCATGGAATTCGGCCCGACGCTCGAAATGGTCGCCCTCGACGGCTATCGGCTCGCCTACTCCTCCGAGGAGATCGTCGCCAAGAACGGCGTGAACAGCATCATCTGTCCCGCCCGCACCCTCGGCGAGATCGCCCGCATGCTCTCGGACAGCGACGACGAGATCACCCTCTACACACAGGGCGGCATGCTCATGGTGAAAAGCGGCGGAATGGTCATCGTTTCCCGCCTCTATCAGGGGGATTTCATCAAGAAAGAGAACGTCATCCCTTCGCGCTTTACGACGGTGGTCACCCTCTCGCGGGCGGAGCTCATCTCGAGTGTGGAGCGCGCCGCCATCCTCATCCGCGGGGACAAGAACAATCTCATCACGCTCGACATGAACGGCAGCGGGGTGAAGATCTCCTCCGTCTCCGAATACGGCAACGTCGCCGAGAGCGTGGAGGCGGTGCAGGAGGGCATGGACCTCACCATTTCCATGAACGCGAAGTACCTTCTCGACTCGCTGAAGGCGCTCACCGAGGAGAAAGTGAGCATCTCCTTCAACGGTCCCATTTCCCCGTTTATTCTGCAAAACGAGGACAAAAAAGGAAGTTTGTACCTCATTTTGCCCGTGAGAAACGCGCAATAACGCTTGACGGAAGCGCGAAAAATCTTTATAATCAATTTACCGACAAGATACAAGGAGTATTGGCGATATGAAGAGAACGTACCAGCCCAAGAAGAGACAGAGAAGCAAGGTGCACGGCTTCCGCAAGAGAATGGCAACGCAGGGCGGAAGAAAGACTCTCAAGAGAAGAAGAAACAAGGGCAGAAAGCACATTTCCGCTTAAGGGCGCCATGCGCTGTCTGCGTCTGAAAAAGAAGAAGGAGATCACGGGCGTTTTGACCAAGGGGAAGCGCGTGCGCGCGGAGACGCTGATGCTCGTCTACCTTCCCTCCGACCGCGTGAAATTCGCCGTGTGCGTGGGGAAGAAGTATGGCGGGAGCGTGCAGCGAAACCGCATCAAGCGGTTGCTCCGCGCCGCCTTTTACGACTTCGCGGAGGATATGAAGCCGTGCAGCGTGCTGCTCCTTCCCAAGGCCGCGCCCACCTATGCCTATGCGTCCTTCCGACGGGACATCGGAAAATTGCTTAAACGGGAAGATCTGCTTGAGGATCGACATTTCTCGGCTCGCCGCGGAGAATAAGAGATTTCTGCGCAGGCGGGTCTTTCCGCCCGTCCTCAAGGGGTTGAGCATCCGCGCCATCGCCTTCTACCAAAGGAAGCTCTCGCGGCACACCTGCCTGTACACGCCGACCTGCTCGGAATACGCCAAGCAGTGCATCAACAACTACGGCGTCGTCGCGGGGTGGCTGCTCGCGGCGTGGAGGCTCCTTCGCTGCAATCCCCTCTCCCGCGGCGGGAACGACCCCGCCCCCGAGGTGTTTTGGAAGAAAAAGTGGCTCATGTGAAACTATGATAGATTTGTTACAGGCGGCTGTGAGTTTTTCCCTCATGGAGCAGGGATATAAGATCGGGCTGGATTGGCTCGGTCATTTTGCGCGCATCATCATCGAAGGCGTGGGGATCGTGGGGCTCGGCATCATCGTGTTCACCTTGGTACTCAAAGCCATCACCCTTCCCTTCGATATTTACCAGCGCGTGATGATGCGCAAGCAAAATCTCATCATGCAGCAGATGAAGCCCGAGCTCGAAAAGCTGCAAAAACAGTACGCGAACGACAAGACGACCTACAACCAAAAGATGCTCGAGCTGCAAAAAAAGAGCGGGTACAGCCTCCTCGGCGCGTGCCTGCCCATGATCATCTCGCTCGTCATCCTCATCGTCGCCTTCAGCGGCTTCCGCACTTACTCGCAATATGCCAACCTCAACCTCTTCGTGCACATGTCCGAGGAGTACAATTCCGCCATCTTGCAATACTCCGCCGAGGGGAAGGACTACCATCTTCCCGTGGAAGGGGCGGAGGCAGACGAGCTCACCAAGGAATTTGTCGCGGGATTTTCGTTCACGGAGGACGGCATCGTCTACACCATGTATCATCCGCGCGTCAACGTGACGGACGAGAACGGCAAGCAGGTGGAAAACGGCCAGCTCATCACAGAGGAAGATACCAACAGCAAATATATGGAGGTCAAGTCCTCCGATCCCTCCAAATTCGTCTACTACGTCTATTCGCTCGGCGCAAACGGCAACGGCAGACGGGAATATCAGATCGACGTCGACAGGCTGTATGAGGCGACCGACAGCGAAGAAGTCAAACAGATGATCGCCGCCAACCGCCCCGATCCCGCCGATACGACGGTGAGCGCGGTGACCGCGCGGCAGGAAGCCCTCAACAAGGGTTGCAACGAGTATATCATCTCCATCGGCGCGCAGGCGGCGGCGACCTACTTCCGCGAGAGCGACAGCACGCCCTCCTTCCTTTGGATCGGAAACGTGTGGTATCCGGACGTCTCGTATGATCACCCCATCCCCTCCTATTCGGATTTCGCAAGCCAGCTCAACGAGGAGATCACCTTCGACAACGGCACTACGGGACAGGTCGCACAGGTGCTCGACGAGGCGCGCTACAACGCCCTCACTTCGCAGCTCACCGAGGAGAAGGACCGCGCGAACGGCTACTTCATTCTCATCATTCTCTCCATCGCGCTCATGGTCGTCTCCCAGCTCGTCGTCATGAAGAGCTCCAAGGAGGCGAACAAGTACCAGACGGTGGATGGGCAGGGCGCGAACACGCAGAAGGTCATGCTCGTCGTGATGCCGCTCATCTATGCCATCTTCGCGTTCATGTACAGTGCGGCATTCTCCATCTACATGTGCATGAGCAGCGTCGTCGCCATTCTCGTCACGCTCATCTCCAACTTTGCGCTCGGCAAGGTGTTCTCCAAGAAGGAGGAGAAGGCGTTCCGCGAGGCGAACGACCGCACCCTCCCGTGGATGAAGAAGGACGAGGACGGGAAAAAGAAAGGAAAAAAGAAATAAGCTCTTGAGAGGAAATAGATATGGATAAGGTTTTTCAGGGAAAGACGGTAGAGGAAGCCGTCGAAGCCGGGCTCAAGGAGCTCGGGCTTGCCAAGGAGGACGTGGAGATCGAGGTCATCGACCCCGGCAAGAAGAAGCTGTTCGGCTCCGTCCCCGCACAGGTGAAACTCACCGAAAAGGTCAAACTTTCGGACGGGGAGCGCGCCGTCGCCTTTTTGGAAGGGCTGCTTCCCTTCCTCGGCGCAGAGTGCAAACCCGAGCTCGACAGCGAGGAGGATAAGATCGTCATCCGCCTCACGGCGGAGGGCGCGAAGGGCGTCATCGGCAGACGCGGCGAGATCATCGACGCCATTCAGATCTTGGCGGGCGCCGTCGCCAATACGGGGAGAAGGGAGTATAAGCGGGTCGTCGTCGACTGCGGCAACTACCGCGAGGAGCGCGAGGAGACCTTAAAGCGCGTGGCGGAGAAGTGCGCGGCAAAGGCGGTGCGCCTCGGGAAAAAGGTCCGCCTCGAGCCCATGAATCCCTACGAACGCCGCATCATCCACTCCGCACTCGCCGAGAGCGAAGAGGTCTTTACCAAGAGCGAGGGCAAAGAGCCCGCACGGTTTGTGGTCATCATTCCCAAAAATACCAAGCCGCAGGGGGATAGAAACCGCGGCGGCAAGGGGAACGACCGCGGCAGAGGCGGGAAGGGCGGAAAGGACCGCCGCCGCGAGCCCAAGTACGGCAGCGAGAGGCAGAAAAAGTACGAGCACCGCGAGCTTCCCTCCGAGGCGACCCCCGAATCCAGCGGAACGAGCTTCAACCGCGGCGGCACCCCGGGCTATAAGAAGGGCGGATTCTCGGGCTTCTTCGGGACCTTCCTCGGCAACGCCTCCGACGAGGAGACCTCTGCTCCCTCCACCCAAACCCCGCCCGACGAGGAGTAATTCCCGCCCGACGGGGAAAGGAATATTTGCAAGATCGATCCACCGCTCCCACGGTGGATTTTTTGCGCCCCTCCCCCTGCGTCCCCCTCCCCGCACGCGGGGAGGGGGATTCAACAACGGTACCCCCTGTCCCCGCCAAGGTACGACCTACAGGTGCCTCCCCGCACGCGGGGAGGGGGATTCAACAACGGTAACCCCCGTGTCCCCGCCAAGGTACGACCTACAGGTGCCGCATCGCACGCGGGGAGGGGGATAGAAATATGGTGCGTCTCGCCCAAGAGGAGGGGGATAGACAGTGGATAAAAGAATCCCCTTCCTTTTTAAGGAGGGGGACACAGGGGGAGGTTACGGCGTCGTTCCGCCACGCCCCTGCCCTCATTCCGCCCTCATTCCGAACGGAGCCGTAGGCGGAGTGAGTGAATCTTCTTGCGGGTGGGATCCTACGGGGAAGATACACTCGGCTTCGCCTCGGTATGAGGGGGACGAGGTGTCATTTCGACCAAGCGTAGCGCGTGGGCCCCCCTTCCTTAAAAATACAAAAAAAATCACCCGTCGGGTGATTTTTTCCTACTATGAGAACAAATTCAGTTCTCTTCGAGCCACTTTTTGGCGTTTGCCTTGGTGTACGCCGTGATCTTCTCTGCCGCATACGGGGAGGCCTCTCCGCCGTAGGTGTACAGGAAGTAATCTCCCTCGGGGGTGAGATACATCGTCGTCTCATAGCCCGCGGGGTCGCCGTACACGCCGCATACCACCTTCTTCACGATGCTCGCGGTTTCGGTGTTATACGTCTTGGTTTTCGTCGTCTTTACCATACTTCAATCCCTCCTTAAAGACTTGTCTTTATTGTATATGATTTGAAACAATATGTCAACAATCAAACGTTTCTGTTCGAAATTTTGTTTACCTTGGAAACATATTTCAAAACTTTATAGAATTTTGTGATATTTGTGTTAATTATTCACAATTTTTGGGAGAGTACGGCAGGAAAGCGACGAGATCGCCCCCGCGATGATCTCCGCCATGGCATAGACGACGTTCAGCCGCGTGAGGTTGAGGAGGGAATAGGAGAAGGCGGACTTCCGCGCGACGATGCCCAATATGGAGATATCGCCCACCTTCCCGAGGCGTTTGTTTGCCCCCGCCCCGGGCTTTAAGGGGCTATCGACGAGCTTTACGAGCCCGACGTCGCTCTCCTCCCCCACCGCCGCGTCGACGGCGACAATGGGGCTCGAAGGGTGCGTCTTGCGCAAAAAGTTCTCCACATACTTGACTTCCCGCGCGGTGACGGGATTTTTGAGGGTTCCATAGACGTAGCCTTCCGCCTCCCCCCGTCTCTTGATGAGCGTCCCCGTGACAGGACCGAGGCTGTCTCCCACCGCGAGGTCGCTCCCGATGCACAGAACGACGGGCGGAGCGCCCTCCTTCAAACACCGCTTTAATGCCATCATGAGCCCCGTTTCCGCCAAAGCATTGTAGACGTGAAAGGAATATTCCATACTGCCTCCTGTCCCTCTGTTGTGGACAAATTTCCAATAAATTATAACATCTCTCAAAAAAGACTGTACATTTTCAGAAAAGTGTGCTATAATCGAAGTAGGAGGTAGATTATGGCAGGTTGGATCCTCGATATTCTATTTTTCGTGTTCCTTCTCGGCGGGATCGCCATGGGGGCACACCGCGGTCTACTCAAATATGTGACGAAGTGGGCAGGCTGGATCTTTTCGTTCGTGATAGGTTTTACTTGCGCCGTATCCTTTTCGAATGTGCTGGAAAGCTGGTTCGGGCTGCAGACCAAGCTCGCAGAGAGCACCGGAGGGACGCTCTCAAGCATCCTCACCATCGTCATCTCGTTCTTTGCCCTCGTCCTTTTGGTGCGCCTCGGAGCGCTTCTCCTTGGCGTCGTCGGGAAGTCTATGGTCGATAAAGTGAAGATCTTCAGCATCATAGATAAATTTTTCGGCGGGATCGTGGGGCTTGCGCTCAGCGCGCTCTCCATCTTCTTCCTGCTGGCGATCTGCACTTGGATCAATGCAGAGGGAATGAACGCGTTCATCAATTCGAGCTATGTCGTCGGACCCATCTATCGGTGGGATTTGTTTATCCAAGCGGCACATCTCAAGATTTGGTAACAAAACACATCCTTGCGCCCCCGTCCCCACGGGGGCGCAAATTTTTATCTAAATTTCTGCGCCTATCGGGTAAGTTAAAGCGCAACCTCCCCCTGCGTCCCCCTCCTTACCAAGGAGGGGGATATTGTTGTGGAAGGGCAAAAATGGAATCCCCCGCCCCGCCTTGACGGAAATAGGAAAACCACAGCTTTATCCCCCTCCCCTTTGGGGTGGGGGACGTAGGGGAGGGGTGTTATTCCAAGTTAGCAACACCCCTTCCGCCCCTTACGGGGCACCCACCCCTCAAGG
>CANRHI010000025.1 GCA_947630365.1 uncultured Clostridia bacterium
GCCCACAGGGCTGTTGAGCATAGTGCGCCGCTCTACCCCTCAAGTATAAGGGGGAGGGCTCCCTTGGCTCCCCTTTGAGGGGGGGTAGCAAAGGCCTACCCTTTCCTAAAGGGGAGGCTCCCGCGTAGCGGGTGGTGGGGATTGTGCCTGTGCTACGTGTCATTCCGAGGGGCTTGGCCCCAGAGAGAATCCCCTTGATGAAAGTACGGACTTCGTATCAGGGCTCGTCCCTTGCGGGGCTCGGTATGACAGGTTCTTCAGCTCCCATCCCCACCCGTCTGCCCGAGGGCAGCCACCCTCCCCTTCCCGGAAGGGTAGGGCTCCCACGCATCCCCGCCCCTACCCCCTCCCCCTGCGTCCCCCACCCCAAAGGGGAGGGGGATTCTGTCTGTTTCCCCCTCAAAAGAAAAAATTTCGCTATCCCATGTAAAAACGGTTGCTTTTTCGGGAAATATCCGTTATAATCACATATGACTTCGGACGTTCCTCTGGGCAAAGCCGCCGAATGAACGTCACGCATGGAGGTAAAAGTCATGGGTCTCATCGAACAGATCGAAGCCGAGGGCATGAAGCAGGAGGTCCCCAAGTTTAATGTCGGCGACACCGTGAAGGTGGGCTACCGCATTATCGAGGGCGGCAAGGAGCGTATCCAGAACTTCGAAGGCGTCGTCATCGCCAAGAAGAACGGAGGCATCCGCGAGAGCTTCACCGTGCGTCGTCTTTCGTTCGGCGTCGGCGTGGAGCGCTGCTTCCCCCTGCATTCCCCCAAGGTGGCATACGTCACCGTGGTGCGTGCGGGCAAGGTGAGAAGGGCAAAGCTCTACTACTTGCGCGGACGGACGGGCAAGGCTGCAAAGATCAAAGAAAAGAAGTAAAAAAAGCGCAAGGTCCGCCGAATTTCGGCGGACTTCCGTTTTTTTCGGGAAAAATTTCCCCAAGTTGAAAATTTTCGCCCAAAAAGTCCGAAAAAACCGTTTACAATTTTTCCGTAATGGGTTAGAATAGGGAAGAATCAATATATAATAGGGAAAGCTCTCATGAGAAAGACAAACAGAAAAGGCTTTGCACTCTCGCCGCTCTTTTGCGGCTTCCTCGCGGTCGCGCTGCTCTTTTTGGCGTTCGGGCTCGGCATGCTCGGCTCCTTCGAGACGGCGGGCGCAGACTACGAATTCAACGTCTCGGCGGGAGACCAAAAGCATGAAGTCGTCTTTTCGCTCTCCTCCTCCGTGACGGAGAATGTCGTAGCGGAGGATGGGACGGAATCCACCAAGACGGTCGCGAGCGGCCTTCGCGTCACCGACGTGTATGTGTATGCGACGGGCATCTACTCTCCCGTCGGCACCTCGGCGGGTCTCCTTTTGGAGCGCGGCACTTCCCGCACGTCCTATTCCTCGACGAAGTACCAAGGCGCGCTCGAGAACGTGTACTACACCGCTCCCGAGACGACGGAGGGCGTGAAGAAGGAGGACCTGCCTCTCGCCCCCACCGCAGAGGACGCGCTCTACCACTGGACGCAGCCCTTCGACCTCGGGGAAGGCTATAGTGTCTCCTCGTACAGCTATGCCCGCCTCACCGCCACGACGCACACCCTTCGCATCGCGGAGGTGGTGTTTGTGGGAAGGTCGTCGGACAGCGCGGACGAGACGCTCTACGTCGTTCCCGCCAAGATCGACAAGGCGACGCCCGTCGTCGGAGAGACGGCGGAAGCCGCGGCGCTCGCCGCGGGCGCCCTTCTCGACGCACAGCCCGCGGAGCCGCCCACTCCCGCACAGTCGTCCTTTACGCAGTTTACCGACGAAGAGGTCTATTCCCTCCTCACCATCAACGAAATGTCGCTCGGCAACCGCTATCCCGCGGACGCGAGCGGGAACGTCCTCGCCGTCTACAACGGGGACAGGGTGTACGGCGCGCTCGGAAACGAGATCCTCGCCCTCGGGGTCGGCATGTTCGGCGCTTCTCCCTTCGGGCTGCGCTTCTTCCCCATGCTCGCCGCTTTCTTCACCCTCATCGTGGGGTATATCTTCGTGAAGCGGCTCACGGGGAGCGAGCGCGGCGGCCTCGTGTTCTCCGTGCTCTATGTGTTCTGTTGCATGACGATGGGCCTCGCAAAGCTGGGCACCCCGCTCTTTCTCGGCGTGTTCTTCTTCGCCTTGAGCCTCTGCCTTTGCCACGGCTTCTATGCGCGCGGCATGCGGCATACCAATATCCTCGGCGCGCTGCCGCTCATCTTCTCGGGGCTCTTCGGGGCGCTCGCCATCTTGGTGAACGGCGCGTTCGTGGTGCCCGTCGCGGGGGTGGCCGCCCTCTATGTGCTCGGCATGGTCCGCCAGCAGTATGCGAAAAAGCGCATGCTCGCCGCGGCGCTCGAGGAGCAGCCCTCTTCGGACGACGAAGAGGAGACCCCCGAAAAGCGGGCGGCCAAGGTGGTCGCCGAATACCGCTACAAGAACGTGGCGGCGGGCATCGCCTTCCCCGCGGCGCTCCTTCTCGGTACGGCGCTCTTGTCTCTTCTCTTCATGCTCCCCGCCTACTATGTGTTCGTCAAGCTGTACGATAACCCCGCTTCCCCCGCGCTCAACATCCTTTCGCTCGGCTGGAAGTCGTTCGTCGGCGGCTTTGTGGGGGAGAACGTCGGCGCCATGCCGCCCGTCTATCACTTCGGCTACAAGCTGTTTGCGGGCACGGGGAACGCGTATGCCGTTTCCCTCGTGTGCATCAATGCGGTCGCGGCGGTCGCCGCCCTCGTGGGGCTCGGCTTTGCCCTGTATCGCGTCATCTCGGCGCTCCGCGTAAAGGACAAGACCAAGGAGGAGAAAAAGACGCTCCGCACCTACCTCGTGCCGCTTGCAAGTTTTGCGCTCTGCCTTGCGACGGCGTTCTTCGCGGGCGGCGGCTACGCCTTCCTCGTGCTTGCCCTCTGCTCGCTCTTCGCGCTCGCCGCGGCGGCGCATGAGGACCTTGCGAAGGCCCACCCCGTGGCGGCGAAGGCGGTCTCCGTCACCGCGGTCGTGCTGCTCGTGTTGGCGTTTGCCGCAGCGTTCGTATTCGTATTTTCCGTCCCGCTCCCCGCGGGCTTCATGGAGAAGCTCTTTTGACGCTTTAAGCGTTCGAATCCGAAGATAAGGAGGAAAGCTCTATGATCGCCAAGATCGTATGTTACACGCTGAACGGATTGGAGGGCGTGCCCGTCGAAGTGGAAACGGACGTCAATAAGGGCATCCCCGGCTACGAAATGGTCGGCTTGCCCGATACCGCCGTGAAGGAGAGCAAGGAGCGCGTGCGCTCGGCGCTCAAGAACAGCGGGCTGCTCTTCCCCATGAACAAGATCACCGTCAACTTTGCCCCTGCCGACATCAAGAAGGAGGGCGCGGTGTTCGACCTCGCCATCGCGATCAGCCTTCTCAAGGCGAGCGAACAGCTCGTCGGCGGGGAGGTGAAGGACATCGTCTTTCTCGGCGAGCTCGCCCTGAACGGCGACGTGCGCCCCATCAACGGCATTCTGCCCATCCTCATCTCGGCGAAGGGGCACGGCTTTACCCGCTTCGTCATTCCCGCGGGGAATGCGAGCGAGGCGCGCTTCTTGGGCGGCGCGGAAATTTATCCCGCCCGCACGCTGAACGAGGTCGTGCGGCACCTTTTGGGCGTCGCTCCCATTTCCCCGCTCGAGACGGCGACGTTCGTCCCCGGTACGGCGGCTTCGGGCTCTTCCGACCTCAAATTCATCAAGGGTCAGCCCATCGCCCGCCGCGCGCTCGAGATCGCCGTTGCAGGCGGGCACAACATGCTCATGGCGGGCCCTCCCGGCACGGGCAAGACCATGCTCGCCCGCTGCCTTCCCACCATCATGCCCGATTTGACGTTTGAGGAAGCGCTCGAAATTACGAAGATCCACTCGGTCGCGGGCGTTTTGGGGGAAGAGGGCATCGTCTCCGAACGGCCCTTCCGCACCCCGCACCACACGGCGACGACCGTCTCCATGTGCGGCGGCGGCAACCGCATCGTCCACCCCGGGGAAATTTCCCTCGCGCACGGCGGCGTGCTCTTCTTGGACGAGCTGCCCGAGTATAAGCGTTCCACGCTCGAGGCGCTCCGCCAGCCCCTCGAGGACGGGAAGATCACCGTCTCCCGCGCGGGCGGCACTTTTACATACCCCGCGCGCTTCATGCTCTGCGCGAGCATGAACCCCTGCCCCTGCGGCAACTACGGCTCCGCGGACAGGACCTGCACCTGCACTCCCGCGGAGATCCGCCGCTATCGGAGAAAAATTTCGGGTCCGCTCTTGGACCGTATCGATCTGCAGGTGGAAGTCGACAATATCAGCTACGACGATCTCACTTCCCCCGAGGAGCGGGAGGATTCCGCCACCGTGAAGGAGCGCGTGAACGCCGCAAGGCACATTCAGAACGTGCGCTTCGAGGGAAGCGGCATCCACACCAACGCCGAGATGGGGGAACGGGAGATCGCCGCGTATTGCACCCTCACCAAGGAGGGGGATAAAATTTTGCGCGAGGCGTTCGAGAGGATGAAACTCTCCGCCCGTGCGCGGGCGCGCATCATCAAAGTCGCGCGGACGATCGCCGACCTCGACGGGCAGGAGAACATCCTCCCCGCCCATGTGCTCGAGGCCGTCTCCTACCGCATCTACGATAAGATCGGGTAAATCGAGGAAATCATGAGACCGACCAAGGCAGAGGAAGCCATCGTTTGGCTCGCCGCTTGCAGCGGGCTCGACTACAGGGCGTGCGTCGCGCAGCTTCGCGCCGTGCGCGACCCCGCTCTTCTCCCGCAGCTCCGCCGCCCCGAATGCGCCGAACAGCTGCAGGCGTTCCTCCGCTCGCTCAAAGAGGAGAACCTCTTCTTCGTCACCCTCGCAAGCGACGACTACCCCGCGGCACTGAAGGCCATTTCCGACCCGCCGCTCGTTCTGTACGGCGCGGGAAACAGGGCGCTTCTCAAAAAGCGGAAGTTTTGCATCGTCGGCTCGCGCATCATCCCGCCGTGGGCGGAGAAGCTCACCAAGCGCGTTTCCGAGGAGATCTCGGCGCACTTCGCCGTCGTCACCGGGCTTGCGGAAGGGGGAGACTGCGCGGCGATCTCGGGCGCGCTCGAGAGCGGAAACCTCATCTGCGTGCTCCCGTGCGGGCTTTCCGAGTGTTACCCCGCCGCCCACGCGACGCTCAAAATGCGGGTGCGGGAAAGGGGGCTGCTTCTCTCCGAATATCTCCCGCACGAGCCCGCGGCGAAGTTTTCCTTCCATGCGAGGAACCGCCTGCTCGCGGGGCTCTCCGAGGGGGTGCTCATCGCCTCGGCGGCGGAAAAGAGCGGCACGCTCATCACGGCGAACCGCGCGCTCGAATACGGGAGAGACGTGTTCGCCTTTCCCCACAACGTCGGCGCGGCGCAAGGCGAAGGCTGCAACGCCCTCATTCAAAAGGGCGCCTTCCTCGCAACGAACGCGGAGGACATTCTCAGCTCTTACGGGCTCGAATGCAAGCCCAAGGAGCGGCCCTCCCTCTCCGAGCAGGAGACAAAAGTTTTATCTGTTCTGCGGGACGGAGGCTCGCTGCACGCGGCGGAAGTCGCGGCAAAGGCGGGGCTCCGCGTTTTCGAGGCAACGGCGGTGCTGTCCTCGCTGGAAATCAAAAATTTAGCCGTCAAGTCGGGCGGCAATATGTATAGCGCCGTATAGGCGCAAGCGCCCATTCGGGCATCGGAGGAATATGGATCTCATCATCGTCGAATCACCTTCCAAAGCCAAGACAATCTCCAAATATCTCAAGGGAAAGTACCGCGTCGACGCTTCGGGCGGGCACATCCGCGATCTGCCCGAGAAGTCCCTCGGCGTCATGATCGACAAGAATTTCGAGCCGCGCTACGTCATCTCGGGGGGGAAGGAGGACGTCGTCCGCCGCCTCTCGGAGGAGGCCAAGCGGGCGGACAGGGTGTATCTCGCGACCGACCCCGACCGCGAGGGAGAGGCCATCTCGTGGCATTTGCAGACCATTTTGGGGCTCCCCGAGGACGGGAAGAACCGCATCGAATTCAACGAGATCTCGCCCAAGGCGGTCGCGCACGCGCTCGAGCACCCGCGCACCATCAACTACAACCTCGTGGACGCGCAGCAGGCGCGCCGCGTCTTGGATCGGCTCGTGGGGTACAAGCTCTCGCCCCTTCTCAACAGCAAGCTGCAGAACGGGCTCTCCGCGGGGAGGGTGCAATCGGTCGCTTTGCGCCTCGTCGTGGATAGGGAGCGGGAAATTTCCGCCTTCGTCCCCGAAGAATATTGGACGGTCGTCTGCGAGCTGCAGGATACCGCCAAGAAATTCCAGCCCTTCCGCGCTTCGCTCGAAAAGCACCGCGGAAAGAAGCTCAAGCTCTCGAGCAAGGAGCAGACGGATACGGCGCTCTCCGCGCTTGCGGCGGGCAAATACGTCGTCGGGGCGGTCAAGCGCACCGTCGCCAAGACGCACGCCCCCGCGCCCTTCACCACCTCCACCCTCCAGCAGGACGCTTCCAACAAACTGGGGCTCTCCGCGCCTGAGACCATGCTCGTCGCCCAGCACCTGTACGAGGGCATGGACGTCGAAGGCGAGGGCCACATCGCCTTTGTCACCTACATCCGTACCGACTCCACGCGCATCTCGGACGAGGCGCAGGCGGCGGCGCGCGAGTACATCGGCGAGCGCTACGGGAAGGAATATCTCCCCGCCAAGCCCAACGTCTATGCCTCCCGCAAGGGCGCGCAGGACGCGCACGAGGCCATCCGCCCCATCGACCTTTCCCGCACGCCCGAGTCCCTCAAGAAGGTGCTCGATAAAAAGCACCTCTCCGTGTATAAGCTCATCTACGAGCGCTTCATCGCCTCGCAGATGGCGGAGGCGCAGTACGACTCCATGCAGATCGAGATCGGGAACGGCGACTACGGGCTCAAGGCGAGCGGGAGGGCGCTCAAGTTTGCGGGCTTCACCGTCGCTTATCAGGAAGTCAAAAAGGACGACGAGGAGGAGACCAAGGGGCTTCTTCCGCCTCTCAAGGAGGGGGACTCTCTCGATTGCCTCGCGGTAAAGCCCGAGCAGAAATTCACCAAGCCGCCCGTAAGATACACGGACGCCTCCCTCGTGAAGGCGATGGAGGAAAAGGGCATCGGCCGCCCCTCGACGTATGCCTCCATCATCTCGGTGCTCGGCAGGCGCAAGTATGTCGAGAAAGAGGGCAAATTCATGAAGCCCACCGACATCGCCTATCGCATCACAGACATGCTCGTGCAGTATTTCAAGGACATCATGGACGTCGGTTTCACGGCGGACATGGAGGAAAAGCTCGACGAGATCGAGGACGGCGGAAAGGATTGGCATTCGCTCATCGGCTCGTTCTATCCCTCGTTTGAAGAGCGGCTGCGCTTCGCCTCGACGGACGGCGACGAGCTCACCGAGATCAAGTGCCAAAAGTGCGGCCGCCCGATGGTGCGAAAGACGGGCAAATACGGAAAATATTTGGCATGTTCGGGATACCCCGCCTGCTCGAATATCGTGAGCGAGGGGGAGGCGGAGGTCTCGGATATCCCCTGCCCCAAGTGCGGCGCCATGATGGTGTTCAAGAGCGGCAGATACGGGAGATTTCTCGCCTGCCCCAATTACCCGACATGCAGATCTACCCTCCCCGTGGAGACCAAGGGGCAGGAGAGCTACGAGGGCGTCTGCCCCGAGTGCGGCAAGCCCACCAAGCGGCTGCGCACCCGCACGGGGAAGATGTATTACGGCTGCAGCGGCTACCCGAATTGCAAATTCATGAGCTGGGATCTTCCCCTCGGGAGGAAATGCCCCAAGTGCGGCGGCGCGCTGGTGCAAACGCAGCGGGGCATCAAGTGTACAAACAAAGAATGCGGCTATCGCGAGAAGGTGGAAGAGGCTGATGATTGAGGTCGTCGGCGGCGGACTCGCGGGCTGCGAGGCGGCATATATGTTGGCAACGCACGGGGCGGAAGTCGAGCTACTCGAAATGAAGCCCCGTAAATTTACCCCCGCGCACGAGAGCGAAAATCTGTGCGAGCTCGTCTGTTCCAATTCGCTCAAGAGCGACGACGTGTACGGCAACGCATGCGGCCTTCTCAAGGAGGAGATGCGGCGGCTCGGCTCGCTCACCATGCGGGCGGCGGAGGTCTCCCGCGTGCCTGCGGGCGGGGCGCTCGCCGTCGATCGGGAGAAGTTTTCCGCCTTCGTCACGAATGCCCTTCGCCAAATGGAGAACGTGCACATCGTCTCCCGCGAGGTGACGAGCCTCCCCAAGGAGGGCATCGTTGCGACGGGGCCGCTCACCTCGGAGGCGCTCGCTTCCCACATCGCCGCCCGCTATGGAACGGGATTGCACTTTTTCGACGCCTCCGCGCCCATCGTCTCCGCCGAGGGCATAGACTACGCCAAGGTGTTCACGGCGGACCGCTACGGCAAGGGCACGGGGGACTACCTCAATTGCCCGCTCACCAAGGAGGAGTACGAGCGCTTTGTGGAGGAGCTCACCTCCGCCGAACGCGCCACCTTGCACGACTTCGAAAAGGGGGAAATTTTCGAGGGGTGCATGCCCATCGAGGTCATGGCGGCGCGGGGGAAGGATACTCTGCGCTTCGGCACTTTCAAGCCGGTGGGGCTGACGTTCGAGGACGGCACAAGGCCCTACGCCGTGCTGCAGTTGCGCAAGGAAAATGCGGGCGGCACGAGCTATAATCTCGTCGGCTGCCAGACCAATTTGAAATTCCCCGAGCAGAGGCGGGTGTTTGGGCTCATTCCCGCCCTCAAAAACGCCGAATTCGAGCGGTACGGCGTGATGCACCGCAACACGTTCTTGCACTCTCCCGCCGTTTTGAATGCCGATTTTTCCGCCAAGGACAATGCGCTGCTCTTCTTCGCGGGGCAGATGACGGGCGTCGAAGGGTACGTCGAGAGCGCCGCGAGCGGAATGCTTGCCGGGCTTCACATGTGGAGGAGACTGAACGGGAAAGAGACCATCGTCCCGCCCGCCACCACCGTGATGGGCGCCCTCTCCCGCTATATCGCCGCCGAGAATGCAGACTTCCAGCCCATGAACGCCAACTACGGCATCTTGGAGAGCGGCTTCGAGCGCATCCGCGACAAAAAGGAGCGCCGCCGCCTCCTCGCCGAGAGAGCTTTGGAAGCGGTGGAGCGTTTCAAAACCGAGATAAATGGGTAAATAAAGAAGAAACTACTTGCCCGAAGGGGCGGAGGATAACATGGAATTTCGCGGAACAACGATTTGTGCCGTCAAAAAGGACGGCGTTACGGCGATCGCGGGGGACGGACAGGTCACGATGGGCGAGAGCGTCGTGTTCAAAAATACGGCGATCAAAGTGCGCAGAATTTACGGCGGAAAGGTCATTTTGGGCTTTGCGGGCTCGGTGACGGACGCCTTCTCGCTCACGGAGCGCTTTGAGGGCATGCTCAACAAGTTTGCGGGCAATCTCATGCGCTCGGCGGTGGAGCTCGCCGACCTTTGGCGGAGCGACAAGATCGGCAGAAAATTGGACGCGATGATGATCACGGCGGATAAGGATACCCTCCTCATTCTCTCGGGAACAGGGGAGGTCATCGAGCCCGACGAGGGCATTTGCGCCATCGGCAGCGGCGGGAATTACGCCTTGGCTGCCGCCCGCGCCCTCGCGCAGAATACCGATTTCTCCGCCGAGGAGATCGCAAGAAAATCCCTCAAGATCGCCTCGGAAATTTGCGTATATACGAACGACCATATTATTTGCGAGGTCGTTTGAGGCAAAGCCTTACCCTTCCGCGGGAAGGGGAAGGTGGCACGGCGTGAGCCGTGACGGATGGGGATGGTAGATAGAGAATATCCCCACCACCCGCTCCGCGGGAGCCTCCCCTTAGAAAGGGTAGGCCTTGGGGAAAGCCTTACCCTTCTGCGGGAAGGGGAAGGTGGCACGGCGTGAGCCGTGACGGATGGGGATGGTAGATAGAGAATATCCCCACCACCCGCTACGCGGGAGCCTCCCCTTTGCAAAAGGGTAGGCCTCGGGGAAAGCCTTACCCTTCTGCGGGAAGGGGAAGGTGGCACGGCGTGAGCCGTGACGGATGGGGATGGTGATATGGCAACGAAATTTCACAATTCCGATTTGAGCGAGCGTGCCACGCAACTTCGCAATGGTGCAACGAAAGAAGAAAACAGACTTTGGTATGACTTTTTGCGCAATCTATCACACCGTTTTTGCAGGCAGAAGGTAATCGGAAATTACATTGTGGATTTTTATTGCGCGAAAGCGAAACTTGTCGTCGAGCTGGACGGTTCACAGCATTATGAAGAGAGCGGTGAACAGTACGACCAAAAGAGAGATGCTTATCTCCGCTCGCTTGGAATGACTGTTTTGCGATATTCCGACCGAGATATACATCGGAATTTTGAAGGGGTCTGCAAGGACATTTTGCTTCATCTCGGCGAGACCGATATGTGATTTGCGCGTAAAAAAGCCTTACCCTTCTGCGGGAAGGGGAAGGTGGCACGGCGTGAGCCGTGACGGATGGGGATGGAGAGTAGAAGCAATCCCCACCACCCGCTCCGCGGGAGCCTCCCCTTTACGAAAGGGTAGGCCTTGTTCTCAGGATGGCGTATTGGAAGCCCAATCCCCACCACCGCCTACGGCGGAGCCTCCCCTTAGAAAGGGTAGGCCTTAGAGCACAAACACAGACCCGCCCTAAAAAAAGGATATGTCTGAAATGCAAAATATAGGAGGTAATCGTATGGATCTTTCTCCCAAGCAGATCGTAAACGAATTGAATAAGCACATCATCGGGCAGGACGAGGCGAAAAAGGCGGTCGCCATTGCGCTTCGCAACCGTTATCGCCGGGCGCAGCTCTCCCCCGAACTTCGCGAGGAGATCACACCCAAGAACATCATCATGAAGGGTCCCACGGGCGTCGGAAAGACGGAGATCGCAAGGCGGCTCGCCAAGCTCGTGAAGGCGCCCTTCATCAAGGTCGAGGCGACCAAGTACACCGAGGTCGGGTACGTCGGGAAGGACGTCGAGGGCATGGTGCGCGATCTCGTGGAGTGCGCCTACCGTCTCGTGAAGGACGAGAAGGAGGCGGAGGTCCGCGTGAAGGCGCTTGCGACCGCCGAGAAGCGCATGGTCAAACTTCTTGCCGAGCTCAAAAAGGCGGAGCGCGGCGAGCTTGCCCGCGATGTATTCGAGGAAAACCTTCTCGCCTCCCTCCGCAAGGGGGAATTCGACAAGCTCGTCATCGAGGCGGACGTGAAGGACGAGCCCAAAACCATGGAGCTCGTTCCCGGGGGCGCCGCCATCAACCTCGGCAGCATTCTCGGCGAAATGCTCCCGCCCCGCCACAAAAAGCGCAAGCTGACGGTGAAGGAGGCGATGGACCTCTTCGTGCTCGAGGAGGCGGAGAAGCTCATCGACGAGGACGCGGTGAAGGACGAAGCGCTCCGCCGCGCCGAGAACGACGGCATCATCTTCATCGACGAGATCGACAAGATCGCGGGAAAGGAGAACACCTCGGGGGCGGACGTCTCCCGCGAGGGGGTGCAGAGGGACATTCTTCCCATCGTGGAGGGGAGCACGGTCATGACCAAGTACGGCGCGGTCAAGACGGACTACATGCTCTTCATCGCGGCAGGGGCGTTCCACGTCGCGCGGGTAGAAGACCTCATTCCCGAACTTCAGGGCCGCTTCCCCGTCTCGGTCGAGCTCAAATCGCTCACCAAAGAGGACTTCGTGAATATCCTCACCAACACCGAGCATTCGCTCACCCAGCAGTACGCGGTGCTGCTCGCCGTGGACAATATCGACTTGAAATTCACGCCTGACGCCATCGAGGCCATCGCGGAGATCTCGGAGGACATCAACCTCACGAGCGAGGACATCGGCGCAAGAAGGCTGCACACCGTGATGGAGTATCTCCTCGAAGATATCTCCTTCAACGCGGGGGGCGATTATCCGCTCGTCACCGTCGAGATCGACCGGAAATATGTGGAAGAGCATCTCTCCAAGATCACCAAGGACAGAGACCTGAAGAAGTATGTGCTGTAAGTTTACGGCGAAGGAGAACGTATGATCAACATCCCCAAGGGCACCAAGGACGTTTTGCCCTCCCAAGTATATCTTTGGCAGCACATCGAGAATGCCGCGCGGGCTGCGGCGGAGAGCTACGGCTTCCGCGAGATCCGCACGCCCGTCTTTGAGCATACCGAGCTCTTTTCCCGCGGCGTGGGGGAGGCTTCGGACGTCGTCACCAAGGAGATGTACACCTTCCTCGACAAGGGCGGAAGAAGCATCACTCTTCGCCCCGAGGGAACGGCGGGGGTCGCGCGGGCGTTCGTCGAGAACGGCTTGCAGGGCGGCGCGATGCCCTTCAAGGCGTACTATCTCTACTCCGCCTACCGCTACGAGCGGCCGCAGGCGGGGAGGCTGCGCGAATTCCATCAATTCGGGGCGGAGCTGTACGGCTCTCCCTCCCCCCTTGCCGACGCGGAGGCCATCTCCCTTGCGGATAGCTTTTTGAAGGGCCTCGGGCTCACGAGCTCCCTTCATATCAATTCCATCGGGTGCCCCGTTTGCCGCGCCAAGTATCACGAGGCGTTGAAGGAGTACTTCCGCCCGCACCTTTCCGCCATGTGCGAAGATTGCAAGACGCGCTTCGAGAAAAACCCCCTCCGCATGCTCGATTGCAAGGAGGAGGAGTGCAAGAAGATCGCGGCGGGCGCACCGCGCATTCTCGACTACCTTTGCGAGGAGTGCGGCGCGCACTTTGAGGAGGTGAAACGCCTTCTCACCGCGGCGGGGGTCTCGTACACGGTAGACCCGCTCATCGTGCGCGGGCTGGACTATTACAGCCGCACGGTGTTCGAATTCGTCTCGGAGGCGGCGGGTGCACAGGGCACCGTGCTCGCGGGGGGCAGGTACGACGGGCTGCTCTCCGAGATCGGCGCCAAGCCCACGCCCGCAGTCGGCTTCGCCGCGGGGCTCGAGCGGCTGCTCATGGTGCTCAAAGCGGAGGGGAAAGAGCTCCCCGCGCCGCCCTCCACCATGTGCTATGTCGCGGGGTTGGACGGGGCTTCGCGCGAGACCGCCTTCCTCCTTGCAAACAGGCTGCGCGCCCTCGGCGTCTCCTGCGAGACCGACCTCATGGAGCGCTCCTTAAAGGCGCAGATGAAGTATGCGGACAAGCTCGGCGTGCGCTTCGTCGCCGTCGTCGGCGAGGAGGAGAGGAAAAAGGAGGCGGCGCAGGTGAAGGACATGGTCGCTTCCACCTCCGAAGAAGTGCCTTTTATTTCCCTCGCCGAATACATCCTCGGGAAATATTCCAAATCGTAATACGGAAAAGATACATATCCGAAAAAAGAGGTGCAATATGCAAGAAATCGCGGGAAAACAATTGGACGAAATGGTGAGCGCGGGAAAGACGGTGGTGTGCGACTTTTGGGCGAGCTGGTGCGGACCCTGCCGCATGCTCTCTCCCGTCCTCGAAAAGCTCTCGGAGGAATTCGCGGGGCGGGCGGAATTTGTGAAGGTCAACGTCGACGAAAACGGCGACCTTGCGGCGTCGCTCGGCATCTTCTCCATCCCCGATGTGTATATCTTCGAGGGAGGGAAGATCAAGACGCACAACCTCGGGTATCTCCCCGAAGAACAAATGCGCGCCTTTCTCTCGGCAAATTTGTGAGATCGATAGGGAAGAGGGCTCGACGTCCGTCGGGCCCTCTTGGCTTATATGAGGGATGGTATTCATATTCCCCTCCCCCTGCGTGCCAGCCAAGGCACGCCCTACGGGTGCCTCCCCCAAGGGGAAGGGGATTTTATAGAGCTGCCCCCGTTGAAAGGGGGCAGCTCCCGCGCAAGCGGGTGGTGGGGGTTGCCCTTGCCCACTCCTTGAGGGGGTACTACGCGTCATGTTGAGGGAGCGAAGCGACCGAAACATCCCGAGGAACGAAGTCCGAATTTTCATCTTCGGGATTCTTCGCTTCGCTCAGAATGACGCGTTAGCACAGAGCAAGATGACGCGCCTCCACAGGGTGCCAACAGGTCTCTTTAATACGGCTCGTCGGAGAGGAAGAAATCGTCGTCGGCGTGCTTTATCTTGCGCTTGATGGGGTGCGCCCAGAACACCGAGATGAGCCAAAGGAGCACATAGCAGCCGCCGCTGATCCACGTCCACGAGTGGATGGCGCCGAGCGCCGTTCCTATGGCGCCGAACATTTCCTGCAAAAACAGCCGCAAGATGAGCGGCACCACGCCAAAGACCAAGCACGGGGTGAGCCCGAACGACTTGACATACCACATGGTGCACTTCTTATTATATGTAAAGATGTGTACGAAGGCAAACACGGCGAGGATAAACCATACCGCCGCATAGGCGATGAGCACATAGGCGACGTATTTCACGATGTTCGCGACCATCTGCACGGCTTCGCGAAGGGGCGCGGCTTCCTCGCCCTTGAGCCCCTCGCCGAAGAGGTCGCCGAAGAGCTCCTCATACGAGGTGACGGTGCCGCCCTCCGAATCCTTCGTGATGGAGATGCACACGAGCGCCTCGATGCTGAAGTCGCCCTTCGTCTCTTGGACGGTGGAATCGTACAACTCGGCGATGCTCTGCCCGATGCTGTCCCTCATGCCGTCCGAAATGAGCGAGGTCCCCAGCTGTTCCTGCAGGGAGGCGGTGAAGGTCGCGATGACGAGGTCGCGTTCCGCCGTCGTCGAGACGTCCTCAAGCTCGCTCAACGTATCGAACAGGACCTTTGTGTCGATCTCCGTTTCCCCGAGGTCGACATTGTGCTCTTCTTGCACGATGGAAGTGAGCAGCATGCCCACGGTGAGCCGCCCCGCCGCCTGCCCGACGATATCGATCGCGCCCTCGGCGAGCACCTCGCTCGGATCTTCCGCAAAGGAGAAGCGGCAGATATCGAAGGTGGAAAGGGAGATCTCCACGCCGTCCAAATAGCGGAATGCCTCCGCGAGGACGACGTTCATCACCTCGTCGAGCACCTCCTCTTCCGAGGCGTCGGGGTTTTCCTCCTCGTCCGCGAGGGGAAACACGGCCGCCGTGCCGCCTTCGTCGGGTTCGGAGGGCTCCTCGGGATAGGTGGCGCTTCCCGTGGCTTCCTCTACGACGCCCGAGAGCGCGCCGAGGTCGATGGAGAGGAGCGGCATAAAGATAAGCGACGCCGCCGCCACAAGACAGAGCAGCACGATCAAGATGTTCACGGGAATGAGCATGTTTTGATAGTGTTCGACCGACTTTGCCATCTTCCTTCTCCGGACGCGATTTGTTCTTTTCACTATTTTACACATAGGGGGGACGGTTGTCAAGGATTTCGCCCGCCCGCGGCGGCGGAGAGGGGGAGGAAATTTCTGTTTTTTCGCTTTTGCGGGGCGGGGGTAGTAAAAAACCGCCCATTCACATAAAATAGCACATATGAGACTTATGCACGAGATCGCCCGCTCGCTCGGGGCGGAGGAGCTCTCTTCCCGCCTGCGTTGCACCGTGACGGACGGGGGAGCGTATTTCCAAAATGTGAAGAGGATCCTCGAATTCAACTCCTCCGCGGTGGTGCTGCTCGGGAAGGGCGGGCGGGTGCGCGTGGAGGGAGAGGGGCTCACCCTCGGAAAGTGCTTCGGCGGAGACGTCGCCGTGCTCGGCGGGGTGAAGAAGGTGGAGCGCGTCGAATGAAGTCGCTCGAGATCGAAGTTTCGGGGCTCTCCGCCTATCGCGCCGCAGAGCGCCTCCGCGCAGGGGGCGTTACCGTACTTTCGGCGCGCCGCAACGAAAAAAACGGCATAACCCTTCGGATAGACGCAAATGAGCGCAAAAAAGTTTTTGCAATTTTGCGCAGTTCGTGTTATAATATAGAAAAAACAGAGGAGCGCGGCATTTTGCGCCTCCGCTCCGCCCTCGTGCGGGCGGCGGGAGCTCTCCTCGGCGGCGCGTTTGCCCTTGCGGCGATCGCGTTCCTGCAGGGGAGGGTGCTGCGCGTCGAGGTGGCGGGAAGCGGCGCCTACCTCGAGCCGCAAATAAGGGCGGTGCTCGAGGAAGAGGGCGTGGGCGTTTTCTCCCGCCCTCCCGAGGAGAACGCGCTGGCGGCACGGCTCTTGTCCCTTCCCCGCGTCGGCTTTTGCTCGGTGGAAACGGAGGGCGGCGTGCTGCGCGTCCGCGTGGAGACTTCCAAGGAGGCAAGTCCGCTCTCGGGCGGGGCGCTCCTCTCCCCCGCGGCGGGGACGGTGGAGGCGCTCTTCGTGCTCCGCGGTACTTCGCTCGTCAAGTGCGGAGACAGCGTGGAAGCGGGGCAGCCTCTCGTGGAGCCGCACATGCAATTCGGGGAGGAGGTGCGGAGCACCGCCGTCATCGCATGGGCAAAAATTTCCTACCCCGTTTCGCGGGAGTATGCGCTCCCGCCCGAAAAGGCGCTCCTGCAGGCGACGCTCGACTTCGGGCAGGACGCACAGCTTACTGCGAGCGAGACGGAGGAAGGATGTTTGGTCGAGGGGAAAGCGTTCGCTTCGGCGGGCATAAACCTCGGCTGAGGAGGTACGTTTGGAAAAGATCGTCACGGTAGAGACGGGCGGGCTCGAGAGGCTCCGCGCCGTTCTCGGGGTCTTTGATGAGAATATGGATACCATCGCGCGGGAGCTCTCCCTCATCTATCATGTGGAGGGCACCGTGCTTCGCCTCGAAGGCGCGGAGGCGGAGACGGGCGCGGAGGTCGTAAAGAGCCTGCTTTTGGCGCTCGACGCGGGCGAGAGCATCGAAAAGAACAGCCTGCTCTATTGCATCGGTCTTGCGCGGGAGGGACATGCCTCGGACATCGAGGGCGTGATGCGCGGCGTCGTCGCCTTCACCTCGCGCGGCAAGCCCGTAAAGTGCAAGACGGTCGGGCAAAAGAGCTATGTAGACGCCATCAAGGCGAATACGATCACCTTCGGCGTGGGACCTGCGGGCACGGGAAAGACGTACCTCGCCGTGTGCCTCGCGGCGGCGGCATACAAGGGCAAGCAGGTGGAGAAGATCATTCTCACCCGTCCCGCGGTGGAGGCGGGCGAGAAGCTCGGCTTTCTCCCCGGGGACCTTCAGACCAAGGTCGACCCCTACCTCCGCCCCCTGTACGACGCATTGCAGGAGATGTTCGGGCTCGAGACCTACCAAAAGCTCATGGAGAAGGGCGCCATCGAAGTCGCGCCCCTCGCCTATATGCGCGGGAGAACGCTTTCGAATGCCTTCGTCATTCTCGACGAGGCACAGAACGCCACCCGCGAGCAGATGAAAATGTTTCTGACCCGCCTTGGGGAGGGCTGCAAGATGGTCGTCACGGGCGATCTCACGCAGACCGACCTTCCCGAGGGGAAGTCGAGCGGGCTCAAACAGGCGGTCGCCCTCCTGAAGGGGGTAGAGGATATCGCCGTTTGCACGCTCACGGAGAAGGACGTCGTGCGGCACCCGCTCGTCATGCGCATCGTGCGCGCCTACGAGCAAGAGGAGCGGCGCGGGAGAAAAACCAACGATAAGAGGGGGAACCGATGAAGCGTACCGATGAAGCCTCCCTGCGGCGGAGCAGGGAAAACAAGAAGATCGCCGCGAGCTCTGTGGTGCTTGTGGCGTGTTATGTCGTCATCCTCGTCGTCTTTTTTCTGCTCATCATTGCGGTGACCGATTGGCGGACGTTCATTTCCAGCCACCGCGAGAGCGAAGTCGCCTACTGCGTCAATCTGTTCTTCCTGTTCGTGGTGGGCTTTGTCTACTTCTATGTGGAGGAGCGCAGCCTGCTCTTCAAGCCCTCCAACGTCGTCATGTACACGGCGCTGGTGCTCTCCTCCGTCGTGCTGTGCTGGGCGCTCGGCAATTACGTCTCCATCTATTGCCGTCCGTATGCCTTCTTCTCGCTCATGTGCCTCTTCCTCTTCGGGCGGAAGCACGCGCTCTTCCTCAACGCCATCTTCGCGCTCTTCATGTTCGTCACAGACCTGTTCACGGCGAACTTTGCGGAGACGCTCAACAACGGCATCTATTCGGTGCTCATCATCGGCTTTGCGAGCGGGCTTCTCTCCGTGTTCATCGCGGGAGGGGCGAAAACGCGCTTGCGCCTCCTCTTTGTGGGGGTGTTCGTCAGCCTTCCCTCCATGCTCATGACCTTCCTCGTGCGCGTGCCCTTCATCACGTCGGAGGGATGGGAGGGGAGCGTGGAAGCGCTCGGCTTCTGCGCCCTCGGGTGTGTGATCTCCGCCATCTTGGCGCTCGCCCTTTTGCCCCTCTTCGAAAGTCTTTTTAACCGCTTAACGCCCTTCCGCCTCCGCGAACTCACGAGCACGGACATGCCCCTTCTTGCGAGGCTCAAAAAGGAAGCCCCGGGCACCTTCAACCACTCCATCGTCGTGGCGCAGCTCTCCGAGGTGTGCGCCATCGCCATCGGCGAGAATGCCGAGCTCGCGCGCGCTTCCGCATATTACCATGACGTCGGCAAGCTCAAGCAGCCCGACTGCTTCACCGAAAACCAGACGGATTACAACGTCCACAACGAGCTCACGCCCGAGCTCTCCGCCGATATCATCCGCTCGCACGCCAAGGACGGCTACGAGCTGTTGGTGCAATACCACCTGCCGCGGGAAATTGCGGATGTCGCCCGCGAGCACCACGGCACCCTTCCCATCAAGTACTTCTATGAGAAGGCGATGCGCATCTCGGGCGGGGAGTCCCGCATCGAGGACTTCGCCTACTTCGGCCCCAAGCCGCAGAGCAGGATCGCTGCCATCATCATGATCGCGGACGGCGCGGAGGCGGCGACGCGCGCCCTTCCCGACCACTCCGCCGTGAGCGTCGAGCGGACGGTCCGCGGCATCATCGAGGAGAGAATGGACCTCGGGCAATTCGACGAGTGCGACATCACCATGCGCGAGCTCACCATCATCAAGGAGACGCTTGTCTCCGCGCTCTCGGGCGTGTATCACCACCGCGTGCGGTACCCCAATATCCGCTTCACCCGCGGGCAAAAGACGGTCAAGGAGGACGACGATGACGACGAGTAAGCTCGCCCTCGACTGTGCCCTCCCCAAGGCGCAGCGCGCCCCCCTCGAGCGGGCGTTCGAAACGGCGTTCGAATGCGACGTTCCCGCCGTGCTCGAGCTCCTCTTCGTCTCCGAGGAGGAGATCCGCGCCCTCAACAAGGAGAAGCGGGGGGTGGACGCCGTGACGGACGTGCTCTCCTTCCCCTCCATGGCGCTTTGTGCGGGAGAACGCATATGCGCCGCGGAGCATAGGGACTGCGTGGAGCCCGTCATGGGCATGCGAAAGGGGGAATGGGTGCAAAAGGGGGAGCATATTTACCTCGGCAGCGTCGTCATATGCGCCAAGCGCGCACGCGAGCAGGCGGAGGAGTACGGGCACCCGTATGAGAGGGAAATCGCCTACCTCGCCGCGCACGGGCTCCTCCATTGCCTCGGGTACGACCACATGGCGGAGGAGGAAAAGCGCACAATGCGCGAAAAAGAGGAGGCGCTCATGCGCCTTTTGGGACTGGAGAGAAAGGAATGAGAAGCGGAACGGTCGCCGTCATCGGCAGAGCAAATGCGGGGAAGAGCACGCTCGTCAACGTGATCGTGGGGGAGAAGGTCGCCATCGTCTCGCCCAAGCCGCAAACCACGCGCAACCGCATCATGGGCGTTTTGACGCGGGAAGACCGGCAGATCGTCTTTGTGGATACGCCCGGGCTGTACCGCGAGCGCAACGCCCTCACGGGGCGCATGATGAAAACGACGGAGGATGTCTCCAAGGAGACGGACGCCATCTTGTTCGTCCACGACGGGCACGCGGGCGTCACCGAAGAGGACGCTTCCCTCATGAAAAAATACGCCTCCCTCGGCGCGCCCATGCTCATCGCCTACACCAAGACGGACATCATGCCCGTGGAGCGCATCCCCGAGGACGTGAAAAAGCTGAACGAATGGGGGGTGGAGATCGACGTCATCCCCGTTTCCGCGCGCAAGGGGCGGAACGTGAAGCGGCTCGAGGACGCCCTCTGCGCCCTCCTTCCCGAGGGGGAGCCGCTCTTTTCGGAGGACGTCATCTCCGACCGCAGCGAGCGCTTCATGGTCTCCGAGCTCATGCGCGAGAAAATCCTCCTAAAGTACGACAAGGAGATCCCGCACGGGGTCGCCATCGTCGTGAATACCTTCTCCCGCCGCGAGAACGGGACGTATGAAGTAAGCCTCGATATCGTGTGCGAGAAGAAAAACCACAAGGCGATTTTAATAGGAAAGCAGGGCAAGGCGCTCAAAGAGACCGCCTCCTTTGCGCGGCAGGACATGGAAAAGCTGCTCGGCGCGAAGGTGTTCCTCACCGTGTATGTGAAGGTCCGCGAGGACTGGCGCGACCGCGAGGGGCTCCTCAAAGAGCTCGGCTACGGCGAAGAGGAGTAGGGGAAGGCCTGCCCTTTTATGAAGGGGAGGCTCTCCCCGGTGGCTGCCGTCCATGTCATGCCCTCCGCATGCCTCCCCCCTTATACTTGAGGGGTAGAGCGGCGCACTATGCTCAACAGCCCTGTGGGCTGTGAGCGCGCCGCGATAGGAGCGTTGGCAGACGCGACGGGGATTGCGGCGGTCCCTACCGCCGCAATCAGGGTAGGGTGGGGGGTGTGCTTTTCGCTCCACATGCTCCCATCCCCACCCGTCTGCCGGATGGCAGCCACCCTCCCCTTCCGTGAAGGGTAGGGCTTTGCGCTGCTTCACCCCTTTCCCTATCCCTTCTACATAAATTCCCTTTTTCCGCACAAGCTGAAGGCGGGAGGGAAGTATGGAGGAACGGCAAAAGCGCGCCTGCGAGCTCGCATGGCAAATGTTCGAGAAAACGGGCCGCATGACATATTATATGCTGTATAAGCAATTGAAGGGTTGATATGCAATTCAAATCGGATGCGCTCGTACTTCGGGCGGTCGACTACGGCGAGAGCGACAAGATCGTCACCCTGTTCACGGCGGACAGGGGGAAGCTCGCCGCAAATCTCAAGGGCGTGCGGAAGGCGGGCGCGAGGCTTGGCTTTGCGGCACAGCCCTTTTGCTTTGCCGAGTACGTTCTCAACGAAAAGAGCGGGCGGCACACCGTCGTCTCGGCGAGCCTGTACGACGGCTTCTACGCCCTTCGCACGGATATTTCCGCCTTTTATGCCGCGGGCGCCGTCGCGGAGCTGTGCGACCGTCTCATGTACGAGGGCATGACGAACGGAAGGCTGTTCGTCGCCGCCGTGCGCGCCTTAAAGGAGCTGTGCGAGGGGGAGGGGAATTCCGCGCTCGTGCGGTTTTTCCTTTTCGCTTTGAAGGAAGCGGGCTATCCCGTCCGCGCGGGGGAGTGCCCCATCTGCGGGAAGATGCCCCTCGGCCGCATGGCGTTCGATATGGAGAGCGGCTCCTTCGGCTGCGCGCAGTGCCTGCAGGGCGTGCCCGCGAGCGAGACCACCTTCCGCGCCGTCCGCGCCGCCCTCGGGGAGAAGGACTGTGCGGAGGAGACCCCAGACGGAAGCCTCCGCGCCCTGCGCCTCCTCAAGGCGTACCTTTCGCACCACACTCAGGCCCGCCTCCCCGCCCTCGACGAGCTCTTGCGCCTGTAAGGGGGGAAAGTACCTGCAGTTCGGGCGTCCTCTTGCTTCCCCTAATGAGGGAAAATTTTGTATTCTGC
>CANRHI010000026.1 GCA_947630365.1 uncultured Clostridia bacterium
AGCGCCATGCCGAAGTACGCCTCGGGCTCTTTGGCGTCCAGCTCGGCGGCTTTCTTGTAGGCGGAAAGGGCGTCGTCGAATTTGCCTGTGTCGAGGTCGTGCTCTCCCATGCGGAGGAAGGAAAGCGCCGCGGGGCTCGTTTCCTTCCGCGGAATGGTCCATACATTGAAGCATGCGGGGCATTCCACAAGTCCGTCCTTCGACTTTGCCGCAAGCGCATCGAGCAACGTGCCGCAGGTTTTGCATTTGAATTGCATCTCAGTCATATCGTTTTTCTCCTTGTATTTTGCGGGCAAAAAATAAGGGCATCCGACGAAGGATGCCCGCATTTTGTATCCTCGTCGTTTGCCTTATAATTTATCTCTCCCCAAATTGCGAATGGAGAAAAAGGATACAACCATGCCGTAGCAGTATCCGCAAATGGGGAATTATTACCCAAGATAAATTATAAGGCTGTTTCATTATATCACAAGGGTATTAAAATTGCAAGCAGATGACAAAACTTTCAAAGAAAATGTATGCAGCCCTTCCACGCCACATATAGAGAGAAACCTATCCCCGCGATCCTTACAAAGGAGGGCGGGGATAGGTCGTTTTTCAACGATCAGAGAAAGCGATCAACTCTCTTTGCGGGTGGAAAACGCCTCCACCATTTTGCAGACGGCGGAGCGCTGTTCTTGGCTCATACCGCGCAGCGCGCGAAGCAGCCGCCATTCCTCCGCGCTCAACCGCTCGGCGCCGTGCGGCTCGAGCCCCAAGAGCTCCTCGATCGTGGTCTGAAAGACCCCGCACAGCCGCACCACCGTTTCCAAATCGGGCTCGGTGATCCCGTTCTCCCAGTTGCTGACGTTTCTCTGTGAATTGGATATTTTTTCGGCGAGCTCGCGTTGCGTCATTCGCATTTCTTCGCGCAGCTCTTTTAATTTTAGCTCCATATTTTCCTCTTTGAAATAATTTACCAAATTTCTTACTAAAAATACTTGACATAGAAGAAATTCTGCTTTATAATACCCTCGTATAGAAGAAAATCTACTATGTGAGGTGAAAAAATGGATGAAGCAATTCGCGTAAGCATCGAAAAGAAACTTTCGCTCTTCCGCAAATATCTCTTGATTTGCGAAGTTGCCGAATGCTACTCGAACGACAAGCCCTCCCTCCGCGCGCTGCGGAAGATCGTTTGCCGCGAGCAGAAACTCTTGAAGAGCTCCCGCTTTCCCATCGAGGAGAGCGACCGCAGCGAGCTCCTTGCGCTCATCGGCGATCTGAAGCAGCTCTTCACCTCCTTCCTTCATGCGTCGCAATTCGAAATGTACCGCCTTGCGGGCGACAATCTCACGAGATATTTGGGCATTTTGCGGGGCAAGATCTCGGAGACGGAGGCGCTCTTGCGGGGGAAATCCACTGTGCAGGAGACCATCGACGCGGCGGTGAGCAAGGCGAAGGAGCTCGGAGAGGCGTTGGGCAAGGGGGTGGAATCGCTAAAAAAAAGAGTGAAAGACCTCGGCTCCGAATAGGGTTGGTCTACTCGGGCGGCATCAGCAAGGGCGCCTATCAGATCGGCTTTACGCGGGCGCTTCTGCGCTACATAGACATCTCGGAGATCAAGGTCGTGACGGGGGCCTCCATCGGGCTGTTTTGCGCGTATGCCCTCTCTACGGGCAAGTTGGATGTGCTCGAATGCGCATATCGCAAGCTCGACCTTTCGGGCGGCTTCGAGCTCTTCTACAAAGTCTTTTTCCGAAAGCTGCTGTGGAAATCCATCTCGGCGTTCCTCTCCCCTGCCGATACTCTCGAGATCCCGCTCGCGTTTCCCGTTTGCTATGTCCCCATCTGCACCGTGCGCTACTATTGGCTGCTCGGGAGGTATAACGCATGCTGGGAGAAATATTTCCGCGCGGCGGTAAATTTCCCCTTTCTGTGCCTGTTCCCGACCTTTCTCGAGCGCCGCTTTGCGCTCGACGGCGGCGCTGTGGACAATATCCCCCTCTTTCCTCTTCTCAAGGAGGGCAAAAAGTATGCGCCGAACGGGGATTTCGACCTCCTCATCGTTTTGCATTTCGATGCGCGCTACGACTACCGCAGCGAATTCGAAACGGATATCCCCGTCCTCGAGCTCGACCTCGGCATCTGCAACGATTTCAAGAAAAATCACTACGATTTCTCGAATGCGTATGTGGCGGAGATGATCGAGAAGGGGGAAAAGTACGGGGAGGCCATCTGCGAAAGGCTGTTTTCGGGCGACGTCTCGCGGGAGGCCCTCCAACGCACCGTCGACGAGATCTTTATGGAAGAACACGCCGAACGGCAAAAGAACATCTCGGTAGACCACTTTTTCAGTCTGCTCAACAAAGTCGGCAAGCTGTTTCGGAACGAAACGGCATGCAATAAAAAATTATTTTAAGGAGAATTTGTATGGAAAACCAGACCCAACTTTCGGACGTGCAAGCGGTCAAACCGCACGTCAAGCATCGCAATGTCGTGCTCGCCATTTTGTTCAGCATCCTCACCTGCGGCATCTACGGCCTGTATTGGTTCGCCTGCCTCACCAACGACACCAACCTCCTCTCCAAATACAAGACCGCCGGCGGCTTTGGCGCGATCGTCTTTACCGTCCTCACCTGCGGCATCTATTCCTACTATTGGCACTACAAGCTCGGCAAAAAGGTCGGAGACATCGAGGGCGGCTCGTCGCACGGGGCCCTCTATCTGATCCTCTGCCTTTTCTGCTTGGGATTTGTCAATTTCATTCTCGCGCAGTGCGCTCTGAATCGCGTAGCTTGGTAAGGGAAAACCTCCCCCTGCCTCCCCCTCCTTAAAAAGGAGGGGGATTTTGCTGTGGTTCCTTATGCCCTCCCCTTATACTTGAGGGGGAGGGGGATTTTACTGTGGTCGTCCGCCCCTTCCCAAGGCGGGGGATTTTACTGTGGTCGTCCGCCCCTTCCCAAGGCGGGGGTTTTGCTGTGGTTCCTTGTGCCCTCCCCCTTATACTTGAGGGGGAGGGGTAGGGGAGGGGGTGCCTTCTCAAATACACAACACCCCTTCCGTCACTCGCCGCGGCTCGTGCCACCCACTGCGCAAGGCACGCCCTACGGGTGCCCTCGAGGAGTGGGCAAGTCGCCCTCCATACCGTTCACGCCAATTAGAAGCCTTCCCCCGACCCCTCTTTCAAAAAGAAGGGTCGGGGGAAGGTCGTTTTTTCACTTATTCCTTTTTCTCTTCGGGGGGATCTTGGGGGGCGGGAGGTTCGGGCGGAACAGTCGGAGTCGGAGGGGTCGGCGGGACGGGAGGGAGGTCGATGGTGCCCTCTTCGGCTCTGCCGAGGCGGAGGCGCTGTTCCTCCTCCGCTCTGCGCTTCTTGCGCTGTTTGCCGCGCACGACGAGCACGACGACGCCCGCAATTCCCGCGGCGGCGAAGATGGAGAGGAGCACGATGGCGACGATGAGCGCCGTATCCCCTTCGTCGTAGGGCGAATACAAATTCACGCGGGAGATCTCCTTTTCCGAGAGGGAGAAGGTGAGCTCGCCGAGGGGAAGGGCGTTCCTTTCGAGGCGGTAGCCGCCCTCCACCTTGTCGAATTTCAGCGAGCTATCCGAGAGGAAGAGCGGCGTTTTGATCTCGATCTCGATGCCGCCGAAGCTCGCCCACTTCTGCGCGGGCGACAAAAGGTAGGTATAGCTCAGCACGCGGTTTTCCTTCCGCGAGAAGTCCACTTCGGGGTAGATGGGCGCGTGCACGGTATTCACGAGGGTGCCGTTTGCGGGGACGGTGAGGGAATATTCGAGCCACCGCATGAGAAGATCGCGGGAGGTGAGCCAATTCCACGAGCCGGCGGAAAGGTACGGGCAGTCGCTATCCGCATTCTCTTCGAGAAAGTCGACGAAGGCGTTCATCCAGTCCTCTTCCGAGACGTCCTCGGGGCGCCTCTCCTCGAGCATTTCGCCGAAAGTGCTTTCATACGGCTTCCCCTCCCGCACGACGGCGCCCTCGATGGCGCACTCCTCGCCGTTCACATAATGAAAGACTTTTGTCCCGATGACGGAGACGGGCTCCCCCACCGAATAGAGGGTGAAGTCGGAGGAATTCGAGGAGCAATTGAAGCCGAAGAGGCACTGCGCGTGGCCGTCCGAGACGACCATGTTGCCGTTTCCCGAGAAGGCGCGGGTCTTTTTCCCGTCGAGGTCGAAGAGCACGCCGAATTGCAGCCAGTCCTTTTCGTCGGCATCCGCCTGCGAGAGGTCGACCTCGTAAGTGGTCGCGTGGACGGGGAGCTCCTTTTTGTAGAAGCTCTCCGTGCGGTCTCCGTACAGCCGCGCGATGCCCGTATCCACATCGAAGTTGTAGCGCGACGACCCCGCATAGCTCGTGCGGAGGGTATAATTTACCTCCTTCCCGTCCGCCAAGATGCCGTAAGGGGAGGTATCGGCGTAGAAATCGTTCGTCTCGGCGTAGTCGGGAATGCTGCCGAAGGGGAAAGCGAGCGTGACCTCGAGCTCCTCCTCGGTGGGGTTGCGGAAGGTGTACTCCGCCTCGACCTTCCCGCGGTAGACGGAAAGGCGTTCTTCCATGGCGTTCTCCTTCGCAAGCTCTCCTACCTCGATGGTGAGCTTCTCCTTCACGACCTCGATGGGGCATTTGTCCGTTAAAATGCAGCCCGTCGTATCCGAGCCCGACCAAAACGGCGGGGCGGAATTCGCCGAGGCGCGCGTGCGGGGAGAGGCGAGCGCCAATGCGCCCGCCGCAGAGAAGGGCAATGCGAGAAGCAACGTCATTCCCCGCTTGTTCATGTGAGATCCTCCTTATCTTCCTTCGACCCCTCGAGCGGGAATTCCACCCAAAAGCAGCTGCCCTTCCCCACCTCGGAGACCACCCCGAAGGGGATCTCGTGGGCGAGAAGGATGCTCTTCACGATGGAGAGCCCCAAGCCCGTGCCGCCCACAGGCCGCTTGTGCGCCTGCGAGGAGCGGTAGTATCTATCCCAAATGGTATCCACCTCCTCGGGGGGGATGCCCTTGCCCGAGTCGATGACCTCGAAGCGCGCCGCACCCTCCTTGCGGAAGAGCTTTACGCGCACGCGCTTATCTTCGCCCGTATAGTTGACGGCGTTGCCGATGAGGTTGTAGAGCACCTGCTCGATGCGGGCGCGGTTCGCCTTGACGAAGAGGTCGTCCTCCACGCTCCATTCGAAGGCATAGCCCTGCGTTTCGATGAGGTAGTCGAAGCGGTGCGCGATGGTATAGACCGCCTCGGAGAGGTTGAATTCCTCCTTCTCCCCCGTGCCCACCCCCGCGCGCAGGCGGGAGAGGTCGAGAAGGTCCTCGACGAGGGCGGAGAGGCGGTCGCTCTCCTCGATGATGACGGCGGCGTGCGCGTTGCGCTTGACGGGGTCGCCGCCCGAGATCTCGCGGATCATGGAGGCATACGCCTTGATCATGGTGAGCGGCGTCTTGAAGTCGTGCGAGACGTTGGCGATGAGCTCTTTTTGCATCTCGTCTGCCTTGGCGATCTCCCGCCGCGTCGTCTCGAGCGCCTCCGAGAGCTCGGAGATCTCCGAAAAATGCGAACGCCGCTCGATCCCCGGGCTGTAATCCCCCCGCGCGAGCTGCTTCGCCCGCTCGGTAACTTCCGTGATGGGCCGCGTGATGATGAGCGCGAGCAGACCGCTCGCGGCAAAGGCGAGCACCACCGAAAAGAGCCCCGCGACGAGGGAGACCCACCGCACGCCCACGATATACGAATCGAGCAGCCCCGTCGAGACGGAGAGGTACAAATAGCACGTCTTTCCGCCCTCGGAGAGCGCCTCGCCGCAGACGAGCTCCTCTTCCTCTTCGTTGTAGAAGTAGACGGGCTCGTACATGGTGGAAAGAGCGGAAGGCAGCCCCGAAAACTCGGCATAGGCGCGCTTCCCGCCCGCAAGCGAGAGAACGCTCTTCTCCTCCTCATACACGAGGTAGGCGTTCACGCCCGCTTCATAGGCGAGGGAAGAGAGCGCGTCCTCCTCGCTCCCCTCCGCGATGGCGGCGGAAATTTGCTGCTGCGCCGAGACGAGGCGATCGCGCGATTGCCCGTAGAAGCGCTTCCCCACGAAGGAATTCAGCCCGATGAGGAAGAACACGATGAGCACGACGGCAAACACCGTGAACGCCCCCCAGAGCACGAAATACAGGCTCCGCCCGATTTTGTTTCCCCGCCCCTTCACGGCTCGAATTTATATCCGAGCCCGCGCAGGGTGACGATATACCTTCTGTATTCCTTGAGGTTGCTGCGCAGCATTTTCACATGCGTATCCACCGTGCGGTCGTCGCCGTAGAAGTCGTACCCCCACACCTTGTTGAGGAGGCGCTCCCGCGTGAGCGCGACGCCGCGGTTTTGCACAAAATAGAAGAGAAGCTCGTATTCCTTGGGGGTGAGCTCGGCGCGCTCGCCGTTCACATACACGTTGCGCCCCGTCATATCCACCTTGAGCCCGCCGAATTCGTACACGTTGCCGCTCTCCACGGGCTTGCCCCGCTTCATGACGGCGTGGATGCGCGCCATCACTTCCTTGGGGGAGAAGGGCTTGGTCACATAGTCGTCCGAGCCGATCTCGAAGCCGAACAGCTTGTCGTATTCCTCCCCTCTCGCCGAGAGCATGATAACGGGCGTATCCTTGCTCTTGCGGATCTCCTTGACGGCGGAAAAGCCGTCGAGCCGCGGCATCATCACGTCCATGAGAATGACGTCGTAGTCGTTGTCGCGGCACATCTGCACGGCTTCCATGCCGTCTGCCGCCTCGTCCGCTTCGCCGCCCTCGAACTCCACATATTCGCGAAGAACGGCGCGGATCATCTCTTCGTCGTCTACAATGAGAATTTTCATGCGTTCCTCCACTTTTCCCATTATACCGCGGCAGTATTTTGTCTGCACAACAGCCGCGTGAAAATCGTGTGAAATAAGTATACCATATCTTGGGCGGTCTTGCAAGAAATTTCCGAAAATTTTTACGAACATTCGTTTGACATTCCCCTGTTTGTGTGCTATAATGTGGTCACAAAGGGAGAAGGAGCGAAAAAAGCCCAATTTTGCGCGCGATTTGCTCCGAAAAGAAGCTATGATCTATTTCTACGACGGCAGCAAAACGGGATTTTTGACCTCGCTCGTCCGCTCTTACGACGACGGGGAGGCCTTCCTCACCTCGGGGAACGCCCAGCTCTCGCTCGGGCAAAAGACGGTGTTCGTCCGCCCCTCCCCCGCCGTGGCGGCGAAGGCCGAAGAGCGGCTGCTCTCCTTCGATAAAGATTGCATGGCGGACCTCGACTATCTCCTCCGCTGCGGGAGCTCGGATAAGGACAACGTCGCCCTCTTCTACTTCCGCTTTCTCGCCATGAAGCGCGGTCCCGTGCGCAAGATGAGCGGCGAGAACGCCGTGTTCGCCGCCCAGACCAACATGCGCCGCGTGACGCTCGAAGTGCACCGCTTCCACGGGTTTGTCCGCTTTTTGGAGAGCGAGAGCGGGGCGCTGTACTCCCCCATTTCCCCCGACAACGACATTTGCGATCTGCTCGTCCCCCACTTCCGCGCCCGCATGCCCGAGATCCCCTTCGTCATTCACGATGTGAAGCGGGCAAGGGCGGCGGTGTACGACGGCGAGCATACCTTCGCCGCGCCCCTCGAGAAGGCGGAGAGCGCCATTTCCGCCAACGGAAAGCAGTGGCAGACGCTTTGGGGACGGTTTTTCGAGGGGGTGAAGCTCCCCGAGCGGGACCGCCTCCGCACGCTCCGCAGCTCCATGCCCGTGCGCTACTGGGATTTCCTCCCCGAGGCGGAAAATTCCTGAATACGCCCTCGGCGCCCCTCCCCCTGTATCCCCCTCCCCGCGATGCGGGGAAGGGGATGATTGTTGGAGAGGATCCCCCTCCTTTTTAAGGAGGAAGGGGATGAGTATTAGAGGGGATCCCCCTCCTTGTTAAGGAGGAAGGGGATGGGTATTAGAGAGAATCCCCCTCCTTTTTAAGGAGGGGGAGGCAGGGGGAGGTTGTCATGCCCACCGCATACACCGAAAAAAGGCAGCCGAGCTGCCTTTTTCGTTAAAAATCGATTTCGTAGTGCAGGTCCTTCGCGGCGGTCGGGGGAAAGGGTTCTCCCGCGCCCACATAAATTCGCCCCACGATGCGCCCGTCCGCGCCGACCAGCCGATACAACCCCGTCTTGGGGCACTCTTCGCCCGCATATCGCATGCCGCACCTCCCTTGGGAGTATGGGCGGCTGCGCGTTTCTTATGCGAGCACGCCGAGCGCATCCAGCCAAAAACACGTCATGGAGAGGAGCACGAGGTAGAAGGCAAACCACTTGTAATTCGCCCTTTGAATGACCTTGAGCATGAGCTTGACGGCGAGAAAGCCGAACACCGCCGCGCTCACCACGCCGAAGATGAGCCCCACGATCTCCGCCGCCCCGAAGGAGAGCGCGGGCGCGCCCGCATCGGGGAACACGATGTCTTTGAGCTCCACGAGCACGCTCCCGAGGATGACGGGAATGCTCATGAGGAAGGAGAATTTCGCCACATCCTCGCGCTTTGCGCCCGTCACCGTGCCCGCGACGATGGTCGAACCGCTGCGGGAGATCCCCGGGAAGAGCGCGACCGCCTGCATCACGCCCATGGGCATCGCATGCCGCCACGAGAGCGGTGCGGGCGTCTTTTTGCGTCTTGCGCAGATTTCGCAGATGAGCAGGAGCACCGCCGTCGAGGCGAAGCAGATGGCAAGGTACAAGAGCCCCGACGGGCCGTCGAAAATTTCTTCGATGGTATCGTTGAACAGGAGCCCCACCACGCCCGCGGGGATCGTCGCCGCAATGAGCATGAGGAGCGTCTTGAAAGGCTTCTTGAAGAGCCCCAAAATGTCCCGCCAAAAGACGACGACAACGGCGAGCAGCGTTCCGAGGTGCAGCATGACGTTCACGAACATCATGCCGCCGCCGAGGTCGTAGCCGAGGACGCGCTGCAAGAGGGTGAGGTGCCCGCTCGAAGAAACGGGCAGGAACTCTGTGAGTCCCTGCACCGTGCCGAGTACGATAGATTTCCAAATTGCTTCGGGAATAGTCATAAGATCAATTGGCGGTATCCAATCCCGAAAGGTCGGCGAAGCGATCTTCGTAGATCGTCGCGCTCACCTTCGCATAGCTGTTGATGATCTCGTTTTGCTTGTTGCTCGTGTACTTGCTCACCGCTTCGGACTTCTTCGCCTCGAAGTAGAGGTTGGAGAAGGTGCCCTCCTCGTCGCGCTCTTCGGCTTTGTACTCGAAGGGCGCCATGCCGTTTTTGGTGTTGGACGTGAAGGAGAACGTGCAGTAGATGAAGTGCCAGCCGTAGTCCGAGGGAACGACGATGTAGTTGCCCGCGCCCGCTGCGCAGACGACGTGCGCCGCATACTCGAATTCGCCGACGAAATCCGTCTTATCGGGGGTGACCGAGTAGCCGAGGTAGCTATTGAGCCCTGCCGTATCCGTATTGTATGCGAAGGAGAGCTCGTTGATGACGGAGAAGGCGATATTCTCGGGCGTGCCATAGACGAACATGTTGTTGGCGTCGAAGCCGTTCGCGAAATTCACCTTGCCCTTATAGTAGACGAACTTCTCGTAATTCACTTCGCCCGTGCCCTCGGTGCCCTTGTAGTAGTCGTACACGGACTGGCCGTAGTAGGCATCGTCGTCGGGCGCTGTCCCCGGCACAACGCTCGCCGCGCCTTCGGGGAGCATGGCGGTGAGGTAGCCCTCCGCCTCCGCGATGAACTTCTTGATGTCGATCTTCTCGGGCTTGGTGACGTACTTGCCGTTGCCCTCGCCCTCCTTGGGCGGCTCGACGGTGCCGTTGTAGGTGTATTTGCCGAGGTAGTTTTTGAGCGCGTCGTACTTGGTGCCCGTCTTGCCCTCGCCGTCGGGAAGCTGGTCTTGGAAGAAGAGGTACTTGCGGCTCTCGGCGTTGTCGAGCGTGCCCGTGTAGGCGCCGTCGCCTTCCGCCGCTTCGAAGGAATAGTCCGTCTCTCCCGAGAACCATGTGCCGCGCTGGTCGGTCGCGAGGACGTTCCTGAGAAGGCTCGCCCGCGTGACGAATTTGTTCCCCTGCTTATCCCCTTGGTCCATCGTCACGTCGGAGAGCTTTTGGGTCTGCGAGGTGGAGAAGGGAAGGAGGATGTTGATGACGAAGCCGTACCCTGCCTTGGGCGCGGTGAGAACGAAAGAGCTATCCGACACGCTGTCGAGCGCGCTCGTCACCGTGGAGGGATCCGCCGCAAAGCTCGCCGCCTGCTTTTCTTGCAATGCGTCCTTCTGCGCCGTGAGCCACTCGTCCGTCGGGTCGGTGATGACCTGTTCGGCTTCCTTTTCGAAGGCGTCTGCAATTTTCTCGATGAGCTTGCTCTCGTAGGCGGAGCGGAGCTCGCGCTTGAAGTAGGAGAGCCCTTCGATGTCGCTCGTGTCCTCCCCCTTGAGGAGAAGCCCGCTCGAGCGGATGTTGGAGAGGAAGGTGGCGTATGCCTTCTTGCGGGTGGTCGCCGTCGACCCGTCTACGCGCTCGTAGGTGCCGTAGGAGGTCTCCGTCCCCGTAAAGATGCGGTAGCCGTCGTCGCCTTCCTTCCCGGCGAAGTAGTCCTCGTCCTCGGTGTCCACGCCCGTGGGGGTGGTGCGCACCGTCTCGTCGTGGTCGTGCTCGTCCTCTTCTTCGATGAGCCCTTCCTCGATGGAGTCGAGCGAGGTGTTGAAGGAGACGCGAAGGTCGTACTTCGCCTTGTTCTCCTCCTCGTCGGTGAGGAAGTACGCGAGCCCGTCGACCGATTTATCGAGGTCGGTCTCGCTGTCTTTGACGGCGGCCTGATACCCAGCGACGGTGTACGTCTCGCTCTCGTTTTTGAGGAAGTATGCCTTGGCGTACTGCACATACACCTGACGGTTGATGAGGCTGTCGCAAATCGCGTCGAACGTGTCCTTATACGTCCAGCCGTATTGGCTCATGACGCTCGAGCCGTTCGCCGCAAAGCTGGCGACCATATCGCGCTTGCTGATGGTGGCGACTTCGATGGCGTCTCTATACGCATAAAAGTCGCCCTTCTCCCCGAAGTCCGCACCCTTGGTGATATCCACTTCGGCGATGATCTGCTCGTAATCCTTGTACGGGTCGGTCGTCACGAGGTCGCACCCCGCGAAGAGCCCGCATCCGACGACTGCGGCAAGACCTACCGCCACCATTTTTGTATGTTTCATAATCACGCTCCGAACGTTGTTTCCTGCGCGGGAAAGCCCCCCGCATTTTTATCCGCTCTCTATTATAACGCATTTTCGGAAATTGTGCAAATCTTTTTCGCGGGTATCACGCAAAAGTTGCGGCAAATTTGAGAAATTTCGTCATGGAAAGGATGGTTTTTCCCCCGTCCGCCTCCGCGCGGAAGCGCAAAACGGGCGAGCTCGTCATATCGAGCGAAATTCTTCCCCGATATTTTTCCATCGCCGCGGAAATTTTTTCGCTGCCGAGATCGGAAAGCGACGAAAACTCGAGCCTCCCGCCCATGCGGTTCACGCCGATCTTTTTCACGCCGAGGTGGGAGGCGTAGCTCTTCATCACGGCGATGAGCACGAGGTTGACCGTCTCCTCGGGGAGCTCTCCGTACTGCTCCTCCATGGAGGTGCACACCCGCTTGTAGTCGGCGGCGGAGCGGATCTCGGCGATCTGCTTGTAGCAATCCATGCGGCCCGCGCCAGACTCGATGTAGCTCTCGGGGATGTAGGCGGTCGCCTTCACGTCCAGCTCCACCATGTGCTGTTTCTCCCCCGTGAGCTCTTCCTTCAAGATCTTGGCATACAGCTCGTAGCCGATTTTGTCCATGTGGCCGTGCTGTTCGGCGCCGAGCACGTTCCCCGCGCCGCGGATCTCCAGATCGCGCATGGCGATCTTGAAGCCCGAGCCGAGCTCGGTAAACTGCATGACGGCTTTCAGCCGCTCGGCGGCGGTCGACGTCATGATCTTTTCGGGCTTGTAGGTGAAGTACGCATGGGCGAGCCGCGCCCCCCTTCCCACCCTGCCGCGGAGCTGGTAGAGCTGGGAAATGCCCAGCCGGTCCGCGTCGATGACGATGAGGGTGTTCGCATTGGGAAGGTCGATGCCGTTCTCGATGATGGTCGTCGTCACGAGCACGTCCCACTCGCCCCGATAGAAGCCGAACACGTTTTTCTCGAGCTCGCTCTTCTCCATCCGCCCGTGCGCCACGCAAATTTTCGCCTCGGGCACGAGGCGGGTGAGCCCCGCCGCAAAGGTGTGGATGCTCTCCACGCGGTTGTAGAGCACGAAGATCTGCCCGCCGCGGGCGATCTCCCGCAAAATGGCGTCGCGAAGGAGCGCTTCGGACTCCTCTGCGACATACGTCTGCACGGGCATGCGCTCGCTCGGCGGCGTCTGGATGGTCGAAATATCCCGTATGCCCGAGAGCGAGAGATGCAGCGTGCGGGGGATGGGGGTCGCCGTCATGGTGAGGCAATCCACATTGCGCTTGTATGCCTTGATCTTCTCCTTGTGCTCGACGCCGAAGCGCTGCTCTTCGTCGAGGATGAGGAGCCCCAAATCTTTGAATGCGACGTCGGCGGAGAGCAAGCGGTGGGTGCCGATGACGAGATCGATCTTCCCGCTCCTCAAACGGGCGAGGATGTCCCTTTGCTCCTTCTCGGTGCGGAAGCGGTTGAGACAGGCGACGTGCACGCCGAAGTCTTTCATGCGCTCCTCCGCCGTGCGCAGATGCTGTTCGGAGAGCACCGTCGAGGGGCACATGAGAGCGACTTGCCTCCCCGCAAGGACGCAAAGGTAGGCGGCGCGGAGGGCGACTTCGGTCTTGCCGAAGCCCACATCCCCCACGAGGAGCCTGTCCATCACCTTGTCCGAGCACATGTCCGCGCGGATCTCCTCGTAGGAGGCGAGCTGGTCGGGGGTCTCCTCATACGGGAAGGCGGCGGCGAATTCTTCCTCCTCCTCGCGGTATTCGGGGAAGGCATACCCCTTGCACTCCCTCCGCTCGGCGTAGAGCGCCTTGAGGTCGAACGCCATCTTCTTCAGGGAAGCCCGCACGCGCGCCTTCACGCGCTCGAATTCCCCCCCGCCGATCTTGGAGAGCGTAGGGTTGTCCTCCCCCATGTACTTGGAGAGGATGTCCATCTGCTCGACGGGCACATACAGCGTGTCGCCGTCCCTGTATTCGAGCCCGACGTACTCCTTCACGCCGTCCGTCGTCACGATCTTTTTGGTCCCCGTCACGCGGCCCACGCCGTAGGTCTCGTGCACGGCGTAGTCCCCCACTTCGGGCGCAAAGAACATATCCCCCCTGCGCCGCCTTATCTTGCGCGCGGAAGAGATCTTGGTGAAGAGGTCGTAAGTGCCGATGACGGCGAGCTTGCATTCGTGCAGTAAAAAGCCGTGCTCGAGCGTCTCGGGAAGGCAGGCGACGCCGTGGAAGCCCGCAAGGGAGGCGGGCGCGGGCACATAGGGCACGGGGGAATCCGCAAGCTCTTCCTTGAGCCGCTCCACCCGCTCGCCCCCTCCGCAAAAGAGGAGCACGCGGTAGCCCGAGCGCGACCACGCGGAAAGGTCTGTGGCGAGGTCGGGAAGAGACCCCGCATAGCGGTGCGTGGGCGAGCACTTCAAATTGAAAATTTTGAGAGGCGAGAAGAGGAAGGGGTCGGAGGCGAAGGTCTGCACGGCGAGAAGCCGCCTTCCCCCGAGGGCAAAATTTGCCTCGCCGATATACTGCTCCTTGGCACACGGGAGCACTTCTCCCCCTTCGAGAAGGCGGGAATAGCGGTCGGAATGCTCCTTGTATAGCCCCTCCAACTTGTCGCGGATGAGCTTGCCTTCGTCGATGACGACGGTGGCGTCCCCCGCGAGGGAGGTGAAAAAGTTCCCCGCGTTGTCGAGGAGGGGCATCAAAAAGTCGGAAATGCAGCCGCCCGCGGCGATCTCCTCGCACACGTCCGCCATGTGTCCGCGGGCGGAGGGCGGAAGGAGCTTGAGCTGCTCCCGGACGCGGGCGGAAAGATCTTCCCCCGTGAGGAAGGCGTCCGTCGCGGGCAAAATTTCGACGTATTCGCGGAGGGCATAGCGCTCCCCCGTCACCTCGTCGTAGGGTTTGATGGCTTCCACCTCGTCGCCGAAGAAGTCGACGCGCACGGGGTGGTCGCTCCCGACGGGGTAGATGTCGAGGATATCCCCCCTCACGGCGAAGGCGCCCATGCCGTCCACCGCGTCCCCCCGCGTGTAGCCCACGGAGATGAGGTTTTCCACAAGGCGGCGCATATCTGTCTCTTCGCCCACGACGAGGACGAAAGCGGGCAATTTTTTGGGAACGAGCTGGACGAGGGCTTCGACGTCGCACACGAGCACATCCGCCCCCTCCTGCCAGTCGTAGAGGGCGGCGATGCGCTTATACAGCCGTTCCTTGGAGCCCGCGCGGCGGTAGGTGAGCACCTCGTCCTTGGCGGGAAGGAGGGCGACGCGCTTTTCGGAAAGAGCAGAGATCGCCGCGGCGGCACGCCCTGCCGAGAGCGCGTCTGCGGCGATGTACACCGTTCTCCCCTCCACCATGGAGGCGATGAGGTATTTGTGGGGGTCGCTCACGCCAAAGACGGCCGTGGGGATCCCCTCCCGCACCGCCGCCCCGAGCGCGGGATAGTCCCCGCCTACCGTATCGAAGCGAAAAAAGCCCTTCATCCGTTATAGTCCGTCATGACGCGGTCGACGTCCTCCCCCCTCGCGAGCGCGAGCGCCGCCTTCGCCGCCCGATGGCAGGCGTCCGAAAAGAGGTCGTAGTCCTCCGCCTGAATTTGCGAGAGCACATACCCGATGAGCGGGATGTTCACCGCCTCGTCCCGAATGCCGATGCGGATGCGCGCAAAGTCGGAAAAGCCGAGCTCGGCGATGACGGAGCGCATGCCGTTGTGCGTGCCCGCGCTCCCCGAGGGGCGCACGCGGACGTGGCCCTTGGGAAGATCGTAGTCGTCGTAGAGGACGACGAGCTCGTCTTTCGAAACTTTGTATTTGTTCACGAGCTGCTTTACGGCGCGGCCCGAGGCGTTCATATAGGTGAGCGGCCGTGCGATGACGACCTTTTCGCCGCCGAGATAGCCCTCCGCGACGCTCGCCTCGCACTCCTTCTTCTTGAATTTGGCGCCGAGCTCCGCGGCGACGTCCCCCGCCGCCAAAAAGCCGAGGTTGTGGAAGGTCTTTGCATATTTTTCCTCGGGATTCCCGAGTCCGACAATGAGAAACATAGGCTTTGTAGAATTGTACCCGCCATGCGGCGGGTTCAAACTTCGTTGGCGTGCTGCCGTCCTCTTGGCGCCCCTTGAACAGGCAAGGGAGCCGTCCCTCATACCGAGGCGAAGCCGAGCGTATCCTTCCCTTGGCGTCCCCTTGAGGGGGAGCCAAGGGCTGTCGCGTCATGTTGAGGGAGCGCAGCGACCGAAACATCCCGATAAGCGAAGTCCGAATTTTCATCCTCGGGATTCTTCACTTCGTTCAGAATGACGCAGTGATGCGGAGAAGATCCGCTCACTCCGCTAATGCTCCGTTTGGAATGAGGGAGAGATCAACTTCAATCGTAAATTTTGCTCATCGGCTTGTCGAGGTAGACATTCTCGATCGCCGCGGCGAACACATCTGCCGTCGAGAGGATCTTCATCTTGGGAAGCAGCTTTTCGGGCGGGAGCTGGATGGTGTCGAGCATCACGAGCTCGGTGATGGCGGAATCCCTCAGCCGCTCGATGGCGGGTCCGGAGAGCACCGCGTGCGTGCAGCATGCCTTGATCTCCTTCGCCCCCGCTTCCACGAGCGCCTGCGCGCCCTGCACGATGGTGCCCGCGGTGTCGATCATGTCGTCGACGAGAAGGCACCGCTTGCCCTCCACGTTTCCGATGATGTTCATGACCTCCATCACGTTCGCCTTGGGGCGGCGCTTATCGATGATGGCGAGCGGGCAGCCCAGCCGCTCTGCGACCTTCCGCGAGCGATTCACCGAGCCGATATCGGGCGAGACGACGATGAAATCGTCCCCGAGCTTATCCGCATAGTAGTTGTAGAGCATGGGGCCGCCGAGGAGGTTATCCACGGGGATGTTGAAAAACCCTTGGATCTGGGCGGCGTGCAGGTCCATCGTGAGCACGCGGTCCGCCCCTGCGGAGGTGAGAAGGTCGGCAACGAGCTTTGCCGTGATGGGATCGCGCGAGCGGGCCTTGCGATCTTGCCGCGCATAGCCGAAGTAGGGAATGACTGCCGTCACCCGTCCCGCCGAGGCGCGCTTTGCCGCATCGATCATGATGAGCAGCTCCATCAGGTTGTCGTTCACGGGGTCGGATGTGGACTGGATGATGAAGAGGTCCCGCCCGCGGACGGTCTCCGCGAGGTGGACGGACGTCTCCCCGTCCGAGAATTTCCCGATCTCCGCTTCCCCGAGGCTTGTGTTGAGCTTGGCGGCGACGGCGCGCGCCAAGGGAAGATTGGAGTTGCCCGCAAACAGCTTGATCTCGTTCCCGTGTGTGATCATATTGTCTCCTCCGGCTTGTCCTGCGTACACACCCATTGTAAACGGTTTTCGAAAAAACGTCAACCGTTTGAAAGCGATTTTTCGGCTTGCGCGCTATTTTGTTACGGCGCGCAAAAAAACGACAGAAGCGGTCAGAGCTTGGAGACCCCCGTGCGCTTTGCCGCCTCCTTCACCGCAGCCGCCACCGCTTGGTGCGCGGAGAGCTCGTAGGCGTAGGGAAGAATGCGGTCGGGCGAGAGGTCGTCCTTCACGCAGGAGGCGATGGCGCCGCTCGCGGCGAGCATCATCTCGAAGTTGATATCCGTTGCGCGCGCGTCGAGCGCCCCGCGGAACAGCCCCGGGAACACGAGCACGTTGTTGATCTGGTTGGGCTTTTCCGAAGAGCCCGTCCCCACGATTTCGGCGCCCGCTTCCAAGGCGTCCTCGCGGGAAATTTCAGGCGTCGGATTGGCGCAGGCGAACACGATGGCGCGCTTTGCCATGGAGGCGACCATCTCTTTGGTCACGCAGTTCGGGCCCGAAACGCCGATGAACACGTCCGCGCCCTTCATCGCGTCGGCAAGCAGCCCCGTCATGTGCCCGCGGTTGGTGAGACGGGCGATCTCCGCCTTCGCGTCCGTGAGCTTGCCGTCCCCTTCGCAGAGGATGCCCGCGCGGTCGCAAAGCACGATGTCCCCCGCCTTCATCTTGAGGAGGAATTTGGCGATGGCGATGCCCGCCGCCCCCGCCCCGTTGATGACGACGCGGATCTCTTCGATCTTCTTTCCCACGAGCTTTAAGGCGTTGATGAGCGCCGCCGCCGTCACGACGGCGGTGCCGTGCTGGTCGTCGTGAAAGACGGGGATATCGAGGTCCTCTTTGAGCCTTCGCTCGATCTCGAAGCAGCGGGGCGCCGCGATATCCTCCAAATTGATGCCGCCGAAGGAGCCCGCGAGCAGCTCGACGGTGCGGATGATCTCCTCCGTATCCTTGGAGCGGATGCACAGCGGGATGGCGTCTACCCCGCCGAACGCCTTGAAGAGGGCGCACTTGCCCTCCATCACGGGCATGCCCGCCTCGGGACCGATGTCCCCCAGCCCCAAAACGGCGGTGCCGTCCGTGATGACGGGCACGGTGTTCCAGCGGCGGGTGAGCTCGAAGCTCTTTTCGATATCGTCGTGAATGGCGAGGCAGGGCTCGGCGACCCCGGGGGTATAGGCGAGGGAGAGCTTCTCTCTCGTATCCACCTCCACGCGGGGGACGACCTCGATCTTCCCGCCCCACACCTTGTGCAGTTTTAAGGATTCTTCTCTGTAATTCATAGTCGCTCCTTTTTCCCGTCCTATTATACACATTCCCGCCCCTTCCGTCAACGAAAAACAGCGGAGCACGCTCCGCTGTTTTCCAAAACATTTTTGTGCGTTACGCCATGGGGATGCGCAAGACGGTGAGCGAGTACGGCTTGAGCTCGTAGCCGAAGTCGTTTCCGCTCCAGCCGATGCTGCTCTCCTTGGGCGAAATTTTCTCATTGCCGAAGGTGTTCATCGCCTTGTAGTCGCTGCCGCTCAGCTCGGTGACGTAGGCAAAGCCGCGCGTCGTGCCCTCGGTGACGTTGAGGTTGAGCTTGACCGCCTCCCCCGTCGCGTTGACGAGCTTGACGATGACGTCCCCGTTCTCGGCGACGCTCGCTACCTCGTACAGCTTGTTGACGGAGATGATCTCGCCCGTGCTCCCCTCGCGCGGGAGCTCGAAGGTGGAGCTCACGCCCTTTTCGAAGGCGAGCTTGGACTTGGAGAGGACGGTTTTCCCCTGGTTGTGCATGAAGATCTTCTGCACATAGTAGTTGGCGGTGCGGGTGATGCTCGTGTTGTCGTAATACATCATGTCCACCTTCCACTGGTTTACATTGTCGTCCCCGCCCGACGTCGCGTTGGCGGACTTATTTACGGCGCCGAACATGGGCGCGTAAGCCGCGAGCTTGACGATATCGCCGTTGCGCTCGAAGCCCGTCATGGCAGCCGCCTCCGAGAGGGCGGTGATGAGGCTGTTCGGGTAGAGCGGGAAACCCGCGCGGGTATCCACGGCGGGGCCGTTGTAGGGGTGGCCCGCAGGCTGGCTTCCGTCGCCCGCGTTCGCCGAATACTCGCCCACGAACACTTCGTAGTAGTCGTTGGGCTTGCGGCTTTCCCTCTTATACTTGTCGTACAAGTCGTAATTCTCGAAGAGGTAGGTGTAATTCACATAGTAGTGCTGGTCGTGCACGCCGTAGTCGGAGATCTTGTTGATGACGCCCTGCTCCAGCGCGTCCATGGCGGCGCTTTGCGCCGTGCCGAGGTGTGTGGAAGAGCTCCTCGGGTCCTCGCAGTCGTTGCGGAACATGCCGTTGCCGACGATGGGCTTGACGGAGTACTTCTCGAGCGCGGCTTTGAAATTTTCGTTTTTCAAAAATTCCTCGTAATAGTTCGCGTAGTAGGCCCCGCTCTGCTCGTTGCCGATGCCGAGATAGCTCATCTTGAAGGGCTCCTCGTGCCCCATCGCCGCGCGGATCGCGCCCCACTTCGTCGTCTTATCCCCCTTGGCGAATTCGATGAGGTCGATGGCGTCCTGAATGTAATCGTCCACCTTCTGCCCGTGGCGACCGTTGAGCGCCTGCGGGTTGCTCGCGGCGCCGCCCTGGCAGCTGAAGCCGCAGTTGAGCACGGGGAGCGCGGAGGCGTTCAGGCTGTCGCAGAGAAGGAAGTATTCGTAGAAGCCCACGCCGTAGTCCATGTTGTAGCCCCAAAGGTCGAGGTTGCTCGTCCGCGTGACGTACTCGCCGTAGCTCTCCGCGGTGCTCTCCACGCCGTTGTCGTCGAGGGTGTAGGTGAGCTTGGGAACTGTGTCCTGCCCCGTCGCGGAGCCCGTGTTGACGGCGCCGACCGAATTCTTCCAGTCGTACACCTCCGTGGTGTCCGCGCCGTTGCCGCCGTCGCCCTCGATGATGCACCCGCCCGGGAAGCGGATGAACTTGGGCGCGAGCTCCTCGACGGCGTCAAAGACGTATTGCTTGATGCCCGCCGTGGAAGCGCCTTCCAAGGCTACGGCGTCGATATCGTAGCTGCCCGCCGTATCGAAGGCGAGCTCGAGATGCAAATTTTCGGAAGCGGTCTCGGTCGCCTCCACCGTCTTGACGTACTTCACCCACTCGTTCTTCGCATGGAGCGAAATATCCGCCGTGGCATACACCGTACTGCCGTCCTTCACCGAGACCTTCAATGTCGCCGCCTGCGCGGACTTGACGAAGGCGGAGAAGGTGTATTTCTCCCCCTTCTTGACGGCGATGGGCACCTGCGCATAGCCGCTGTTGGAAACGCCGCCGTTCGCCTCCGAGACGGTGACCCGCCCGAATTCCTTGCCCACGGAGGCCGTCGCGTTGTCGTACTCGGTGCCCGAGAGCACGCCGCCCTCGCGCTTCAGCTCGATCTTTCCGCCGCCGATCGCCGCCCAGCCGCTCAGGCTCCCCGAGAGCGAGGAGAAGTTGCCGTTGTTCACCACGGAATCGTCGAGCAGGTACCCCGCATAGTTGATGTCCTCGAGGAACACGCCGAAGAGGTCATCCGAGATGACCGTCGGATTGTTCGTGGGAAGCGAGGTGTTCACCGTGTACGTCGCCGCCGCGTCCGAAAGCACGGGCGCTTGCTTATCCGGCGTAGGAAGCGAAGGGCCCGAAGGCGTTTCGGGCGTGTTCGGCGCAGAGGGCACGGAGCCCTGCTCGTCTCCCCCCGCTTGGTCGCCCTTCGCGTCGTCCCCGCAGCCCGCCAGCATGGAGACCGCAAAGACAGAGCAAAGCCCGAGTGCAAATAATTTACGGAAATTCTTCATATCTTTCCCCCTTTGCGGACATTATACCACGCTTTTTTCCAACATTCAAGTATTTAGCCGAAATTTAATTAGTTTATTTTTAGCTGAAATAATTGCGGGGGGACTGTGGTGCCCCTCCCCCTGCGTCCCCCTCCCCGTTTTCGGGGAGGGGGATAAATTGTGGGAAAAATCCCCTTCCTTTTTAAGGAGGGGGACACAGGGGGAGGTTACCGCGTCATTCTGAAGCGTAGCGAAGAATCCCGAAGATGAAAATTCGGACTTCGTACTTCGGGATGTTTCGGTCGCCGTGCTCCCTCAACATGACGCGGTAGACGATAAGGAGGCGGCGTTGTCATTTCGAGCGGAGCGTAAGCGGAGTCGAGAAATCTCAAAATGAGGTAGAGATGCCTCGGCGCGGCTACTTCGCCCAATGGGCTCGTGCCGCGCTTCGATAGGAATAGAATGCGCGCGGGGCGGCATGACATGATTAGAAGCCCCTCCCCCTGTGTCCCCCTCCCCGCTTTGGCGGGGAAGGGGATTATTATTAGAAATCCCCATTAGAATGCGGGGCGGCATGACAATTGGAACGCACCCCTCCCCTACCCCTCCCCCCATCATAAGGTGCGGGCATAAGTACAAAAGAGCGCCCGCGCGGGAGCGCGGGCGCCGAGTTTCCATATCTTTCGTTTTTCAAAAATCCTCGATTTTCAACGACCGCCCTTACTTGGTGTGCAAGCGGATGCAATTCACGCTGTAGGCGGCGGCGGTGAAGCCGAGGGTGTTCTCCGTAAATCCGCCGACAGCGGTGGTCTTGGGCTTGACGGTCTCCCGCCTCTCGTGCGTGGTATCCACCTTGATGACCATTGGCAGCACGCCGGCGATCCGC
>CANRHI010000027.1 GCA_947630365.1 uncultured Clostridia bacterium
GAGCGTAGCGAGACAGGTGGGGGCAAAATACCCACCGCTCACTCGGGGCAACCCCCACCACCGCCTACGGCGGAGCCCTTCTCACGCGGGTAGAGTCCCGCGTTCGGTCAGCATTTGCCCGTGCATATGGGCAAATGCCAAGAAAATTTTGCGCCAAAGATTATCAACCTTTGGCAGAATGCAAAATTTTCCCCTTTCAACGGGGGCAGCTTTAGGGCAACCTCCCCTTCCTTTTTAAGGAGGGGGATACAGGGGGAGGTTGTAGCCGAAGGGGCGCGAAAAGTGGGAACAAAAATCACATCAGATCCTCGCGGAAGGTGCGGATGATGCGGCTTTCGATGCGGGAGATCTGCACCTGCGAGACGCCGATCGCCTTGGCGACTTCGCTCTGCGTCATGTCGCGGAAGTATCGCAAAAACACAATTTTTCTGTCGCGCGGCGGAAGTTTTTCGATGGCCTCTTTGAGGACCATGTGCTCGATCAAGTCGTCCGCGTCCTCCTTTGCCGCGAGTTTTTCGGAGAGGGACGCCGTCTTTTCATCCTTATAGTCCCCCTGCTCGTCGATGGAGACGGGCATGCGGGAGCTGCCGAGCGTGAACACGACCTCCCCTTCCTCCATGGAGAAGGCGACGGCGAGCTCCTTCACCGTCGGCTGTCTGCCGTTTTCGAGGGCGTACTGTTCGATGTAGCGGTTCATGTCCCGCGCCGACTTTTTGAGCGCCCGCGAGACCTTCACGCTCCCGTCATCCCTCAAAAACCGCTTGATCTCCCCCGCGATCATGGGCACCGCATAGGTGGAAAAGCGCACGCGAAAGCTCTCGTCGAAGCCCGCGATGGCCTTCAAAAACCCCATGCAGGCGAGCGAGAAGAGATCGTCGTACTCCACCCCCTTGCCGAGATACCGCTTTACGATGCTCTTGAGAAGGCAGGTGTTGTGCTCGAGCAGCGTCTCCTTCGCCCCGCCGTCTCCCTCCTTGGCAAGGCGCAAAAGGCGGAGGGTCTCCTGTTCATCGAGCATCGGCGTCCCCGTCCGCCTCGGGCGCAAAGCATTTCGTCATCGTCACCGTCGTTCCCTCGTTCGGCTTCGACCGCACGGAGAATTCGTCCATAAACGTCTGCATGATGGTAAATCCCATTCCCGAACGCTCCTCATCCTCGAGCGTGGTGAAGAAGGGCTGCAACGCCTGCTCCACGTCGCCGATCCCCCGCCCGCTGTCGGATATTTCGATATGTAAGCGGCGGCCTTCGGTGCGGCAAGTAATTTGAATTTCCCCCTCCCGATCGCGGTATCCGTGCACGATGCAGTTGGTGACCGCCTCCGAAACGGCGGTCTTTACGTCGGAGAGCTCCGAAAGGGTGGGGTTCAACGGCAGCGCAAACGCCGCCACGACGTTCCGCGCAAATACCTCGTTTTCCGACCGCGCGGGAATGTACAGCTTCATTTCGTTCATATTCCCTCCTAAATTTTGGGCATGAGCGTATAGATCCCCGAAAGAGAAAGGACCTTATCCGCGCCCGCATCGGGGTTTTCGAGATACATCGCCATTCCGTACCGCTTCAGGCGCTTGTACCGCCCGATGAGAAACCCAATGCCCGTCGAGTCCATGAACTTCACGCCCGCCAAATCGAACACCGCGCGCGTGGATGAGGCGTTTTCGTCGATGAGACGGTCCGCCTGCTCCCGCATCTCGGATACGTTGTGCTCGTCCAGCTCCCCAAAGAGATAAATGTAGAGATTGTCGCCCCGACGATCCCCCTGCATGCGCATAGCTTGACCTCCGATCCCCGCCGCGCGGAAACCGAAAAAATTATAACAGACCCCTCGTGCGAGAATGTGAGGGCTTTTGACGAACAAAATCGCTTTGTGGCGAAAAAAAAGTTGTCCCAATTTCAAAAATCGGGCGGAAAACACTTGACTTTTCCCGCCGTTTATACTATGATAATCAAGCATTGCGGTGTGACGGCGTTCTCGTGGGCCTTTAGCGCAGTGGTCAGAGCAGTCGGCTCATAACCGATCGGTCCGCGGTTCGAATCCGTGAAGGCCCACCACTTCGCCAAAGCAAAGGGCAAACGCGGTAGCGCGCCTCCCCCTCTCCGTCCCCGTAGATGCAGATCTTTGGCCCAATAGCTCAGTTGGTTAGAGCGCCAGCCTGTCACGCTGGAGGTCGACGGTTCGAGCCCGTTTTGGGTCGCCAAATAAGAAGCCTCATTCCGAGGAATGAGGCTTCTCTACGGCTTGGTAGCTCAGTTGGTAGAGCGGAGGACTGAAAATCCTTATGTCGGCGGTTCGATTCCACCCCAAGCCACCACATCGCGGCAGGGCGCGTTTTGCGGGTTTTCGCAGAAGCGCGGAAATCACGCCTTTTACGCCCGCCGCTCCTCTTTCCAAAAAATCTTTCCGAGAAATATTTTTTGGAATTGGTAAGGATAATGTCCCCTACAGGGACAAATTCGCCGGTGTAGCTCAATCGGCAGAGCAGCTGATTTGTAATCAGCAGGTTGCAGGTTCAATTCCCGTCACCGGCTCCACTCGATTGCGCAATACTCCATATATACGGGGAGATTCCAGAGCGGCCAAATGGATCAGACTGTAAATCTGACGTCTCCGACTTCGGTGGTTCGAATCCGCCTCTCCCCACCACGCATGACCCTTGCCTTGTGCAAGGGTTTTTGCGTGGGAAAAAACGGAAAGACATATGTAAAAATCAATCCTCCGCGAAGGATTTCAAGTACTTTCGCAAAATTAAATTGATGAATTGCGAAAGAGAACGGTCGTCTTTCTCCGCCTCCGCTTTTAACTTTTCCAACAGATCGGAATCAATTGTGATGCTTATCTTTTCTTTTAACGGTTTCATACCCCACCTGCTTTTAGTTTCTGCAAAAATTATAACATTTATCTTATTTCCTCTTGACAAGTAGGATAAAGTAGGATATAATGCTACTATCTAAAGAAAAGGAGAATTTCTATGAGATGCAATAAGTGCGGTAGTGCGAATATCGATGTTGAGGTGGAACAGAAATCAAAGTTTAGCTGGAAAAAAGGTTTTTTGGGAACACTCATTTTCGGTAATGCCGGCGCCGTAGCCGGAGTTGGCGGAAAAACAGAAACCAACAAAAGATATCATTGTAAGGCGTGTGGCCAAGAAGGCATTTATTCTTGGGTCATTATGGATCCCGAAACGACCGCAAATATCGACATCGCACTTCAATACAATGATGTCGCAAAATTAAAGGATTATAAGCGTCGGTATAGAAATATTGAATGGACCCCGCCTGCACAGACCGAGAGTAAAACGCCTGCGTTAACCGGCGGCGCATACCGTCAAACACAAACCATGCCAATAAATCGCGATTTTGAAATAGTTGACGGCAAATTGAATAAGTATAGCGGTTCAGGTGGCGCAATATCCATTCCGCAAGGCGTTGTTACTATTGGGGAACGTGCATTTGAGAAATGCGAAAATCTGACATCTGTTACTATACCCCGTGGTGTTACATCTATAGAAGACCTCGCTTTCTCTTTTTGCAAAAATCTTACCTCTATCACACTACCCGACAGCATAATTTCCATTGGAAAGCGTGTTTTTTTGGATTGCAAAAACCTAACATCTGTCTCATTGCCGAACAGCGTTATATCCATAGGAGAGGGTGTTTTTTCGAATTGTACAAATCTGACATCTGTAACTATACCCAATAGCGTTATAACTATAGGCCATTCAGCCTTTTTCGACTGCGAAAATCTTAAATCGATTATCATTCCAAAAAGCGTTACCTCAATAGGAGATAATATATTTCTCTGTTGCGTAAACCTTGAGACGATTACCGTTGAAGAGGGAAATCCGTACTACCGTAGCGATGGAAATTGCCTCATCAGAGTTGTAGACAACACCATCATAAGCGGATGCAAAAACAGCGAGATTCCCGATTATGTTACATCCATTGGAGTAGAGGCATTTAAGTATTGCAAAAATGTGACCATCGTTTTACCAAACGGAATTAAATCTATAGGTCCTTGTTCATTTCAGGCCTGCAAGAATCTAACGTCAATTACTATACCACACGGCGTTACATCCATAGGAGATCGTGCTTTTTCCAATTGCAAAAATCTGGCTTCTGTTACAATTCCGGATAGCGTTACATCCATAGGAGAAGGCGCTTTTTCCGGTTGCGAAAATCTTACATCTGTTATAATTCCGAAAAGCGTCACTTCAATAGAAAGTAATATATTTAGCTTGTGCGATAAACTTGAGATGATTTCTGTTGAAGAAGGAAATCCATACTACCGTAGCGATGGCAATTGTCTTATAAGAATTGCTGACAATACGGTACTAACCGGGTGCAAGAATAGCAAAATTCCCGATTATGTTACATCCATTGGGAAAGAAGCATTTTCTTACATCAATCAGGAAAGCCCTCTCATAATTCCGAAAAGTATAATAAGAATCGAAGACGAGGCATATGCAGGGTGTGGAGCGGACTCCATTATCATTCCCGAGAAAGTCAATTTCATAGGAAAAGAAGCCATAACCGATGACATATTCCGTGATTTTTTGAAAACTGTCACATTTTCTGACCCGCACGGTTGGGCCTTAATTACAAACAATTCTGATAATGCAGGCAAGCCTATTGATGTTTGCACTTTAAGCGATCCAAACTCAGCAGCAAAATTTATTAGAATGAACTATTATTATTCTCTTCGCAAAAATTCGTAAAAGAAGGAAAAATTCATGACGATTGAAGAAGCGGCAAAAAAATGGAATGTTACAGCGAAAACTGTGCGAAGCTATATCGCGAAAGGGTATATTGTAAACTTGGAGGTCGATCGCAACGAATATGTCTTGCCGGACATTCCAAAGCCAAATACCAAAGTGAAGCCAAAAAAAGAAAGGAAAATTGATGAAGCAATTTTGAAAACTTTGGACAAATGTATGTACATTTCCTATCTCATTTTGCATATTTCCCAAGAGCATTTTGCGGAACGGTTAAAAGCATTGGAAAGAAGCGGCTGTATTTTCAAGCGGGACGAAAATTGTGACGACTATTCAACGAGCTTGAATTTTATATTGAACGCCGAAAAAGCCGAAAAGCAATATCATCTGCACTTTAATTTAGGGCCCACGATTAGTTTGGTCTCCCTTTAAGTGACTTCGTAAAAAAATTCGTTTTGCATTATTCATACTCCCCCACGGAAAAACCCTTGCACAAAGCAAGGGTTTTTCCGTGGGGGGGGGAATTTCTCCTCTCTCCCCTCTCCTCATACCGAGGCAAAGGCGATACCGCGTCATGTTGAGGGAGCGAAGCGACCGAAACATCCCGAAGAACGAAGTCCGAATTTTCATCCTCGGGATTCTTCGCCCCACAAGGGGGGATTCCAATTGTCATGCCGCCCCGCGCTTCTCAATATGTCATGCCGAGCCGTGTCGAGGCATCTCTACCTTATTTTGAGATTTCTCGACTTCGCTTACGCTTCGCTCGAAATGACAAGCCTCCTCATACCGAGGCGAAGCCGAGTGTATCTTCTACTTTGTGGTACAACTTGCGGAGAAGATTCACTCACTCCGCTTCGCTTCGTTCGGAATGAGGGCGCGGGCGGCGGGCTATATTCAACGAGGCACCCCCTTCCCACCCCCTCCCCCCTCAAGTATAAGGGGGAGGGCAAGAGGGAACGCGAGTCCTCGCTCGGCTAACGCGTCATGTTGAGGGAGCAAAGCGACCGAAACATCCCGAGGTACGAAGTCCGAATTTTCATCCTCGGGATTCTTCGCTCCGCTCAGAATGACGCGTGGAGTGCGGGCAGAATGACGCGGGAACACAGGGGCAACCCCCACCACCCGCTTGCGCGGGAGCCGCCCCCTTCAAAGGGGGCAGCTTTCATAACAAAATCCCCTTCCTTTTTAAGGAGGGGGACGCAGGGGGAGGGGCTCAATTCAGCACGACGTCTTTGAGGGTCTCGTATTTTTGGAGGGCGGCGGAGCGAATGCGGTCGAAATCGAGGCGGCGCTCAAACGCCTCGTCGACGAGCTTCTTGGCGGTAAAAATCGCCTTTGTGGAGTACCGCAAATTCTTGATCTCGCTCAAAAACTTGCCGCTCTGGCGGGTGCCCAAAAAATCCCCGCTGCCGCGCAATTCCAAGTCCTTTTCGGCGAGCTCGAAGCCGTCCGCCGTCGTCCTCAAAATATTCAGCCGTTCGGTCGCCGTCTCGCTCACCTCCCCCGCGAGGAGGAAGCAATAGCTCTTCACGGCGCCCCTGCCCACGCGTCCGCGCAGCTGGTGGAGCTGGGAGAGCCCGAACCGCTCGGCGTTGTAGATGACCATGATCGTCGCGTCGGGCACGTCTACGCCCACTTCGATGACGGTCGTCGAGACGAGGCAATCGTATTCCTTATTTTTGAAGGCGGTCATCACCGCCGCCTTGTCTTTTTCCTTCATTCTCCCGTGGAGAAGGGCGAATTTGACCTCGGGAAGGCGGTTTTTCAATTCCTCGAAGAGCTCGGTGACCGAAGTGACCTCCCCCTCATCGTCGTCGATCTTGGCGCAGACGAAGTATGCCTGCCTGCCCTTTTTGGTCTCGGCGGCGATGTACTCGAGCATGTCCTGATACTTCCGTTGCGGAATTATGGAGGTGGAAACGGTCTGCCTCTCCTTGGGCTTATCGCGGATGGTCGTCACGTCCAAATCGCCGTAGAAGATGAGCGAAAGCGTGCGCGGGATGGGCGTGGCGGACATGACCAAGATATCGGGGTCCTCCCCCTTCTCGCTCAAGCTGTTGCGCTGGGCGACGCCGAAGCGGTGTTGTTCGTCGCACACGCAAAAGGCGAGGCGGGCAAAGCGCACATCCTCCTGCAACACGGCGTGGGTGCCGCAGAGGATCTCCACCTCCCCCGCCGCGAGGGCTGCCTTTATCTCCCGCTTCTCCTTCGCCGCGGAGCCCCCCGCGAGGTATTTCACGTTGCGCTCGGGGAAGAGCTTTTTGAGAAGGGAGAAATTCTGCGCGGCGAGCACTTCGGTCGGGGAAAGATAGACGGCTTGGTAGCCGCTTTGTACCGCCATGAAGATGCCTGTGAGCGCCACCGCCGTCTTGCCGCTGCCGACGTCCCCCTGAAGGAGCCTGTTCATGCGGTGGGGCGAGGTGACGTTTTCGAAGATATCCTTCACCGCCGCCCGCTGTCCCTCGGTGAACGCGAAGGGAAAGCGCGCCATAAAGCCTTCCACCTCCGCCATCGTCACCGAGTACTTGTTGGCGCGCGCCTGCGTCCTGTCCCCCTTGATGAGCTTGAACGCGGAGATGAGCGAAAAGTACTCCTCGACGGCGATGCGCTCCGCCGCGGCGAGCATTTCCCGCTGCGAATTGGGCATGTGGATGGCGTAGTACGCCTTCTCGAGTGAGGGAAGGGCGTATTTTTCGCACAGCGCCTCGGGAATGCCCGTGCGGATGGGCTCGAGCGGAAGGGCGGCGGCGATGGCCTCCCGGAACGTCCGCTGCGTGAGAGAGCCTTTCAGAGGATACACGGGCACCAGCCCCTTCAAACGGTGATTTTTTTGGAGGAGCTCGAAGGACGGGTTGATGATGCCGATCTGCCCGTACTTATTCTGCACCCGCCCGTAGAGGAGGTATTCCCCCTCCTTGAGCCGCTGCGCGACGTAGGGCATGTTGAACCACACGGCGGAGAAGTACACTTCGTCCTGTTCGAACCACGCCTTCACATAGCGCACCCGCCCGTTGTAGCGCACGGGGTCCAGCCGCACGATGCGGCAGGCAATGAGCGCCATGTCGTTGTGCATGACTTCGGTGACGGAGACGCGGCTCGTCATATCGAGATAGCCGCGCGGGAAGTAGCGGACGAGCTCATGCGTATCCTCGATGCCGAGCTTTTTGAAGTCCGCCGCCCGCTTTTCGCCGACGCCCTTCACCAAGGCGAGCTTCATTCCGTCCCCTCCCGCTTGAGCTTACGGAGAAGCACGATGGTGAGCACAAAGGTGATAAAATACACGGCGGCAAGTGCGACCGAGACCGAGGTATAGACGACGGAGTATGCGGCGATCGCGCTCAGATTGAGCCCGATGCAGAAGCCGAGGAAGGGCAAAAAGACGCCGAGAAGAATGCACGAAAGGAGCGCGCCGCCCTTTTTATGCCGGCAAACAAAGAGCAACAGCCCGAGGAGCAGCCCCGCCGCGACGGGAAGGGATGCAAAGCTCGGGATCGCCGTGAGCATGGTGATAAGCACGAGCGCGATGCCCAAGTTGAGGTCCCCATCGGTCTGCGTCACCTCTCCGAGATGGGTGACGACGAAAAAGAACGCCACGAGAAGCGCCGCCGTGAGCACGAGCAAAATCGACCAAACGACCTGCAGTTTTTTCATCTCTTTTTCCTCCTTGTAAGAACGGCTGCGCAGAGCGCAGCCGCATTTCGTTATTCCAAAGACACCAAGTAATAATACACGGGCTGGCCGCCGTAGTGATAATCCACGTCGCAGTCCGGGAACGCCTCTTGCACCTTTCCCGCCAAAGCCTCGGCATCGGCCTCCTGCACGCCCTCGCCGAAGTAGAGGGTGATGACCTCATGCGAATCGTCCTTGAGCTTCTCGAGCAACTTTAACACCGTCTCGTCGATGCTCGCGCTCTTGGCGAGAATCTTCTTGTCGTCGAGCCCGATGATGTCCCCTTCCTTGATGGAGAAGCCGTTCACGCTCGTCGTGCGGACGGCGTGGGTGACGGCGCCTGCGCGGACGTTGTCTATGGCGTGGATCATGTTCGTCTTGTTCTCCTCGGCGGAGACGTCGGGCGAGAACGCCAGCGCGGCGGCAAAGCCCTGCGGGACGTTCTTGGTCGGAATGACGTGGATGGTCCTGTTCTCGACGAGCGCACGCGCCTGCTCCGCGGCGAGGATGATGTTCTTGTTGTTGGGGAAGATGAACACCGTCTCGGCGTTCACCCGCTGTACCGCCGTCGCGATGTCCGAAGCGGAGGGATTCATCGTCTGCCCGCCTTCGATGACGCGGTCGACGAAGAGGTCCTTGAAGATGTCCGAGATGCCGTCCCCCGTGCAGATGGCGAGCATGCCCTGCTCCTTCTTTTCCGCCTCGCGCTTGGCGCGCAGCTGCCTGTTCTGCTCGAGCATGTTCTCGATCTTGGGGCGGTCGAGCTCGCCGAGCTCCAGCGCGTAGGTGAGCGCAACGCCCGGGCAATTGGTGTGGACGTGCACCTTCACCATCTCGAGGTCGCCGATGCAGATGACCGAGTCGCCGATGCCCATGAGGCTCTCGCGCAGCTTGTCGATGTCGGCAAGGGTGGTGCTCTTTTTGAGATTGATGACGAAGAACTCGGTGCAGTAGGCAAATTGGATCTCACCGAGGTCCATGTTGATGATATCGGAATTGTCGCCGAATTCGGCGTCCATGGAGCCCGAAGCCCCCGCGCCCTCCGTCGGCACTTCGGAGACGGTCTCCTCCCCCATGAGGGCGGAAAGGAAGCCGCGCATGATGGTCATGAGCCCGACGCCGCCCGAGTCGACGACGCCTGCCTTCTTTAAGACGGGAAGAAGCTCGGGCGTGCGCGCAAGGGACTTATCCCCCTCCTCGATGACGGCGGGGAGGAACGCCTCGAAATCTTTGTATTTCCCCGCGACCTTGACGGCATATTCGCTCATCTCGCGCACGACGGTGAGGATGGTGCCCTCCTTGGGGATGGAGACGGCGTTGTAGGCGACCTTGGTGCCCGCTTCCATCGCCCTCGCAAACGTCTTGGTGTCGATCTCCGCCTTTCCGTCGCGCAAGACCGAGCAGATGCCGCGGAAGATCTGCGAGAGGATGACGCCCGAATTGCCGCGCGCGCCGCGCAGAGCGCCCTTGGTGACGCAGTCGCACACCTCGGGGAAGCCGTTCGTCGCACAGCCCGAAAGCTCCTTCACCGCGGATTGCATGGTGAGCGACATGTTGGTACCGGTATCGCCGTCGGGCACGGGGAACACGTTGAGCGCATCTACCTTCGCCCGATTGTTGTCCAGCGTTTTCGCACCGACCAAGACCATTTTACGGAAGGTCGCGCAATTTATGGTTTTTTGCATTCTTTTCTCCTGAAACGGGATGCGGAGGAACCGTTAAAGTTTCAGACCGATCACATTGACATTCACGGTGTCTACGATCATCCCCGTAAAGTACTCCACCTTGTACTTGATGGATTCCTTGAGGGACTCCGCCACCGCCTCGATGGATACGCCGTACTTGATGAGGACGTACACGTCGATGAAAATGCGATTGCCTTGGGTCGTAATTTTTACGCCCTTTCCTCCCGCGTCCTTTTTGAGAAGCTCGGCAATGGTGTCGGTAAACCGATGGGCGACGGTATCTACGATGCCGTAGCTCTCGACCGCAGCGCGAGCCGCGACCTTGGCGATCGCCAGATCGGATATAGAGATTTTTCCGTAAGCGTTGCTCGTACTGACCGACATAGCCTCTCCTAAAGCCTTCTCTACCCCTATTCTACCCCATCGCGCCATATTTTGCAAGCAATATTGCGGAAAAAATCTCCATAGAATAAAATTTTTTTTGAAATTGCATTCGATTTTAATTGATTTTCCCCGCCCGTTATGGTATAGTATTTGCGTTGGTTTTTACGGAAACTATCCGATCGGAGGTGACAATATGTCGAGAGTGTGCGAGATTTGCGGAAAGGGGCAGACGGCGGGCAACAACGTGAGCCATTCCCACCGCAAGACGAAGAGAACGTTTGCTGCGAATGTGCAGAAGGTCTCGTTCGTGAAGGACGGGAAGGTCGAAACCGGCTACGTCTGCGCAAGGTGCCTGAAGAGCGACAAGGTCGAAAGAGTGTAATTTTCCTTTTGTCCGAACGGGCGGAAGCATTTGCTTCCGCCCTTTTCTTTTCCGCCGCGAGGCTCTTACCCACCCCCATTTCATCCTCACGCGGTAACCTCCCCCTGTATCCCCCTCCTTAAAAAGGAAGGGGATTTTGGCGTGGGGGCGCGCCATCAGGGGGCAACCCCCACCACCGCCTACGGCGGAGCCGCCCCCTTCAACGGGGGCAGCTCTATCTAATCCCCCTCCCCTCCAAGGGGTGGGCAAGTCACGCCATCGGAATCCCCCGCCCCTATGGGGAGGGGGACGCAGGGGGAGGGGCTTTCAATTCTCATGCCGCCCCGCGCTTCTCAATATGTCATGCCGACCGTAGTGGAGGCATCTCCACCTTATTCATGAGATTTCTCGACTCCGCCTACGCCTCCGCCCGAAATGACAACACCTATCAAAAAAAGAAATTTGTAGGCATTTTTTCCAAAATACTTGACATTACCCCCCCCCTGCTTATAATGGTATATGAGGAGGCGAAATTTCACAAGCTGACCTCAAAGGAGATACCATGCTTCAGATCAAGCACCTAACCAAGATCTATAAGACCAAGGGCGGGGCGGAGACCAAGGCGCTCGACGACGTCTCCATCGAATTCAAGGAGAAAGGCCTTGTGTTCCTTCTCGGCAAGTCGGGCTCGGGCAAGTCGACCCTTCTCAACCTCGCGGGCGGGCTGGACGAGCCCACGAGCGGCGAGGTCGTCGTCATGGGAAAGTCCTCCAAAGACTTCTCGGGCAGCGATTTCGACAGCTACCGCAACACCTTTGTGGGCTTTATCTTTCAGGAGTACAACATCCTGAACGAATTCACCGTGGAGGACAACATTGCCCTCGCCCTCGAGCTGCAGGGCAAGAAGAAGGATAAGGAGAAGATCCATTCCATCTTGCAAGACGTGGAGCTCGAGAATTTCGCAAAGCGCAAGCCCAACACCCTCTCGGGCGGGCAAAAGCAGCGCATCGCCATCGCCCGCGCCCTCATCAAGGACCCTCAGATCATCATGGCGGACGAGCCCACGGGCGCGCTCGACTCCGCCACGGGCAAGCAAGTGTTCGACACCTTAAAGCACCTTTCCGAGACCCGCCTCGTCATTGTCGTCTCGCACGACAGGGAATTCGCGGAAATTTACGGCGACCGCATCGTCGAGCTCAAGGACGGGAAGATCATTTCGGACGTCACCAAGGTGAAGGACGCCCCCGTCGAACAGACCGCCGCCCTCGTCGAACACGGCCCCGATATCCTCACCATCCGCCACGGCGCGCCGCTCGACGGCGCCACCCTCGAAGCCGTGCAGAAATTCATCCGCGAGAGCGAGGGAGACGTCATCCTCACCAAGGGCGAGAAGAATGTGGAGAATTTCCGCCGCGTCAACCGCATCGACAAGAGCGGCGCCACCGAGCGCTTCACAAAGACCCCTCCCCAAAACCTCCCCGAGCGGGACGGCAAGCAGGTCAAATTTATCCGCTCCCGCCTGCCCGTCGGCAAGGCGATCAAGATCGGCGCCTCGGGGCTCAAGCTCAAGCCCATGCGGCTGTTCATGACCATCCTCCTCTCCTTCATCGCCTTCGTCATGTTCGGGCTGTTTTCCACCCTCATGTTTTACGACGGCGAGGCGGTGCTCAAGGAGTCCTTCCTGCAGAGCGAGAGCGACTATATCTCCCTCTCCAAGAGCTACACCATCCATTCGCACAACGACTACAGCGGCGACTACACCTATACGGATTCCGCGCGCTTCACCCCCGCCGAGGTCGAAAAATTCGGGGACAACGCCGTGGGAGTATATTCCATCGAGTACTCGGGCAACCTCTCCAACCTCTCCGTCGAGGGGAATTACTACAAAAACCAAATTACCAAGCTCGCCTATATTCCCGAGGGGCACCCCTTGCGCGATGCCTTGCACGGGAAATACCCCACGGGCAAGAACGAAATCGCGGTGAGCAGCTTCCTTCTCGAAAGCGCCAAAAACGGCACCTTCTACTCCATAGACGCAGAGGGAAAGACGGACGCGCAACTTTCACTCCCCCAGAGCGACACTCCCGAGAACAACTCTCTCGTGGGGCAAAACATCGGGCTCATGCAGAGCGTGCTCAAGGTGACGGGCGTGTTCGACAGCGGCTCCATCCCCTCCAACTACGACTCCATAAAGGAGGAAAACAACTACCTCATCATCTACATGTACGAAATGTACCTGCGGGAGAGCAACCACATGCTCGCATTCGTCTCCGAGGAATATATCGAAGAGCACCTCTCCGAGCTCGTGGGTTGGAACAGCGGGCCCTCCATCGAATACTTCGAATACGCAAAGCACTACTTCGAATTCGCCGCAGATGAGAATTACGGCGGTTCGGCGTACTATTCCACCATCAAGGCCTACGACGAGAGCGACTCCCTTCAGCTCCCCGTGGTGAAATTCAAGCAATTTTCCACCCTCGAAAACAACGAGCTCGTCGTCCCGCTCTCCGATATCCGCGGCTACTTCGATGGGAAATTCAACGCGGACAGAGAAAAACTCGATACCGAAATACAGGAAAACGCGCCTATCCAAGAGGACGACGAAACATGGGAGGATTTTTCCGAGCGGGAGAGCACCTATTGGCAGCAAACGGATGCGCAGAGGCAAGAGCTGCAAACAAAGATAGATGCCTTTTGGAGAGCCTTCGACATATTGGATAATGACGTCGTCTATACGGAGGAAGGCTCCCGCACCCCCACCGCGCAGGAAAAAGCTGAGGCCGAAACGTACCTCAAAAACGCCATCCTCGAAATGGTGGAAGGGTCCATCCCCGTCGCCCTCCAACGCGACGGAGCCATCTATGGCGACTACAATATCGTCGGCTACTATCTGCCCCCCAAAGACGGCAACTCGGGGCTGTATTGCTCGCAGACCTTCTACGACGATAACAAGCAGGACGACTACTACCAAAACCAGTCGACGACCAACTACGTCCCCGAGGCAGACGCGCAGTACGCAAGCATTCTGCTTCCCTTCGGGCACGGCTCGGACGAATACGACGCGCTGTATGCCAAGCTCAACAAGGTCGACCCCGATACGGATATCGTCTACGAATTCCAAAGCAGCATCTACGAGAGCGTGCGGCAGACGAACGACCTCGTCGAGACCCTCTCCACCGTGTTCCTGTGGGTGGGCGTGGCGATGGCGCTCTTCTCCTCGCTGCTCCTCTTCAACTTCATCTCCATGAGTATCTCCAACAAGCGCAAGGAGATCGGCATCCTCCGCGCGGTCGGCGCCCGCGGAACGGACGTGTTCAAGATCTTCTTTGCGGAGAGCGGCATCATCGTGGGCATCTGTACGGTGCTCTCCATCGTGGGCGCAGTCGTACTCTCCATGGTCATCAACGACATTATCATGACGGACGCGGGGCTCTCGGTCGCGCTGTTCGTGTATGGGCTCCCGTCGCTCGGGATCATGCTCGGCGTCGCCCTCGTCGTGGCGCTTATCTCCACCTTCCTGCCCGTCTACTTCGCGGCAAGGAAAAAGCCCGTCGACAGCATACGGGCATTGTAAAGCGGTATTTGGGCACCTCCCCCTGCCTCCCCCCTGCCTCCCCCTCCTTCCCCAAGGAGGGGGATTTTGTATGAAAGCCCTACCCTTCGCGGGAAGAGACATGTGGGCCCTCATTCCGAACGGAGCCATAGGCGGAGTGAGTGAATCTTCCCCGCAAGTTGTACCACAAAGTAGAAGATACACTCGGCTTCGCCTCGGTATGAGGGTGGGTGTCATTTCGAGCGGAGCGTCAGCGAAGTCGAGAAATCTCAAATAAGGCAGAGATGCCTCGACACGGCTCGGCATGACAATTGGAAAGCACCCCTCCCCCTGCGTCCCCCACCCCAAAGGGGAGGGGGATAAAGTGAGGAAAAATCCCCTTCCTTTTTAGGGAGAGGGATTATTAGGGAATCCCCTCCTTTTTAAGGCGAAGAATTATTAGGGAATCCCCCTCCTTGTTAAGGAGGGGGACGCAGGGGGAGGTTCCCACGTCCTTCTGAGCCCCCCTACAGTGCCGAGAGCACGCGGAGGGCGTTGCGGAGGGCGAATTTCTCGCAAAAGGAGGAGCCGAACATCCGCGTGACCTCCTCCCAAAGGCGGGGAAGAAAAGCGGCGGAGGGCAAAAACGCATTGGGCGGCGCGCCGTCGAAGTCCGAGCCGAAGGCGACGGCTTCCTCCCCTCCCACCTTGCGGATGTGGCGGATGTGGGCAAGCAGAGCCTCCCTTTGCGTCTCCTTTTCGCCGCGGGCCGCAAGGAAGTGCGGCACGAGGTACACCCCCACCACGCCCCCGCTCTCGGCGATGGCGCGGATGCCCTCGTCGGGCAAATTCCTCGTGAAGGGGAACACCTCGCGCGCCCCCGCGTGGCTGGCGACAAGCGGCATGCCGTGCGCCCTGCAAATTTTCGCGCAGTCCATAAGGAGCGCGTCGCTCCCGTGGGAGACGTCTACGAGCATCCTCTTTGCACACATGCGCTCGACGCACTCCTTGCCGAAGGGGGTGAGGCCGAACCCCTCCCCCTGCGTCCCCCTCCCCGCAAGCGGGGAAGGGGATACATTTTGGGACCCCGCCCCCTGTTTCTCCAAAAGCGGGGAAGGGGACGAGAAGTCATGCGGGAAGCCCAAGGCGTTGGGCAAATTCCATGTGATCGCGCACATGCGGACGCCCTTTTCGTAGAGAAGGTCGACCCCCTCCGCGCTCCCGCCGAGGCCCTCGCCGCCCTCCAACGTGAGCATGGCATGGATGCCCTCGGACGAGATTTCCGAGCCCTTACCGCAGACATGGTACCCCCATTTTCCGCAGAGGGCACAAAAGTTTTCGCAAAGCGCGAGGGCGCGGGGAAGCCCTTCCCCCCTTCTCCCGTCGACGAACGCCGCAAAGCATTGCAACAGGCACCCGCCCGCTTTCAGCTCCTCTTCGGAGACAGCGGAAACGCCCTCGAAGGTGAGGGCGTCGCAGTGCAGATCGATATATTTCATCTCTTGTGGAACAGGCGCAAGATGAGCCGCAAACAAAGCGGCGGCTTAAAACAGACGATCATACGACCTCCTCGTTGACGATAACGAGCACATAGCCCTCTTTCACCGCAAACGAAAACGCTTCGCCCAAGGTGAGGTTGGAAATGCCGCGCGTGGAGCCGTAGCGGAGAAACAGATCCTCCGCGGCATACTTCACGCCCTCCAACTTCAGTATATGCGCGTCGCCGCCAAACGGCAACAGGGAGACGGTCTGCCCCCTCTTGCAGGGAAAGCTCTGTTGCCCCTTGCCGCAGAGCGTCATCTCCGCGCCGTTGGTCTTGAAAACGGCGGAGCGCACGCCCGCTTCCTTCGCCTTGAAGAGAAGATGCAAGTTGCCGAGGAAGTGGTCCTCCCGCCTTCCCCCGCCGCCGTAGAAAACGACTGTTTCCGCGCCGAGCTCGATCGCCCTGTCCACGGCGAGCTCGCCGTCCGTCTCGTTCTTTTCGGAGGGGAATTTCTCCCGCGGGGCGGGAACGGGCGGCTCCGAGAGGGAGTCGAAATCGCCCAAATTCTCGTCGATCTTCACCTTGTTCTTCGCCCAAGAATACGCCCCGTCGCAACAGATGACGTAGCTCTTTTCGGCGGAAATTTCCCCGCGGTAGGGCTCGCCGTTGAGGAGAATGAGGGCAGCCTTTCCGCTCATCCTCTCAGCCTCGCGATGGTCTCTGCCATGTTTTTCGCCTTGAACACGGTGCTGCCCGCCACGATGACGTTGGCGCCCGCCGAAATGACGTCTCCCACGTTCTCCTCGGTGATGCCGCCGTCCACCTCGATGTCGAGCTCGGGCACGCCCGCCTTCACGCAATAATTTCGCACCGCTTCGATTTTCGCGAGCGTCTCCGCGATGAATTTCTGCCCGCCCCAGCCCGGGTGCACGCTCATGAGAAGGAGCATGTCCGCGCCTTCGTCCACGGCGGGGAAGAGGACTTCCGCGGGCGTCTCGGGGTTGATGACGGCGCTCTTTTTCACCCCAAACGAGGAAATTTGGCGGAAGAGGGCGGGAATGTCGCACGCTTCCACATGGACGGTGATGATGTCCGCGCCCGCCGCCGCAAAGTCCTCGACGTGCGTCTCGGGATGCAACACCATGAGGTGGCAGTCGAGAGGAAGGCGGGTGTGCGGACGGATGGCCTTCACCATCTGCGCGCCGAAGGTGATGGGCGGCACGAAATTCCCGTCCATCACGTCGCAATGCACATAGTCCGCGCCGCTCGTTTCGAGGCGCTTGACTTCCTCTCCGACCCTTGAAAAGTCGCTCGCCAAAATACTCGGCGCAATTTTGATGTTCACTGTACCCCCCCCCTTTTTTTCAAAAATCCGTCCTTGAATTCGCTTAAAATGCCCCCACCCGTCCTTCGGACACCCGCCCCCACGAGTGGGGGCAGGGAAATGCGACGCGTTGTAAAGTCCTATCCTTACTTCCCGTACTTCGCCCTCAAGTTCGCAAGTGCGGTGGGACCGTCCAAAAGTTCCCCGCGGTCTGCCTGCGCCTTTCCTTCCGCAATCGCCTGCGCGATGTAGCTTGCTCTCAATTGTCCACACGCTCCGCCGATATCCGAGCCCATGCTGCGGCGGAGCGTCGCCGAGATGCCCCGTTTTTCCAAAACGCCCAAAAAGCGATAAGCCGTCTTGTCGTCCGTGCCCTTCAGATCCCTCTCCTTCACCTCGTTGAGGCGGATGAGGTTGACGTGGCAGGGCTTGCCCTTCAGAAGCTCCGCAAGGGCGATGGCGTGCGCTTCGTCCGCATTCTCGCCCTCGATGAGCGAGTATTCGAAGATATACCGCCTGCCCGTCTTTTCGAAATAATAAGCGCAGGCGTCCAAAATGTCCGCAATTTTATACCGGTTGGCGATGGGCATGGTGCGGGCGCGCTCTTCGTCCGTGACGGCGTGGAGCGACACGGTGAGGTTGAGCGGGATCTCCTCCCCCGCAAATCTCCTCATCTCGGGCACCAGCCCGCAGGTGGAAAGGGATATGTTGCGCGCGGAAATGCAAATTCCCCCCTCCGCCGTGACATTCCGCAAAAATTTTACGACGTTTTCGTAGTTGTCGAAAGGCTCTCCGCTGCCCATGAGGACGACGTTGGTGACGGCGCGCTCCTTCAGATCCCCCCCCTCCGCGCGGTTCACGGCAAGGATCTGCCCCAAAATTTCCCCCGCGGTGAGGTCGCGGAGCTTTCCTCCCAAGGTGGAGGCGCAAAATTTGCACCCCATGCGGCAGCCCACCTGCGTGGAAACGCACTGCGTGTTGCCGTATTTGTACTTCATGAGCACGCCCTCGACGAGGTTGCCGTCCGCAAGTTCGAAGAGGAATTTCTTCGTCCCGTCCTTGGAGAAGAAGGTCTCCCGTATCTTCACGGGCTCGTCCTCGAAGGCATCGAGAAGGGCGGCGCGGAGCGTTGCGGAAATGGGGATCTCCCCTATCCGCTTTCCTTGCATGAGCCCCTCGAAGAGCTGCCGCGCGCGAAAGGGTTTCTCCCCACATTCCTCGACGAGGGAGACGAGCTCCGCATACGTTTTGTCCTGTAAAACCGCTTTCACCGCCGCAACCTCGCAAGGAAAAATCCCGCGCCGAACGCCCTATCCGGCAAAAACTGCACCCCGAACGCCGTTTCCTCGTGTTCCAAGGGGGAGCAAACGGGCGCCGCCGCAAATTCTTCGTGCTCTTTCAAGAACGCGCCGACCACGCCGTCGTTCTCGGCGGGAAGGAGCGAGCACGTCGCATAATACAAATTTCCGCCCTTCTTCACATAGCGGGCGCAATTTTCGAGGATGGCGAGCTGAAGGGCATTGAGGGCGGGGATATCCTCCTCCTTCTTATGCAGGGCGAGGTCGGGGTTTTCGGCGAGCGTCCCGAGGCCCGAACAGGGCACGTCGCAAAGCACGCCGTCGAACGCTTCCTCCCACGCGGGGTCGAACACCGCGCTGTCCTTTTGGAGGACGGAAACGTTCCCCGCCCCCATGCGGCGCACATAGCTCTCGATGAGCGAAACGCGGTGGGCATGCAGCTCGCACGCGGTCACCTGCCCGCATTTCCCGGCAAGGAGGACGGACTTCCCGCCCGGGGCGGCGCAGGCGTCGAGCAGGGTCTCGCACGGCTCCACGGCGCTTGCCACGGCGACGCTCCCCACCGATTGGAAGGTGTAGTCGCCCGCGTCGAATCCCTCGTCCCGCGCGAAATTTTTGAAGATCTTCACGTTTTCGAAGGGCGTGTCGATGTGCTCGCGCTCCATATATTTTTCCATGCCGCGCACAAACCGCACCGAGACGCCGCTGCTTCTCGCCATCACGATGTCCCTCACCCGCGCCCCGTAACTTTCCCGCAGGGCCTTCACGGCGAAGAGCGGGTAGTTGCTCTCTGTGGAAAGCCCCGTATCCCCCGCGGGAAGCGCAACTTTGCCTTCGTCGAAGGTGCGGAGGAAGGCGTTCACAAAGCCCGCCATGCCGCCCTTTCCCAGCTTTTTGAGAAGGTCTACGGCGGTATCCGTGACCATGTAGCGGGGCTTTTGCAGATCGATGAGATAGTAGAGCGCGATCTTGAGGAGGATGCGCACGGGCGCCTTGGGCGGCTTCTCCGCAAACGTGCGGATGCAGAGGGAGAAATAGCCGTCGCGCTCCAAGACGCCGTACACCGTCTTTACGGTGCGGGCGCGGTGAAGCTCCTCGATGGGCTCCTCGGCGAGGGCGATCTTGAGGTGCGCGCCGCCCTGATACACCCGCGTCAAAATGCGGAACGGGTCATAAAACGGGTTGGTCAAAGCGCGCCCCCTTTTGGAGTTTCCTCCCGTTGAGGAAGTCGCGGTAGCTCATTCTCCTTCCACCTGCGGGCTGCAATTCGAGAATGGAGACGGCATTCTCCCCGCATTTCACGATGAAGCCCTCCTTGGGAGAAGCTGCGACCACCGTGCCCGCGGGGACGGCTTCGTCGCAGGCGACCTCCTCCGCAAACCAAACGTTGAGGGTAAGCTCCCCCATTTTGGCGTAGGCGAAGGGCGCGGGAGAGAGCCCGCGGATAAGGCAGCTCACCTCGCGGGCGGACTTTGCAAAGTCCACCGCCGTGCGCTCCACCTTTTTGCAGGTGAAGCCCTCCCCCTGCCTTGTAAGGGAAAGGTCTCCGCTGCCGATCTTTTTGAGCGCCTCCAAGATGAGCTCCGCCGAGATGCGGGAGAGCCGCTCTTCGAGGGTATCGCGCGTGTCGCTGTCGTAAATGGGCGTTTTGACGGAAAGGAGCATATCGCCCGTGTCCAGCCCGAGCTCGGTTTTCATGATGGTAACGCCCGTCTCCCGTTCCCCCTCGATGAGCGCCCGCGCGATGGGCGCCGCGCCGCGGTAGGCGGGAAGAAGGGAGGCGTGGATGTTCCACACCCCCATGGGAAACACATCGAGCACTTCCTGCGTTAAAATCTGCCCGTAGGCGCAGGTGACAAGAAGGTCGGCATTCAGCGCTTTGAGCTCCGCGACGTTCTCCCGGATGCGGGAAAATTGCAGCACGGGAATGCCGAGACGTTCCGCCTCCTCTTTGACGGGCGGCGGCGTGAAAGTGCCCTTTCTTCCCTGCGGCTTGTCTGGCTGGGTGACGACGGCGACGAGATGCTCGCCGTAGGCTTTTCGGATGCTTTCAAGGGCGGGCACCGCGAATTCCGGCGTGCCCGCAAAGACGATTTTCATGTTGGATCCTCCAAAGATGCTCTCGTCGCCCCTTTGAGGGGAAGCAAGAAAGTCACAGGGGGTTACCGCGTCATGTTGAGGGAGAGAAGCGACCGAAACATCCCGAAGAACGAAGTCCGAATTTTCATCCTCGGGATTCTTCGCTACGCTTCAGAATGACGCGTTGGTGCGAGGCGGAATGAGGGGCGGGCTTTCTCGGCTCCCCTATGTGAGGGGAAGCAAGAAAGTCACAGGGGGCCACCGCGTCATGTTGAGGGAGAGAAGCGACCGAAACATCCCGAAGAACGAAGTCCGAATTTTCATCCTCGGGATTCTT
>CANRHI010000028.1 GCA_947630365.1 uncultured Clostridia bacterium
TGTACCTCTACGAAAAGGACAAAAACGTCAACCGCGCGGGGGGAGAGAATATCCTCCTCGAGGGGTTGAGCCTTGTCGACCTTTCCTCGGGCGAGAAAGTGGGAGGGGAGGAGGTCGCCGCCTGCATTGCGGTGTGCGGCGTGTTCCGCGAGGTCTTGACTGAGCCGCGGGCGAACGTCCTTTCCATGGCGGTCGTGCGCGGGGTGACGGACGATACCCTTCGCCTCTCCATGCGGGAGGGCATCTGCATCGAGATCCTCGACCCCTTCGCCCTCACGGAGGAGAAGGCGCGCGCCGCCCTTCTCGACGAAAAATACGGCTATCTCGCCCGCAGCGATAAAGAGCGCGTGAGCGGCACCATCACCGTGGTGGAGGCCGCCGAGGGCGGGACGGTGAACGTGGACTATAGCTTTTCCGGGAAGTAAGCGCACATCTCGGGCATGGTATGGGGGTTCCCCCCGAAAGCGTCCCTTTTGGGGGACGTTTTTTCGTTGCGAAAGGGAAAACCTCCGCCAATTTCTTGACAACCATGTCCGCATTTGATATAATGGATAAGCACCATCTGAAAAGAGCTGCAAAGGAAACGGTTATGGGACGCAAAAGCGTAGCTGTGCTCGATATTCGCTCCTATGAGGTCTCCCTCTATATCGGCGAACGGGGCGTGAATCATACCATTCAATTCATCGCGAGCAAGACGGAAGCCTACGACGGCTACTCGGGCGGCGAATTTTTCAACGTAAAAAATCTTGCCGCGGCGGTCGCGAAGCTCATGGAGGCGGTCTCGAATATCTGCCCCGCGCCCATCCGCACGCTCTACGTCGGCGTGCCGGGGGAATTCATAAAGCTGGTCACGCGCGAACAGACGCTCGGCTTTACCAAGCGCCGCAAGGTGACCGAGGAGGATGTTTCCCTTCTCTTCGAAAAGGGCAAGGAGGAGATCGCGGCGGAGGGCGCCACCAAGGGCTATCGCTTCGTGCGCGCCACGAGCATGATCTACGTTACGTCGGACAACCGCCGCGTCGTAGACCCCATCGGTCAGGTCGCCTCGTCCCTTCGGGGCTGCCTCTCCTACTTCTATTGCACGGAGTACTTCATCCGCACGATAGAGGGGCTGTTCCCCGAGAAGAAGCTCTCCTTCCGCTACCTTCCCACCCCCCTTGCGATGGCGAACGCGCTCATCCCCTCCGAAACGAGGGACGAGTACGCGCTCTTCCTCGACGTGGGAATGCTCTCCTCGACGGTGATGTTGCTCCTCGGCGGGGGCGTCATGGAACAGGCGACCTTCCCCGTGGGGAGAATGTCCGTCATCTACCAGATCTTCAACACGCTCAAGGTGAAATTCTCCGCCGCCGAGCCGCTCCTCGGGCGGGTCAACCTCAACGCCCGTGCAGACGCGCCGACGGGGCCCTCCTTCGAATTCCTTTGGGAGGGGAAAACGTATTTCATCGACGAGGCGAAGCTCGTAAATTGCGTCAAGGAAGGATTGGACGAAATTTGTATGCCCGTCTCGGGCTTTCTCGAGGCAAACAGCGACCTCGTGCAGGAGAGCCGCCCGCTCTTCATCTCGGGGGAAGGGCTCGTCGGGATCCGCGGCGCGCTCGAACATATCAGCAGCAAACGGCTGTTCCGCGTGTGCGATATGATCGCACCCAACCAACCCTACTACAACAAGCCTGCCATGAGCTCGCGCATCGCTCTCGTCGGCATGGCGTATGACGATAACCTCAAAGAGGGCTTGTTTCACCGACTTTTCAAAGGATACCGGAGGTAAAGTATGATGCAGGAAGATTATCCGCGCGGCGAGGGCGCTCCCGCGCATGAAAACGGCATTTCCGACAGCGACGCCATCGTCAAGGCGAAGATCCTCGTCATGGGCGTGGGCGGCGCGGGAAACAACGCCGTCAATAATATGATCGAATCGGGCATCGCAAACGTCAAATTCGTTGCGGTGAATACAGACGCGCAGATCCTCGCGTGCAGCAAGGCGCCGACCCGCATTCAGCTCGGCGCAAAGGGCTTGGGCGCGGGGGCGGAGCCCGAGATCGGCAGAGAGGCCGCGGAGGAGTGCAAGGAGCAGCTCACCTCCATCATCGAGGGGAACGATCTTCTCTTCATCACCGCGGGTATGGGAGGCGGCACGGGAACGGGCGCCGCGCCCGTCATCGCCAAGATCGCCAAGGACAAGAAGATCTTGACCGTGGCGGTCGTTACCATGCCCTTCTCCTTTGAGGGAAGGCACAGAAGGGACAATGCCTTGAAGGGCATCGACAACCTCCGCAAATGTGTGGACACCATTATCATCGTGCCCAACGACAGGATCCTCGACGTCATCTCCAAGAATGCCTCGGTGACGGAGGCGTTCCGCATTGCGGACAACGTGCTCAAGCAGGGCATCCGCGGCATTGCGGACGTCATCACCCTTCCCGCCCTCATCAATCTCGATTTTGCCGACGTTCGGACGATCCTGAAGGATAAGGGCCTCGCCTACATCGGCGTCGGCGTGGCAAAGGGGGAGAACCGCATCGTCGAGGCGGTGCGCCTTGCCGTCAATTCGCCCCTTCTCGAGACGACCATCGTCGGCGCGACGAGCATTCTCATCAACATTACGGGCGGAGACGACTTGACGCTCCTCGAAACGAGGGCGGCGAACGAGCTCATCTGCGGCATGGTGGATTACTCCGCAAATATCATCTTCGGCGTGTGCATCGACCATAACATTCAGGAGGAAGTGGAGGTCACCGTCATCGCGACGGGCTTCCCGATCGCGGGGGAGAAGCCTGTGCCTGCAGCGGCGCAAACGCAGTATCGCGCGCCCGTGCAACCCGCACAGCCGATGCAACAGCCCGCCGGCTCTGCGGCATATCCCCGTCAGGGCGGCGCACCCGTCTATCAACAGCCTCCGCAGGGGAATGCGCCTTCGCATCAACCGCCCGTGCCCGTCGCAGGGCAGCCCGCGGCGGGATACACGAATTTCCCTCCGTATGCGCCGCAGAGACCGACGGAGCCCGCTCCTTCCGAGCCTTCCCAACCGACGCCTTCCGAGCCCGCTGCATTCGTCGCGCCCGCAGAGGCGGAGCCGCAAAGGCCCGCCGAGCCCGAACCGCACGCTTTGGATGAGGACGACGTACCGCTCTTCATCCGCCACATTCGCAACAAGAAATAACCGCGAATACTTTCAAATAATTTTGAATAAGCCAAATGCAACCTCAAGCGCCCCGCTCCTCGGGGCGCTTTCATGCTGTGCCGGCCCTATGAGGCTTGTCCTTCCTTATGCCCTCCCCCTATACTTGAGGTGGGAGGGGTAGGGGAGAGGGTGGGAAGCAGAAACCCCTTGGCTGCCCCTTGAGGGGGAGCTGGAGCGCTGCCCTTGCGCGACTGAGGGGGTGTCATTCTAAATGTGTAACACCCCTTCCGTTACTCGTCGAGGCTCGTGCCACCCACTGCACAAGGCACGCCCTACGGGTGCCTTCGAGGGATGGGCAAGGGTGACCCCCTCATGCCGAGCCCCGCAAGGGGCGAGTGTATCTTCTACTTTGTGGTACGACTTGCGGGGAAGATTCGCTCACTCCGCCCGTGGCTCCGTTCGGAATGAGGGCTCTTGCTCTACCGCCGTCTTATCCCCTTCCCCTTTGGGGAGGGGGATGCATGGGGAGGGGTGTGGGAAGCCCTACCCTTCCGGGAAGGGGAGAGTGGCTGCCCTCGGGCAGACGGGTGGGGATGGGAGTATAGATGCGCGAATGGCAATCTCCACCACCCGCTACGCGTCAGCTGTCTCACGCGGGTGGAGGCCCGCGTTCGGTCAGCATTTGCCCGTGCATATGGGCAAATGCCAAGAAAATTTTGCGTTCTGCATTATGCGGTTTCTCGGCTACGCCTTCGCATCGAATTGACAACGCCCTTGCCCTCATTCTGCACTGTCCATACCTTTATTCCGAACAGGGCGTAAAGTGGCATTGTACAGAAAAAATCGGGACGCGAGGTCCCGATTTTTTTACGTTCAACGCATTAGTACATTCCGTCCATGCCGCCGCCGGCGGGGGCGGGAGCAGCGGGAGGAGTGGGGATATCCGTCACAATGGATTCCGTGGTGAGAAGGGTGGAGGCGACGGACGCAGCGTTCTGGAGCACGGAGCGGGTGACCTTGGTCGGGTCGATGATGCCGCTTTCCACCATATCCGTGTAGACGTTCTTGAGGGCGTCGAAGCCGAAATTCACCGTCTTTTTCGCAAGGATCTTGTCGACGACCACCGAGCCGTCCACGCCCGCGTTCTTGGCGATCTGGCGCACGGGCTCCTCGCAGGCGCGGAGAATGATGGAAGCGCCCGTTCTCTCATCGCCCGAAAGTTTGGCGACGAGCTTTTTGAGCTCGGGAATGCAGGAGAGGAGCGCGGAGCCGCCGCCGGGCACAAAGCCCTCTTCCACAGCCGCTCTCGTTGCCGCGAGCGCGTCGTCGATGCGGAGCTTTTTCTCCTTCATCTCGACCTCGGTCGCCGCGCCGACGTTGATGACCGCCACGCCGCCCGCAAGTTTTGCGAGGCGCTCTTGGAGCTTTTCCTTGTCGTAATCGGAAGTGGTCGCCTCGATCTGCGCCTTGATGGAGGAGATGCGCGCCTTGATGGCTTCCTTGTCGCCCGCGCCGTCGATAATGGTCGTGTTGTCTTTATCGACCTTCACCTGATCGGCTCTGCCGAGCATGGAAAGATTGACGTCCTTGAATTCGTAGCCGAGGTCGGAGGAGATGACCGTGCCGCCCGTGAGTGCCGCGATATCCTCGAGCATCGCCTTTCTCCTGTCGCCGAAGCCGGGGGCCTTGACCGCCACGCAGTTGAACACGCCCTTGAGCTTATTCACGATGAGTGCGGCAAGCGCGTCGCCTTCCACGTCCTCGGCGATGATGAGCAGCCTTTGCCCTTGCTGGGCGAGGGGCTCGACGATGGGGAGGATCTCCTGCAAATTAGAGATCTTCTTATCCGTGATGAGAATGTAGGGATTGTCGAGCACGGCTTCCATCTTCTCGGTGTTGGTCACCATGTAGGCGGAAGCGTAGCCGCGGTCGAATTGCATGCCCTCGACGGTGGTGAGCTCGGTCGTCATGGACTTGCCTTCTTCGACGGTAATTACGCCGTCCTTGCCCACGATCTCCATCGCCTTTGCGATGAGCTCGCCCACGTTCTCATCTCCCGCGGAGATGGAGGCGACCTGCGAGATGGCCTTCTTGCCCTCGACGGGCTTGGAGATCTTCTTGAGCTCGGCGACGGCGACTTCGACCGCCTTGTCGATACCGCGCTTCAAAATGATGGGGTTGGCGCCCGCGGCGAGGTTTTTGAGCCCCTCGCGGATGATGGCCTGCGCCAAGAGCACGGCGGTGGTCGTGCCGTCTCCCGCGACGTCGTTCGTCTTGGTGGAAACTTCCTTCACGAGCTGCGCGCCCATATTCTCGAACGGGTCGGGAAGCTCGATCTCTTTTGCGATGGTCACACCGTCGTTGGTGATGAGGGGAGCGCCGAATTTCTTATCGAGCACTACGTTCCTGCCCTTGGGGCCGAGGGTGATCTTCACCGTGTCGGCGAGCACATTTACGCCCGTCTCCAACGCCTTTCTCGCTTCATCTCCGTATTTGATCTGCTTTGCCATGATAATTTCTCCTTATATTTCCGAATTATTTACTCGACGATCGCGAGTATGTCGCTCTGCTTGATGATGGTGAATTCCTTGCCGTCGATCTTGAAATCCGTCCCTGCGTACTTGGAGCAGAGGACTTTGTCGCCGACTTTCACCTGCATGACGATGTCCTTCCCGTCTACGACGCCACCGGGGCCGACGGCAACGACCGTGCACGTTTGCGGCTTTTCCTGTGCGGAAGAGGGAAGATAGAACCCGCTCTTTGTCTTTTCCTCGACGGTGACCGCCTCGACGACCACTTTGTCGAATAAAGGTTTGATGTTCATAGCAACCTCCAGAATGGTTTTTATTTTCGTATCTATTATAACCGCTTTTTGGTTTCCGTCAAACAAAACAGGCAATATTTTCCATTCTTTTTTTGCGGAAAAAAGGCGAACGATTGACAGCGCGCCGAGGGTATGCTATAATGTGGGCATGGATAAGTGGGATAAACGCTTTATGGAGCTCACCGAACAGGTGGGAACGTGGGCGAGCTGTATCCGCAGGCAAGTGGGCGCCATCATCGTGCAGGACAATCGCGTGATGGCGACGGGGTACAACGGCGCGCCTACGGGCATCAAATCTTGTATGGAACGGGGGAAGTGCCTCCGCATCGAACAGGGCATTCCGAGCGGGACGCGCGCAGAGCTTTGCTACGCCGCGCATGCCGAGCAGAACGCCATCATCCAAGCCGCAAAATACGGGGTGAAGATCGAGGGAGCGACGCTCTACTGCACGCACCAGCCCTGCGTCATCTGCGCCAAGATGATCATCAACGCGGGCATTTCGCGGGTGGTCTATCGGGAAGGCTACCCCGATGAATTCTCCATGGAGCTCTTCGAAGAGGCGGGCACCAAGGTGGAAAAATTCGAATAAGAGGAGAACAAAATGGATCCCATCGTCACCTTCGAAATGGAAAACGGCAAACGTTTTCGGGCGGAGCTGTATCCCGCCGTTGCGCCCAATACCGTGAACAACTTTCTCTCCCTTGTGGGGAAAGGGTTTTACGACGGGCTCACCTTTCACCGCGTCATCGCGGGCTTCATGATCCAAGGCGGAGACCCGAACGGCACGGGCACGGGCGGGCCGGGGTACCGCATCGCGGGGGAATTCCGCGCGAACGGCTTCTCCAATCCCCTCAAACATGAAAGAGGGGTGCTCTCCATGGCGCGGGCGCAGTCGCCGAACAGCGCAGGCTCCCAATTCTTTGTGATGCACGGGGACGCGTTCTATCTCGACGAGCAGTATGCCGCCTTCGGCAAAGTCGTCGAGGGAATGGACGTGGTGGATGAGATCGCCTCCGTCAAAACCGACTATAGCGACAGGCCGCTTTCCGTGCAGAGAATGAAGAAGGTGACCGCGGAGACCTTCGGGGTGGACTACCCCGCCCCCAAAACGCTGTAAATAGGGAGAAGATCATGTCCAAAACGACCTACGAAAATCCCTTAACGACGCGCTACGCAGGGCCCGAGATGCAGGAAAACTTCGGCGACGAGAAGCGCTTCCGCCTGTGGAGAAAACTGTGGATCGCCCTCGCGGAGAGCGAAATGGAGCTCGGGCTGCCCATCACCAAGGAGCAGGTGCAGGAGCTGAAGGCGCACGCGGAGGATATCGACTACGAAAGGGCGGAAGGTTACGAGCGGCAGGTGCGGCACGACGTGATGGCGCACGTGAAGGCGTTCGGCGACGCAGCTCCCAAAGCCGCGGGCATCATCCACCTCGGCGCGACGAGCTGCTTCGTCGATTGTAATTCCGAGCTCATCATCCTTCACGACGGGCTGGAAATCGTCCTCAAAAAGCTCGTCAATGTGATGGACAAGCTCAAAAACTTCGCCCTTCGCTACAAAGATCTGCCGACGCTCGGCTTCACGCACCTGCAACCCGCCCAGCTCACCACGGTGGGGAAGCGGGCGTCTCTATGGCTGCAAGATCTGATGCTCGACTATGAGAGCCTCGTCTCCGTCATGGAACGGCTGCGCCTTCGCGGGGTGAAGGGCACGACGGGGACGCAAGCGAGCTTTTTGGACCTCTTCGACGGCGACGCGGAAAAGGTGAAGGAGCTCGAGCGGCGGGTCGTGGAAAAGCTCGGCTATACCAAAGTGTACCCCGTGACGGGGCAAACGTACCCGCGTAAATTCGACTACGAGGTTTTATCCGTCCTCTCGGGCATTGCCCAGAGCGCGTACAAATTCTCCAACGACATTCGCCTGCTTCAGAACATGAAGGAGGTGGAGGAGCCTTTCGAAAAGAGCCAGATCGGCTCTTCCGCCATGGCGTACAAGCGCAATCCCATGCGCTCCGAACGCATGGGGAGCCTGTGCCGCTATATGCTCTCCCTTCCCATCAACAGCGCGATGACCGCCTCGACGCAGTGGTTCGAACGCACCCTCGACGACAGCGCCAACCGCCGCATTGTGAACGCGCAGGCATTTTTAACGGTGGACGCCGTGCTCAATCTCTATATGAATGTCGCCGAAAATCTCGTCGTGTACAAGAAGGTCATCGCAAAGCACCTCGCCGCCGAGCTTCCGTTCCTGGCGACGGAGAACATCCTCATGGAGTGCGTGAAGGCGGGGGGAGACCGCCAAGAGCTGCACGAGCGCATCCGCGTGCTCTCGCAGGAGGCGGGGCGGAATGTGAAAGAGGAGGGAGGGGAGAACGACCTGCTCGCCCGCATCTCCTCCGATTCCGCGTTTTCCGCGGTGCACGGGAAATTGGATGAAATCGTAGACGCGAAGAAATTCATCGGCCGTGCGCCCGGGCAGACGCAGGAATTTATCGAGGAATATATCGACCCCATTTTGGAAAAACACAAGGACCTTTTGGGCGAAAAGGGGACGGTCAACGTCTGATTTTCGCGTGAAATTTCGAAAATTGCCATTTTGCATGGTACTATGCGTGACATAATAGCGCCTTTTTGTACGAAATTTCCTTTGGGGAGGCTTTGGAATGCTATGTACTTTCCTTGCAAGGATTTTCGGATTTTTCCTCAAATCTTCTTGACGGCGCCCTTAAAATGGTGTATAATACGATTACGCACAGGGGAGTAGTTCAATGGTAGAGCAACGGTCTCCAAAACCGTCTGTTGCGTGTTCGAGTCGCGTCTCCCCTGCCAAAAACGGCAGCAACAAACAGATTGCTGCCGTTTTTGGCAGGGTGGGAAAAAAGAGGTGATTGTGAACAAAAAGCATGTTACGCTATATACCGACGGCGCCTGTTCGGGCAATCCCGGGGCGGGCGGCTGGGGCGCTGTTCTTCTCTATGGGGAAAGTAAGCTCGAGATCTCGGGCGGGGAGAGGGAGACGACCAACAACCGTATGGAACTTCTCGCCGTCATCGAGGGCTTAAAACGCCTCAAATATCCCTGCCATGTGGACCTTTACAGCGATTCCGCCTACACGGTGAGCGCGTTCACGGAGGGGTGGATCTCGAGTTGGGAGAAAAACGGCTGGCGCAAAGCGGACGGAAAGCCCGTTCTCAACGTCGATCTTTGGCAGGAGCTTTTGGGGCTTGTCCGCACCCACGAAGTGGTTTTCCACAAGGTGAAGGGCCATGCGGACAACGAAATGAACAACCGATGCGACGCGCTCGCCCGCGCCGCCGTTCCGAGGGAGTAACGCTTATATTTCCGCCCGCCTTCGGATATAATAGAATGTGATGGATCGGGTCATGTCGAGCAGAAGAGAAGGGGAAAACGAGACGAAGCGTTCGGCTGTTTGGGCTGTGCTTCACATTTTGGGGACCGCGCTCGGCGCCGCGGTCTTTGAGACGTTCTTCGTGCTCTCCGTAAATTCTTTCTACGGCGTTTGGGCGGACGGCTGGTGGTATTTCGCCGTTGTTTTGGGAAGCGTTCTATGCGCCGCGGTCTCCGCCGCCGACATCCTCTCCTTCTTTTTGCATAAGGAAGTGATCACGAAATTGTGCCTCACGGTGTTCCTGTTTGCGGATTTTTGCGCCGTGGGCTTTTTTGTGCTCCTGAAAACGGGCTTTTTGGAGGTGATGCTCGACGGGAATTCCTTCACCGACTACCTCGAGCGGGCAGGAAGCTACATGACGGCGCTCTTCATCTCCCTGCAATTTTTGCAGGTCGTCATCCTGCCCATTCCGAGCACCGTCACCGTGGTCGCGGGAACGGCGCTCTTCGGGCCGCTGAGGGGGAGCTTCTATTCGCTCGCGGGCATCGTGCTCGGCTCCTTGGTCGCCTTTCTCATCGGAAGGTATGCGGGAACGAGGGTCGTCGGTTGGCTGGTGGGGAAGGAGACCCTCGAGAAGTGGCTGAAAAAGATCAAGGGGAAGGATAAACTTCTGCTCACCGCCATGTTTTTGCTGCCCGTCTTTCCCGACGACGTGCTCTGCTTCGTGGCGGGGTTTTCTTCCATGTCCTTTTGGTATTTCCTCGCCGTCATCCTCATTTCCCGCGTCATCGCCATCTTCACGACGAGCTATTCCATCACCCTCATTCCCTTCGATACCTGGTGGGGCATCCTCATTTGGGTGGTGCTCTTCGTGCTCGTCGCGGCGCTCTTTGTGGTGCTCTATAAGAAGTCGGACGCAATCCTCGGTTGGTTCGAGAAAAAACTGCACCGCGAGACGCGCGTCCGCGAGAAGGCGAAGAAGGACGAATTTACGGTGGAGATCGTCTCTCCCGACGGCGCCATCGTCCAAAAGGGCGTGAAAAAGAGCGGGGAGGACGCACCCGCAGAGACAGAAAAAGAGCCGCCCGAGGGCGCAAAGAAAGAGTGAGCCGCGCGTTGCCGCGGCATTTTTTCTGTATGGCGTTTTCATAAAACATTGAGAGGAAAATTTGCTCCCGCACGCTTGATTTTCCAAGCGATTTGGTATATAATGCTATTCGGTAAAGATTGGGGCTTTTTCCCGAATATGGGGAAAGCCGAGAGGTTCGAATGGAGAAAAGCATTGAACAGTTGCGCATGAAAAAGAGCGAGATCGCCGCAAAGTGCGGCGCCGTCCGCGACGCGATCGTGGGGCTCACCGATGAGAAGAGCTTCGTCGAGCTCACTGCGTTCGGTTTTTCGGAGGGGGAGGACGAAGTCGTCACGGGGTTTGCGACCATCGGCGGTTATCCTTTCTATATCATCGCGCAAAATTTTGCGGTTTCTTACGGCGGGCTCACCGCCGCAAACTGCGCCAAGATCGCAAAGGCACAGGCTGCCGCCGAAAAGAGCGGCACGCCCATCATCTACATTCTGCACTCGCAGGGCGTTTGCGTGCGCGAGGACGCCAATGTCCTCGAAGGGGTCTCTTCCGTCCTCAGGAGGGCGACGAGGCTGAAGGGGAATGTGCTGCAATTTGCTATCGTGCAAGGGGAAGTGTACGGCTCCTCGGCGGCGCTCGCGGCCCTGTGCGACTTCGTATTCTATACGAGCGGCGGGATGCTCTGCCTCGGCTCGCCCTTTGTACTTGCGGCAAAGGACGGGAAAACGCTCAAGCCCATCGAGGTAGGCGGATACGACGCCGGTGCGCCCCTTCCCGCCATCTCTGTGAAGGATATCCGAGCCGCGGCGAGGGGCATTCAAGCCATCTTCGAGCTCTTCGACGAGCCCATGCACGAGGCGGAGCTCAACGCCACCCTTCCCGCTCTCAACAAGAAAGCGGATGCGGAGACCATCTTCAAGCTCTTCGAACAGCCCATCGAGATCGGCGCCAACCATTGCCCCGAGGTTAAGACGGTGCTTTGCCGCATCGGGGGAATTTCTACTGCAGCCGTCGTGCTGAATGAGGCAAAGATCAATGCGGAGACGGTGCGCAAAGTGAAGATGTTTGCGGAGCTTTGCTATCTCTACGGTTTGCCCTTCGTCACCTTTGTGGACTGTCTCGGCACGGAGACGACGGTCTCCGCCGTGAACGGTCCCCTTCTTCAGGAGATCGGAAGATATCTGGAATTCCTCGATAAGATGGAATGCGCCAAGGTCGCCGTCGTCACGGGCAACGCCATCGGGCTCGGATACAGCCTGTTTGCGGCGAAGTCCGTAGGTTTTCAATATACTCTCGCCTTCGCGGGCGCGCAGATCGCCCTCCTCACGGGGGAGGAAGGCGCGGATATCCTCGGCGAGGACGGGGCGGAGGGCTATACGGCGCGGCACGGCAGCCCCATCGCCGTCGCGAAAGGGGGGTACCTCGACGACGTTGTGGAACCCGCCCTCATCAAACAGCACTTGATCGCCGTGCTCCAAATGCTCGGCTGAGGTAAGGCTATGTCACTTTTGGATAGCTCGTTCAAATTGAATCTCGGCGAGGGGGCGTTCTACGCGGCGTTCGGGCTGGTGTTTGTCGTCCTCGGCATCGTTCTCCTCGTGCTCGTGTTCACGGGGCTGGGCGCGCTCATGGAGCGGCTCAAAAAGAGGAAGGCAGCCTCTCCCGCCGAAAAAGCGGAAGTAAAGGCGGCTCCTGCTCCCGAGGAGAAGGAAGAGGTGACGCCCGAGCTCGTCGCTGCCATCACGGCGGCGCTCATGGCGTATTTCGGACAGGAGGAGAGCAAGTGCGACTTCGTTGTCCGTCGGATCAAGAAACTATAGGAACAAGCAAGGAGAAAATAGATCTATGCGTAATTTTATCGTAACGGTGGGCGGAAAGACCTATGAGGTCGGCGTAGAGGAAGTCGGCGAGGGCAGCAATGTGGTGCCCGTCTCTGTCTCTGCCTCCGAGCCTGCACCCGTTGCCGCGCCTGCGGCGGGACCCGTAAGCGGCACCAAGGTGCTTTCGCCCTTCCCCGGGCTCATCAAAAATCTCCTCGTGGAGAACGGCGCGGGAGTGAAAAAGGACCAGCCCATTCTCATTTTGGAAGCAATGAAGATGGACAACGATATCACCGCCCCCTGCGACGGGACGGTGACCTTCCGCGTGCAGAAGGGTGTGAACGTCGAATCGGACGCGGTGCTTGCCATCATCGGGTAAGCGGAGAGGGGTATGCAGACCAACTTACTCATCGATATCGGGGGAATATTCTCCAACCTGTGGGATTCCATGGGGATCTCGCAGGGTGGATGGCAGAATTATGTGATGCTTGCCATCTCCTTTGTGCTGTTTTTCCTCGCCATCGTCAAAAAATATGAGCCCATGCTGCTCCTGCCCATCGCATTCGGCATGTTCCTCATCAATCTCCCGGGGGCGGAACGCATCCTTTGGGGCGAACACCCCGCCGACCTTTCGCTCTCTCTCGGCGTGAAGGACGGCGTGGAGTATGTGGGGAAATATGTTTACGAAGATGCCGAAATTTTCGTGCGGGAGGGGTATCTGCAACACGTTGAAACGGTGGTCAACGGAGAGACCATCTATACGAGCATAGTGAACTACTATGCGAGTTTTCAGGCGTTGCAAGACGGCGTTCTCTCCCAGATGCCCTACGCGCAGTTTGCCGAGATGTATTCCCTGCAAGGCTACATTCAGGGGGCGGTCGCAAACGGCGTGACGACCTTTTCGAGCAGCGCCGTTCTCTTAAGCGAGGCTTACGACGATGTGGTAAACCGCGGGCTCCTTTGGTATTTGTACTACGGCGTGGATAAGGTCATCTACCCGCCGCTCATCTTCCTCGGCATCGGCGCGATGACGGATTTCGGCCCGCTCATCGCCAATCCCAAGAGTATGCTCATCGGCGCGGGCGCCCAGCTCGGCATCTTTGTCGCGCTCCTCGGCGGCTTCCTTCTCTTCGGAGACGGCGCGACTGCGGCGGCGATCGCCATCATCGGCGGCGCGGACGGACCCACCGCCATCTATGTCTCCAAGATCCTCGCGGAGAACCTCGTTCCCATCATCGCCATTGCGGCATACTCGTATATGGCGCTCATCCCCGTCATCCAAAAGCCGCTCATGCGGGGACTCACGACCAAGAAGGAGCGCGCCATCCGCATGAAGCCGCTTCGCCAAGTTTCCAAGGCGGAGAAGGTCATCTTCCCCATAGCCGTCACGCTCGTCGTGGGGCTGCTCCTTCCCGACGCCATCCCGCTCCTCGGCATGCTCATGCTCGGAAATCTCTTCCGCGAATCGGGCGTGGTCGAGCGGCTCTCGTCGCAGGCGCAGAACGGGCTCATCAACACCATCACCATCTTCCTCGGCGTCGCCGTCGGTTGCAAGGCGAAGGGGGAGATGTTCCTTTCGCCCCAAACCATCTACATCCTCATCATCGGCGTGGTGGCATTCGTCTGCGGGACGATCGGAGGGCTTCTCACCGCAAAGCTCATGTGCAAGGTGACGCACGGGCAGATCAATCCGCTCATCGGCAGTGCGGGCGTCTCCGCCGTGCCCATGGCGGCGAGGATCTCGGAGGACGTGGGGAGGGAGACCGACCCTTCCAACCACCTTCTCATGCACGCGATGGGGCCCAACGTTGCAGGCGTCATCGGCTCGGCGCTCGCGGCGGGTATCTTGCTCGCTTGCTTCGGATAATCTCAAGAACAGGAAACCGATATGAAAAAAGTACTCATCATGGATACCATACTTCGCGACGCGCACCAATCGCACGCCGCGACGAGAATGCGCACGGAGCAGATGATCCCCGTGCTTCCGCAGCTCGACGAGGTGGGGTATTATTCCCTCGAGGGCTGGGGCGGAGCGACCTTCGATACCTGCATGCGCTTTTTGCACGAGGACCCGTGGGAACGCCTTCGCACCCTTCGCAAATATCTCGTGAAAACGCCCATTCAGATGCTTCTGCGCGGGCAAAATCTCCTCGGGTACCGCAACTATGCGGACGACCTCGTGGATAAACTCGTCGAGAAGTGCTTCGAAAACGGCATCGGCGTCATCCGCGTGTTCGACGCGCTCAACGACCCGCGCAATATCGAGGCTTCGATGAAGGCCATCAAGAAGTACGGCGGGCAGCTCAAAAAGACGGACCCGACCCGCGGCGTCTGCGAGGCCGCCATCTCCTACACGACGAGCCCCGTGCATACGCTCGAATACTTCGTGAAGCTCGCCAAGACCTACGAGGATATGGGTGCGGACAATATCTGCATCAAGGATATGGCGAACCTCCTTCTTCCCTTCGACGCTTACAAGCTCGTGCAGGCGCTCAAGAAGGAACTTCGCCCCGAGACCAAACTGCACCTGCACACCCACAACACGACGGGAACGGGGGATATGGTCAATCTCATGGCGATCTTCGCGGGGGTGGACATCGTGGATACCGCGCTTTCGCCGCTCGGGAACGGCACGTCGCAGCCCGCGACCGAGCCGCTCGTGGCGACCCTCAAGGGGACGGAATTCGATACGGGCATCGAGCTCCAAAAGCTCATTCCCATCGCCGACCACTTCAAGAAGGTCGCGGCGGAGCTCGAGAAGGAGGGCTCGCTCAACCCGAAGGTGCGGCAGGTGGACGTGAATACGCTCATCTACCAAGTTCCCGGCGGTATGCTTTCCAACCTCATGAACCAGCTCAAGAAAGCGGGCAAGGAGGAAAAACTCCCCGAGGTGCTCGCCGAAGTCCCGCATGTCCGCGCCGATTGCGGCTATCCGCCCCTCGTCACGCCCAGCTCGCAGATCGTCGGCACGCAGGCGGTGATGAACGTCGTCATGGGCGAGCGGTATAAAATGGTCACCAAGGAGACGAGGGATCTCTTCGCGGGCAAATACGGCCAGCTGCCCATGCCCGTCAACGAGGAAGTCGCCGAGAAGGTGTTAAAGGGCGAAAAACGCATCACCTACCGCCCCGCGGATGACCTTGCGCCCGAGTACGAAAAGCTCAAGGCGGAGGTCATCGCCAAGGGCTACTACACGCAGGAGGAGGACGTGCTCTCCTATGCCTCCTTCCCCGAGGTCGCCGAGAACTTCTTCAAATGGAGAAAGGCGGCGAGAGAGGGCATCGACAGCGATATGGCGCGAACGGGCGTCTATCCCGTGTAACATTGAGGAAAAGTGCGGCGAGGACGGGCGTCCTCGCTTTCCGGTAGCATTAGGAGGAGATCCATGAAGGTCGTCGTGATCGGAGGGGGCGCATCGGGGCTCATGGCTGCGTATGCCGCCGCCGAGAGCGGACACAGCGTGCGCCTCCTCGAAAAGAACGAAAAGCTCGGAAAAAAGATCTACATTACGGGGAAGGGGCGGTGCAACGTGACGAACAACTGCTCGCCCGACGAGCTGTTGCAAAACGTCGTCCACGGCGGGAAATTTCTCACGGGCGCCATCTATGCCTTTCCGCCCGCCCGCCTCATGGAATTTTTGGAGGAACGAGGGCTGCCGCTCAAAACCGAGCGCGGGAGAAGGGTGTTTCCCGTCTCCGACCACGCCAGCGACGTGACGAAAACGCTCGAGCGCGCGTGCAGGGAAGCGGGCGTGGAAATTTGCCTGAATACGACGGTCACCGCCATCCTCCACGAAAACGGCGCCGTAACGGGCGTAAACACGGCAGGGGGAACGATTTGCTGCGACGCGGTGGTGCTTTCCACAGGCGGGCTCTCCTATCCCTCCACGGGCTCCACGGGCGACGGGTACCGCTTCGCGCGGGAAATGGGGCACACCGTTACCCCTTGTTCTCCTTCGCTGACGGGGCTGGAGCTCAAGGAAAACGTCTCCGTGGCGCAGGGTGTCTCCCTCAAAAACGTCGTCCTCACGGCGAAGCAGGGGGAGAAGGTCCTCTTTTCGGAGCAGGGCGAGCTGCTCTTCACCCATTACGGCATTTCGGGTCCGCTCGCTTTATCGCTTTCCGCGCGCATCGGGCGGGAGAAGGGTATTTCGCTTTTCCTCGACTGCAAGCCCGCCCTCGACGAAAAAAAGCTCGGGGATCGGCTCCTCCGAGACTTTGCCGAGCGCGGCAGGGAACAGCTCAAAAACGTGATGCGGGGGCTCCTCCCCGCGGGCGTCTCCACGCTCGTATTGCAAAATACGGGAATTCCCATGCAAACGCGGGCGTGCGACGTGACGAAGGAGGAGCGGGTGCGGCTCGTCCGTTCTCTCAAAGGGTTGCCCTTCAACGTGAAAAATTTGCGCGGCTACGAGGAGGCGGTGATAACCTCGGGCGGGGTCTCCCTGAAGGAGGTCGACCCCAAAACGATGGAGAGCAAATCGGTGCGGGGGTTGTACCTCACGGGAGAGGTGCTCGACGTCGACGCGCTCACGGGGGGATACAATCTGCAAATCGCCTTTTCCACGGGGTACGCCTCGGGAAAACATATAAAATCGCATTTAGCATAGTACTATGCGTGACATAATCAGATGAAATTCGCCAAAACAGATATGTTTTCGGCGGGACTACAGCAAACAGGAGGAAGGTCATGGTAGTGATCCGCGGGGCGACGACGATCGCCGCAGATACCAAAGAGGAGATCCAACGGGCAGTCGGCGAGCTCTTGGAGCAGATCGTGAGCCGCAACTCGCTCATAAAGGGCGAGGTGATGAGCATTGTCTTTTCGAGCACGTCCGACATTCATTCGTATTATCCCGCAAAGGCGGCGCGCGAGGCGGGCTTTTCGAGCTGTTCGCTCTTTTCGGCGCAGGAGCCGGACATCGAGGGCGGGCTGAAGCTCTGTATCCGCGCGATGCTCTTCGTCGAAAAGGATATCCGCCCCTCGCACGTCTACTTGGGCGGCGCGCGGGTGCTCCGCAAGGACATTGCGGAAAAATACAACATTGCCATCGACGGGCCCGCGGGGAGCGGAAAATCCACCGTTGCAAAGCGGCTCGCGAAGGATCTCAACATTTTGTACCTCGACACGGGGGCGATGTACCGCGCCTGCGCCCTAAAAGCTCTTCAAAGCGGGGTGGATCTCGAGAGCGAGGAGCAAATTTGCGACCTCATGCGCACGCTTTCCCTCGATATCGAGTACGAAGGCGGGGTGCAAAAGACCATTCTCGACGGGAAAGACGTCTCCGACGCCATCCGCAGTCCCGAGGTCTCCATGGCGGCTTCCTCCGTCTCCAAGTATGCGAGCGTCCGCATGAAGATGGTGGAAAAGCAGCGCGAGATCGCGGGGAGGATGTCCTGCGTTCTCGACGGGCGGGATATCGGCACCTTTGTGCTTCCCGAGGCGGATTTTAAGTTCTTCCTCACCGCCTCTCCCGAAGTGCGGGCAAAGCGCCGCTTCGACGAGCTCGTCGCCAAGGGGCTGAACGTCGATTTCGAGGAATGCAAGCGCGAGCTCACGAGGAGAGACGTGCAGGACAGCACGCGCGCCATTGCGCCCCTGAAGCGTGCAGACGACGCGGTGGAAGTGGATACTTCTTCCCTTGGCATCGAGGAGGTCATCGACCTCGTCAAGCGCAAGATGCAGGAGAAAATTTGATGGAAAACGACCGCATTCCCGTCGAAACCAACGGCGAAGAAAACGCCGCGCCCTCTTCCAAAGCGCCCCTTTCCAAAGGGGAGAAAAAGCGCTTGAAGGAGGAGGAGAAGCTCCGAAAAAAGGAAGAAAAGCGCAAAAAAAAGTGGGCGAAGCAATCGGCAAAGCGGAAGCTGCTGTTTCCCGCCGACAAAAAGGGCAGGCACAAGATCCGCCTCATGGACGTTCTGCGCATTCTCTTCTATCCCGTGCACGCCATCGTCTACCCCTTTAAGATGTACGGCTACAAGAAGGTCGGCATCGGCCCGTACATCTATTTCGGAAACCACTATTGCCTGTGGGATATCTTCTATCCCGCCCATACGACGTGGGAGGGCATCCACTATGTGGCGAAGGAGTCCATCCTGCATGCGCCCGTCGTGGGGCACTGGGCGCGGAACGTCGGCGTCATCGGCGCCATGAGAGACGGGTCGGACGTCCGCACCGTGATGGAGTGCATAAAAGTGCTGAAAAACGGGGAGAAAATTTCCATGTTCCCCGAGGGTACGCGCAACAAAACGGGCAGCGACGATTTTCTTCCCTTCCGCGCGGGGACGGCGCTCCTCGCCATCAAGACGAAAACGCCCGTCATTCCCTTCGTCATCTGCAATCGCCCGCGCGTCTTTCACAGAACGCACGTCGTGTTCGGCGAGCCCGTAGAGCTCTCCGAGTATTACGATAAGAAGCTCACCTCCGCAGACTACGAGGAGGCGGAGGAGAAGCTCAAGCAACGGCTGTACGACCTTCGCGCCGAGCATCGCCGCATGCTCGAAGAGAAGAAAAAGAAGAAAAAGAAATGATCGTCGTCAAATCCCGCTATCTCGGCTTTTGCGGCGGCGTCCGCCGCGCGGTGGAGACGGCGTTCTCCCTTTCCCCCGAAAACACCTATGTGCTCGGGCAGCTCATCCACAACGAAGAGGTCGTGGAGGCGCTCGCGGCGCGCGGGGTGAAAACGGCGGGGAGCGTGGAGGAAGTCCCCGAGGGCGCCACGCTCATCATCCGCTCGCACGGCGCGCCCGATGCGGTGTACGAGGCGTGCAAAAAAAAGAACATCTCCGTCGTCGATTGCACCTGCCCCATGGTGCGGCGGGTGGGGGATCTCGTCTCCGCGGCGGGACGGGAGGGAAAGACCGTCGTCATCGCGGGGATCCCCGGGCATGCGGAGGCGGAAGGGCTGCTCGGAAAGGCGAAGGGGGAGGCGTATCTTTTGGCTTCCTCTGAGGACCCGCTCCCGCCGGTTTCGGGGAAAAAAACGGTTTTGGTCGCGCAAACGACCTTTTCCGAGAAAAAATTTTCACAAATTGCCGAAAAATTGAAAAAAGAGTGCCCCAAAACACTTGAGATTTTCAAAACGATTTGTTATACTACTGTGTGGAGGCAGAGGGAGGCGGAAATGCTCTCCTCCTCGTGCGATGCGGTGCTTGTCCTTGGGGACAGGAAAAGCAGTAACACGATGCGGCTTTACGAAATTGCGTCGGCACATTGCGCCAATGTGTTTTTGTTGCAACGGGCGGGCGATTTCGAATATGAAAAAATAAAATTTTTTGGTAGAGTCGGCATACTGGCGGGGGCGAGCACTCCCGACTTGCCGATCCAGGAGGTTCTCTCAACAATGGCAGAAAACAACGCGGAAGTTCAAGAGACGGCGCCCGTCGCCGAAGAAGTCGCCGAGGCGCAGCCCGCGCCCGAAGCACCCGTAGAAGCGCCCGTGGAAGCGGCAGCTCCCGAGACGCCTGCGGAAGCGCCCGCAGAGGAAGCGGCACCCGAAGCGCCCGTCGAGGCGCCTGTGGATGCGGCTCCCGAAGCGCCCGTCGAGGCGCCTGCGGAAGTCGCCGAGCCCGTGAAGGCCGCCGCTCCCACCATGATGGAGCAAGCGGTGGAGGACTTCACCCGCAACGAGCGCTATAAGAAGGGGCAGATCGTTACGGCGAAGATCGTTTCGGCTACGGACGAGGGCGTGTATGTCTCCGCTTCCGGTAAGCTCGAGATCCTTCTCCCGAAGGAGGAGCTCGATTGCGAAGAATATTCCCGCGAGGCATATGCCGCGCATGTCGGGGAGGAGATCTCCGTCATGGTCACGGAGATCGTTCCCAAGGTAAAGATCTCCGAGAAGGCGGTGAAGAAGATCCGCGAGGAGGAAGCGGTCCTCAAGGAGATCGAGGACGGGAAGGAATTCACCGTCGTCTGCACGGGCACGAACAAGGGCGGGCTCACCGCAGAGCTCGGCACCTACCCCGTGTTCATCCCCGCGCGCGAGATCCGCTCCGGGTACGTTCGCGACCTCGAAAAGTACAAGGGCAAGACGCTCCGTTTGAAACTCATCGAGATCCGCAAGGAGCGCAGAAAGGAGATCATCGCCTCCCAGCGCGTCATTCTCGAGGCGGAGAAGGAAGCGAGAGAGGCGGCAAAGGCAGAGCGCGAGAACGCGTTCTTCGACTCCATC
>CANRHI010000029.1 GCA_947630365.1 uncultured Clostridia bacterium
CGGGCTCATCGGCGAGGACCCCAAGGGCATTCCCAACAATCTGATGCCCTACGTCGCACAGGTCGCGAGCGGAAAGCTCAAGTGCATCGGCGTGTTCGGCAACGACTACCCCACCCCCGACGGCACGGGCGTGCGCGACTACATCCACGTCGTGGACCTTGCGAGGGGCCACGTCGCCGCCATCGAGAAATTGAAGCAGGCGGGCGTGTACACCTATAATCTCGGAACGGGCGTCGGGTACAGCGTGCTCGACATGATCAAGGCGTTCTCCAAGGCATGCGGGAAGGAGCTTCCCTATGAGATCAAGCCGAGGAGAGCGGGGGACATCGCCACCTGCTACGCCTCCGCCGAGAAGGCGAAAACCGAGCTCGGCTGGCAGGCGGAGTACGACCTCGAGAAGATGTGCCTCGACCAATGGAATTGGCAGAAAAACAACCCCAACGGCTACCAAACTTGACGATTTTTCAAAAGAATTTGAAAATCGCACACAAATATACGAATTCTTTGAAATTATCGAAAGAAAATCCGCGAAAAACCCTTTGAAATCGAGATCTGCTGCCCGCTTTTTGAAAAAGCGGGCAGTTTTCTACCCGAAAATTGTTAAATTCAATTGCGGAAATTTATTCACAGTGTGCTCATTTGTTTTCGTTTCTGTTCATTTGTGTGAATATTATATGCATTTCCATGTTTTTATTTCAATGACACAAACATATATTGACAATACGGTGGATAAAATGATATAATTCTTGTGCAAAAGTAACTTTTTGTCGCCTTGAGCGGCGGGGAGCCGCCGAGCGGGCGTTCGAAGCGCTGGGCGAGCTTACAACATTTTCGGCGGAGAGCATGAGAAATTTAAGCAAATCGGGAAAGATATTTTTCTGCGGGACGATCGTCTCGGTTTTGGTGTGTATTCTTTCTGCGATCATGTTCATCATCTCCATCATCGAAGCGGGTGCGAACACCGACCTCGGGTACGACTTGGGGGATAGGAACGTCGTCAAGCTGGCGATCGGGGAAGATGGCACCCGCGTGGCGGGGACGCAGGAAGGGGAGCTGTTTGCCTTCACCGACGAGGGCGAGCTCCTTTGGGAGACGGGGAAGCTGCGCAGCAGTGCGGTGTACGATATCTCCGTGAAGGAGGGGAAGGTCGCCGTCGTCTATGCGGACGGGAGCGTGCTTCTCTTTTCCATGGAGGACGCGGCGGAAAACGCCGCGGAGCAGGGGGCGGAGAACCCCGCTCTCCTTTCGCTTGCCAAGAGCTGGAAGATCGATTTCTCGATCAGCGGCAACGTGACGAACACGCAGTTGCTCGTGGCGGGGGAGGATATCTACCTTCGCGCCAAGTGCAACGACGGCTCCAACCGCAACTATATTTTCCGCCTTCCCGAAGGCGGTACTCCCGTGGAAGTGCGCAAGCCCACGAGCTTCTCTCTCGGCGGCATGGCATATTATGAAGGGGATCTGTATTATGCCTTCCGTACCCAGCTCTATTGCGGGGAAGAGAGCCTCTTCGAGCTCGACGAGGACATTTGCGCCGTCTCCGCGGGCGAAAACATCTCTATGATTACCGAGAGCGGGAAGCTGCTCGTGTACGAGCCCGAGAGCGGGGAATGGCTCGCGGAGGTCGACCTCGGCGTGCGCCTCGATACGGGCTATATTTTCTCGACGGGGGAAAACTTCCTCGCCAAGATCAAGAACGGCGGCGTTGCGCTCATCGACACGGAGGAGCGCGCCGTCACGCTCGAAATGGCGGCGGACAACAACGCAAACTTCATTCTTTGGAACGACGAATACTTCATGCTGCGCGACACGACGGATGTCAACAACCCCGTCGTCATTTTCTACGCCGTGGAGCAGGCGAGGATGAAGTCGCTCTTCTCGGCGCTGCGCTGGGTGTTCCTTGCGCTGTTTGTGGTCGCCGCGGCGGCGGCCATCATCTGCGCGGTGTGCATCACACACGCGCGGAGGGCAAAATTCACGGCGGGCGTCGTGCGGACGGCGAAGGCCATTTGGCGGGACAAGAGCATCTACCTTTCCCTCCTCATTCCGTTTGCCTTGCTCATTACATTCTTCTATATCCCCATCGTGCTCGGGTTCTCCATCTCCTTTATGGACTACGTCCCCGGAGAGAAGGCGGTGTTCGAGGGCTTTAAGTACTTCGGCATGGTCGCGCGGAGCGAAACGTTCTGGTCGGCCTCTGGCACGATGGCGCTCTTCCTCATTGCGGATATTCTCAAGGCGCTCATCCCGCCGTTCATCATCGCGGAGCTGCTCATCACCGTGCGGCTCAAGCGCTTTTCGCTGTGGATACGGATCTTGCTCTTTATCCCGGGCATCCTTCCCGGCGTCGCGGCGACGCTCGTTTGGCAGGAAGGCATCTTCGGGGCGACGACGAACAGCCTCATGAACGCCTTCATCCATCTCTTCTCGCCGACGTTTACCCAAATGAATTGGATCTACAACCCGTCGTTCATCGTGCGGGTGCTCACGGTGGTCTGCTTCGGCTTCCCGTGGGTGGGGTCCTACCTCATCTTCTTCGGCGCGCTCGGCGGAATCAACACTTCCATTTTCGAAGCCGCCAAGCTCGACGGTTGCTCGTGGTTCCGCCGCGTGTTCACCATCGACATCCCGCTCATCCTGTCCCAATTCAAGTATGTGCTCATCACGACGTTTATCGCCTCGGTGCAAAACTACGGCACGCTGTACATTCTCTATCAGGACGGCTCGGGAGATACCCTCCGCACGCCCGCCCTCATGATGTACCGTGAGATCATGTCGAGCCACTACAGCATCGCGAGCGTGTACGGCGTGTTCCTCTTTATCTTCCTTGCCGTTGTCACGGTGCTGAATTTCCGCTCGCAGAGAGAGCAGATCGAGTGAGGAGGGGAGAAATGGAATCCGAAGTCAAGACTCTTGAAATGAACGACGAAATTCTGCGTCCCGAGACGCCCGATTTGGGAAGCCCGCAGGTCAAAAAGAAGAAATTCAAAATTCGGCTGGGCGGCGTGGAGGGTATCTTCGCGCAGGGCACGATGGTGTTCTTGCTCGTCCTCACGCTTCTTCTGTGCATGGTGCCCGTGTTCGTCACCATCGTTATGTCGCTGAAGACGCAGACCGACATCACCGATTTCCCCATCTGGACGCTCCCGCAAACGAAGTGGGAATTTGCCAACTATGCGCAGGCGTTCGAGGTGCTCTCGAGCCCGCTCATTTGGACGCTCGTGATGGACATCGGCGTTACCGTCACCGTCATGCTCATGAGCTGTTATGTGGCGTTCCTCTTCCAGTGGTACACCTTCCTCGGGAACAAATTCCTGTTTGCGGCGTTCATCCTGCCCATGCTCGTGCCCAACGTCGTCCTGCTTTCGCCCACCTATATCGTGGCGAGCACGCTCGGCATCACGCAGAGCTACTGGGGCGTCATCCTGCCCTATCTTGCGGGCAATCAGATCGCCTCGGTGTTCATGCTCCGCGTGTTCATGGGGCAGCACCCCAAATCGCTCTACGAGGCGGCGCAGCTCGACGGCGCGAATAAGTTCAACCTGTTCATGTATGTGTGTCTGCCGCTCTCCTTCCCCATCATGATGGTGCAGGGCATTGGCATCTTCGCCGCTATCTTCAACGACTACCTGTGGCCGCAGTTGGTGTTCTTCAAGGACCCCGAAGTCGGCACCCTCATGCCGTACTTGCGCGCCAAGATGAACGTCTACACGCAGGGCATCCGCTACGCCATGTACCTCGTCGCGGGAATTCCGCTCATCATCTCGACGGCGGTGAGCATCAAATTCTTCGTCTCGGGCGACTTTGCCAGCGGACTGAAGATGTAACGTAAGTCCGACAACCGAATATCGCAAAGGGGCATGCCCCTTTGCCTTCTCCGAGGAGAAGGCAAACAACACTATCTGCCGCGCTTCGCGCGGAGACGATAAAACCGTAAATCAAGGAGGATCTTATGAAAAAATGGATCGCGACCGTAACTTGCTGCCTTATGAGCGCCTGCTTCCTGCTCGCAGGGTGCGGGGAGGAGGAGCAAAAGCCCTCGGGCGGGAATAAGCCCGGCACGCCGTCGGGCGGAGGAAATACGCCCTCGGGGGAGACCACCGTCATCGACATGTACACCTCGGTGAACATCATCGAAGCGGAGGCGCTGCAAGCCGCCGCGCAGGCGTATGAGGACTACCAGTACGAGAGGGGAAAGAGCATCTCCATCTCCTTCCACAACACGGACGACCCCGACGGCCTCCAGCAGACGCTGCACGGGCTGGTCGCCCAAGGCGTGACGGAGCCCACCATCTCCACCATTTCGCCCCTTCCCGATTACCACGGCACGGATAAGCTCGTGGACCTTTCGGGCTATCTCGAAGAGGAAAACCCCTACAATCCCGACTACGAGACATGGCGGGATTCCCTCGAAGTGGACGCGTACCGTCCCATCCGCGCGGGCGGCACGGTCACGACGCCCGGCATCAGCTATTCCTCCAACTACGCGTGCGCTTTCTACAATAAGCAAGCCATGCTCGACGTGATGGGGGGAGACCCGCTCGTCGGCGAGGACGGCACCATCGACACGGACAGCCCCGATTTCACATGGGATTGGATGCTGGGCGCGTTGCAAAAGGCGAGAGAGCAGGGCGGCGCCAAAAAAGGGCAAGTGTTCGCCAACCCGCTTGCCATCTCCCGCAACGAGCAGGCGTGCGGGCAGACCAACTTCAACCTCGTGACGACGCTCATCAACATGTACCTCGACCAGTACTTCCGCGACTTCACCGAAGAAGTGCACTCGCAGGAGGGCGACTACAGCTACGTCGGCTCGTTCGACCCGAATTGGCAGTACGACAAGAGCGACGCGCAGATCGACTACGAGAGCAAGTATTCCTACAACCACAACCGCATCGTAGACGCATTCTTCAACCACAGCGACGAATTCGGTCCCGAATCTCCCCGCTATAAGGAGATGATGGAGAATCTCTACGACCTCATGCAGTATTCCGACCCCACGGCGGCGTACATCGATTGCTTCAGCCGCTTCAACGAGACGACCATCGTCTACAGCAAGAACACCGGCTCGTACAGCGACCTCAAGCTCTTCTATTTCGAGACGCTCGGCTACATCCGTACCTACCGCGACGCGCACAAGTCGGGCACCAGCGACTATCCTTCCGCGAAGTGGATCGACGATTCTCTCGGCTGGTTCCTCATGCCCGCCATGCCCTCCGAGCTCGAAGGCGTTGCGGATAACGTCCGTCCCGCGGGCGGCCCGCTCGAAAACTACGGCGTGCTCTCCACGGGTTCGGCCGCAAAAGACGAGATCGCGGTGGACTTCCTCCGCTGGCTCACTTCCCCCAAGGGACAAGAACAGATGACGGCGCACTACGTCTCGCAGGACGCGCCCCAAATGATGCACCAGCTCGTGAAGGGCATCACCCTCGACCCCAAGGTCGACCGCACGCAGGTCGCCATGAAGGTGAAGGGCGACATCGGCTTCTCCCCCTACAACATCTTCGCGATGGGAAGCGGCATGTCCACCTGCACGGTGGGCAACAGCTCGGACTATGTGCGCGACAGAGTGGCGTCCCTCCTTTCGGGCTACCTTAAGGGCAGCACGCGCGAATGGACGGGCACGCTCGGCACGAACATGCTCAACCACATCAAGAGCGGCTTCGCAAGCTATGCCGACCAGTATCACCTCATCTACACCGATCCCGCCAGCGTCGCCCAAGTCACAGACGGGCTCAAGGCGAACCCCTTCAACGTCACCGTCTGACGGGGCGTCACGGAGTGTCTATGAAAAAACTCATTTGTATGCTGTTGAGCGCCCTCCTTGTCGTCGCTGCCGTCGGCTGCGGCGACGGAGAACAGGCAGGGCCGCCGCCCGCCGTGGGGGAGAAGGAGATCGGCTTCCTCCGCACGGCTGCGACGGACGACTACGGCCGCTCCTTCACCGAGACGGAGAGCTATAACGACAACGTCGTCGGCATCTTCTACTTCCTGTGGCTCAACCAGGCGGCGAACGACAACACCGTCGAAAAGTTTATGGCGGAAGGCAGGGGAGAGGAGACGCTCACCAGCCAAAACGGCTTCGGCGCGCCCAAATTCACCTGGTGGGGAGAGCCCATGTACGGCTACTACCAAGTGGAAGATAAGTGGGTCGTGCGCAAGCATGTGGAGCTGTTCATCAACGCGGGGCTGGACTTCATCTGCTTCGATACGACGAACAACAGCCACTATTCCTCCGCCGCCCGCGCCGTGCTCGACGTGCTTCTCGAGTACCAAAACCTCGGATACAAGGTCCCCAAGGCGCTGTTCATGACGAACACCGATTCCCCGGGGCGCATCAAAGGCATCTACAACGACTTCTACCGCAGAGATACTTACGACAGCATTTGGTTCACGGGGAACGGCGACAAACCGTGGATCCTCGGCAGCAAGCCCGCGGAGGAAGCGGAGATCCAAGACCGCTTCTACTTCAAGAAAGTGCAGTGGCCGAATACCTCCCTCCGCGAAGATACCTTCCCGTGGATCTCGTGGAATTTCCCGCAGGAGACCTATTACGACGAGGAAAACAATTACGACATCATGAGCGTGAGCGTTTCCCAGCACGTCGGCGACATGAGCGGGAAGGACTTCTCCCTCTCGGGCATTTGCTCGCCGCAGATCCGCGGGACGCTCTCGGCCGCCACCAAAGATCTCTTGAAAAACACGCGGAACGGCTCGCTCGAAGAGACGCTCGATTACTACTACAATTCCAACTGGGGCAGGGGCTATTCGCAGACGGAAAAGAAGAACGACTACACCCGCGCCCTGCAGAACACCAACTTCGAAGAGCAGTGGCAAACGGTGGCGGATAAAAACGTGAACCTCGTGTTCGTCACGGGGTGGAACGAATGGATCGCCCAGCGGCAATCGACCGACCCCGTCCTCGACGACCCCTACGGGCACTACATCGATACGTTCAACATGGAATTCTCCCGCGACATCGAGATGATGAACGGGGGCTACCTCGACAATTGCTATCTGCAGCTCGTGAAGAACATCCGCGCGTACAAGGGCGCGGGCTCCGAGAAGGTGGAGACGGAGACTTCCAAGAGAGACTTCACCAACCCCGCCGCATGGAGCAAAGCGGTGCCCTATGCGGACCTCGTGAAGGAGACCGAGCCGCGCAATCACATCGGCGCGGGCTCCAACGTCTACAAGAACAACACGGGCAGGAACGACATCGAGGAAGTCCGCGCCGCGACGACGGCGGACAGCATCTGCTTCTATGTCTCGACGGCGAGTGCGCTCACCGAGCGCGCGGTGGGCGACCTTCGCTACATGAACGTGTGGCTCGGCATTGAGGGAAAGAGCGGCGGCTGGAACAACCTCCAGTACGTCATCAACCGCAGCGAGGCGGACGGAAAGGCCTCCATCGACAAGATCGAAAACGGCGCCTTCGTCCTCACCGGCGCACAGGCGGAAGTGTACTACGGCGAAAATTACATGATCCTCATCGTCCCCAAGAGCGCCGTCGGCGTGGAGGGGAACACTTTCGGAATGCAATTCAAGGTGACCGACAATTTGCAGAAGGACTTCGATATCACCGATCTCTACACCAACGGAGACTGCGCTCCCATCGGCAGGATCAACTACAGCTATTATGCGAAATAAGGAGGCATTATGCCATTTCAAAAAGGAGCAGCCATTGCGATGAGCTGCATGCTTCTCTCCTCCCTGGCGGGGTGCAATCCGCTCGGGTCCTCGGGGAAGGAAGAGAATAAAGAGCCCCCTCAGACGACGCCCCCCGCCGTGCAGGAGGAGCCGCTCGACGAGTACGACGCCGCCTACACGCGCGAGCTTCTCTCCATGGGAGACGCGGCGTTCACCTACAGCCAGCTCACGGGGCTCGACTACTACCGCCGCGACAGGCTTCCCACGAGCGGGAACAAAGAGGGGAAATACGTCGGCATCTTCTATTTCCTTTGGCAGAACGAAGGGAACGGACTGTACGACATTTCCAAATTGCTCGAAACATACGGCGAGGACAAACTTGAAACCAACCCGCTTTGGGTGCTCAAGGACAGCGAGTATTACGACGCGAAACTTTCTCCGATGAACGCCTTCCACTACTTCGAGGAGCCGCTGTATGGCTACTACGCCTCGACGGATAAGTGGGTCATCATGCGCCATCTCGAGCTCTTGACGTATGCGGGGATCGACTTCCTGTATCTCGACTTCACCAACGCCAACTCGACCGATCCCACCAAGCAGCCGAGCAACATCTATCCCGAGGCGACCTACGCCCTTCTCGACAGCATTCTCGAGCTGCAAAAGAGGGGGATCGACTGCCCCAAGATCGTGCCCATCGTCTGCAATCCCGGTACGGGGAGCAACCAGCGGCGGGCGAACGTCGTGCAATGGGTGTATGCCAACTATTATGCGAAGGACGGCTTCAAGTACAAAGATTGCTGGTTCCGCGCGGATACGACGCACAACCCCTCGGGCAAGCCGCTCCTCGTGACCTATACCGTCGATCGCAACGACTTTGCCGACAAGGCCGCCTACGACGCGTTTTGGCTCCGCCAAGTCGTGTGGCCGACCATGGTCTCGCCCGACCAGTATGCGAACGGCTTTCCGTGGATGGACTACGAGCGGCCGCAGGCAAACTACGGCGGATTCATGAACGTCTCCGTCGCCCAGCACCTCGGCGGGAGCTGGTCCTCCGAGGCGTACCTTGCGGGCGGGAAGAGCTACAGCAGCTACCAATACCGCGGCAGGGGCGCGCACGGCGATCAGACGCTCGCAAGAGAGACTGCCGACCTCGAGGACGCCATCTACGGGCTCAACTTCAACGAGCAATGGCAAAACGCCATAAATGCGACGGGGGATAGGGAGCCGTGGATCGTCACCGTGACGGGCTGGAACGAGTGGATCGCGCAAAAGCTCGACCAAGGGCTCGGGCACTCCGTCTTTGTGGATACCTTCTCCATCGCGTTCTCGCGCGACGCCGAGATGATGCGGGATAAGGGCGGCTATTCGGACAATTTCTACATGCAGCTCGCTTCCAACGTGGCGCGTTTCAAGGCGAAGTCCTCGACGAGGAAGTCGGACGCCGCCATGTGGAAGAAGCAGACGATCGATATCCGCAACCTTTCCGATTGGGACAACGTTCCCGGGAAATATCTCGACTTCTCGGGCGACGCCATGCAGCGCGACAAGGATAGCGTCGGGCATGTCTACCACTACACGGACGACTCCGCCCGCAACGATATCGACTACCTCAAATTCGCCAACGACGACCAAAATCTCTACGTCCTCGTGGCGGCGAAGGAGGACATCACCCCCTACGAACAGGGCGACGAGTGCTGGATGAATTTGTATCTCTCGACGGCGAAGAAGGGCTGGCAGGGGTACGATTTCGTCGTCAACCGCAGCCCCGAGGGGGGAACGACTTCCATCGAAGCCCTCTCCGAGGACGAGGAGGGGAACATCTCCGCGAAGAAGCTCGACGCGAAGGCGGAATACTTCGTGCAGGGGAATTGCATCGTGTTCTCCATTCCGCTCGAAGCGCTCGGCGTGGATTCCAAGACCGTTCTCGGCATCAAGGCGTGCGACAACATTTTCGGCGTCAAGCGCACGGAAGCCGAGGGGGAAGTGCTCGGCAACGACGGCGTCGGCGTGTACAGCTTCGGCGACATCGAGGCATTCTATTGCGGCGGCGACAGCGCTCCCATCGGGCGCCTCAACTACGCCTACCGCATGGGATATTGACGTGCCCCGTCACACAATCTTCAAATCATGAAAAAATAAGGAGGAAACCCTATGAAACTTATTCAAAAAAGCAAGATCGCGTGCGCATCGCTGCTTGCCGTCGCATGTATCGGCACCGCGGCGGCGGGCTTTGCGCTCACGGGCGGCGGCGTGCAGGCAGGCGCCGCGGCGAAGGAAAAATGGGATGGCTTCTCGGGGAAGGCAGAGTCCATCGGCGAAGAGGTCGTCACCTCTCCCGACAGCGTTGCCATTCTCAACAAGTCTGTAGACATCACCCAGCTCCCGAACAGCACGGGTGTGTTCTACATGTATTACACCAATTCCATCACATGGAGCGGCTTTAGCCTCCGCAACGGCAACGAAGCCAACGGCTACTCGTGGATCTTGGACGGCGCCAGCACGACGGCGTTCCCTTGGCACACGCTTGCCTTTGAGGGAACGAACAGCCACATGATCCTGCAGGATAACCGTGTCTTTACCCCGAACGGAACGCTCGGCGGCCTCAAAGGCGTCGAGGGGGAGACCCCCATGGACGGCTTTGTTCCCGTCGAGATCCATATCGGCGAAGGGCAGGCAAAGGGGGACGCTTCCTATGTGAAGATCGGCGGCGTCGAGCTCACGCAACAGGACGATCAGTCGAAGCCGATCACCCTTCCTTGGACGAGACCCGCGGGGAGCAGTAAAGAGCTCACCACCGCCATGTTCCCGGACGGCGCATATCTTGCCATCAACTGGAACAAGTCCGGCGCAGACCCGCTCTTCGCGGTCACCGAGCCCGGCTCCGTCGTGGCGCTCAATCCTTCCTTCACCATGAAGGACACCGTAAAGGTGGGCACGTTCGATAAGGACCTCACCCTCGAGCTCTCTTCGGGGGCGGACGTATTCGCGGACGGCTGCACCGTGACCGCGAAGGTCAACGGCAAGGCCATCGCGGGGGGCGCCACGCTCGAAAAGACGGACGACAATCATGCCACCGTCAAGCTCACGAAAGAGCAGCTCAACGCCATCCCGATGAACGACTACGAGTCCATCACCTACTTCACCTTCACGTTCGAGAACGGGGACACGAATTACGGCACCGTCGTTGCGGGGCTCAAGATCTTGTTCGAAGATCCGCCCGTGCTCGACAAGACCGAGCTCGCGCTTCCCTCCAAAGAGGCGTTTGAGATCAAATTCGATTACGAAGGCATTTGCGCTCCGCTCGAAGATCTCACCGTGTTCCATCAAGCCACTTCCTCGGCTCCCGAGACTGAGCTCGTAAAGGGCGACGACTTCACCGTGACCAAGGCAACGGACGCGAATACGTACACCGTCGCCATCACGACGGCGGGCGCGGGCAAGATCTTCGACGGACACGCTTCCTCGACGGTCGTCCTTCGCATGGGCAAGCATGTGCTGCGCGTTCCCGTCTTTGTGGAAGGGCAGACGACCGAATACGGCATCCGCTTCCGCGACGGCATCGACTATGTGGGCGACAAACCTTCCATCGACAACTTCTATGCGAGCGCAACGCTGCATAAGCACGACCCCGCGCTGCTCTCCACCCGTATCTTCTATGAAAATGCCGTCGATGTGACCAAGCCCATCTTCATCGAGTATGCGACGCTCGATCCCGCCATCGACTGGATGCTCATCTCCCTCATGAGCACGCCCACCATTTCGGAGTATTTCGCCGAGACCACGGCTCCCCAAGAGGGCAATGTCACCTCCTTCATCATGTTCGGTTTGGGCAGAAACAACATGCAGGGCATGAACGGCACGTTCGAGAACGGCAACACCACCGAGCACGCCCTCAACACGAGCATGAAGAACAACTTCGTCGAGATCAAACTCGGCGAGACCGATCCCAAAGAAGGCTATGTAAAGGTCAATAACGAAGTCGTCGGCGGCGCGGTGCTCACCAAGACGCAGCAGGACTATAAGGACGGCAGAGCATGGGTCGGCTTCTTCTTCAACAATAAGACAGATGTGAAATTCACCTGCAACACGCATGTGAACCCCGTTGCCATCACCGCTCCGCAGGCGGACAGCGCGTATAAGATGGACCTCGGCAAGGCGACGGACTTCACCGTCGACATCACCAACACCAGCGGCAACCTCAAGATCACCGATGAGACGGGCAAGGAGCTTCCTTCCTCCGATTGGTCGTATGCAAGCGGCAAACTCACGGTCAAGGCGAGCTACTTCGCGGGCAAGACCTTCGCGAAGGACGGCCAGATCTTCATTTGGGACACCGAGAAAGAGACGGGTACCGGCTTTAAGATGGCGTATTCGAACAGCGACATGGGCGTTGTGAACGTTGGCTATGCGATCAAGGGCGCCCTCGCTGACACGACGTTCGAGCTCGGCATCTCCTCCGTGGACAACATCAAGCAGAACGGCACGGACATCGCCACCGACCTCTACAGCGTGGCAGACGGCAAGCTCACCATCAAGAAGGAAGCTCTCAAAGACGAAGTCGGCGCGCAGGAATTCATCGTCACCTCGGGCGGGAAGCTCTATCCCTGCTTCGTGTATGTGAACGCGTGGGCAGATAGCTTCGCCCTTGCAGACGGCGCCGCGAGAAACGGCGGGACGTTCACCCTCACGGGGAACACCAACTTCATGCGGGCAAAGACGTATGACTTGAGCTCGGGCGTGAAGGTCGGCTTCGACTTCAAATCCATCGGCAAGTACTACGAACGCAAAGCCAATGCAGACGGCACGCGCTTCTCCGTCCGCTTTGTCGATCCCTTCAGCGGCAGCAAGCTGTATGTCACCGTGTTTGCGAACTTCGCGGACGACAAGATCTCCTCTGCGAACAACGCACTCTATGTGGACTACGGTGTGATCGACGCGGAGGGCGTTGTGCATAGCGACTCCGACCGCGCCGTGACGCCCACCAACGGCGACACCAACCCCAGCGCGTCGGGCGCGCACGAGCTCGCCTTCGCCATGAACGGCAGCAAGCTCCAGATCACCGTTGCGGGCCGTCCCTTCACCTTCAAAGAGAACATCATCGAGGGCTTCAACCTCAAGGCTTGCATCCTCGAAGTGACGACCGAAGGCACGGCAGAAGGCTCTGTCGCAGAGGTCAGCCTCAGCGACGTGGATTCCGCTCCCGCTACGAATAACGGCGGTGAGGAAGAAGAAGGCGGCTGCGGCTCCGTGGTATTCGCGGGCTTCGGCGCGGGCATCGCGCTCGCCATCCTCGTTGCAGGTACGGCGGCAGTGCTCTTCCTCCGCAAAAAGCGCGATTGATCGTATTCTCTGAATGACCGTAGGATCCGCCTGCGGGTGGATCCTACGCATTTCGGACGAGGTGCTTTTATGAGACTGAATTGGAGAAGTCCGCTCATTTTGCTCTGTGTCTCCGCGTTTGCCGCGGGCGCATTTTCCCCCGTAAGGGCTTCGGCGGCGGGCGGTCCCGTACCCGATAAGCCCGCGCTCGAGCTCGCCATCGGCGAATCCGAGCTGCTCTCGGCGGGGGAGAACGTCTCGTGGAGCGTTGCCGACCCTTCCGTCGCCACCGTTTCGAAGAGCGGCGTCGTTTTGGGCGTCGGCGCAGGGGAGACGACGGTCACGGTCTCCGATGGGAAAGGCTCCTGCGACATCCCCGTGTACGTCATCGAAAAGGAGCGCGGCTTCGACGACAACATCCTCATCTCCGTGTTCTGGCCGCCCACGGCGGAGTACATGAACGGGGGAGAGGGGGATGAGCGTTGGGACGAGCAATTCCGCCTTCTCTCCGAGGCGCAGATAGACTACCTCTGCAACGTGACGGGAAGAGACCGCCAGCAGAACATCGGCGATACCCCCCGTCAGGAGAACACCAAGGAGACCAACCTCAAAATGGCGCTGTATGCCCACAAGTACGGCATGCGCGTCTCGGTGGCGGATGAGCGGTTCGGCACGGCGTTCCTCACGAGCGAGACCGTCGGAAACATCATCTCCGAATACCGCAACGTGCCGGGCGTCGGCGGATATTACATCCTCGACGAGCCCTTCGACCCCATGCCCTATGCGCCCGTCTACGAAGAGATCAAGGCGGCAGACCCTTCGGGCTATGCCCACCTCAATTTTCAACCCCTTCACGCCTACGGCGTCCCCATCGGGACGCTCAACGAGGCGGCGGACGAGAAGTACCGCGGCGTGCTCGCCGCATGGCTCGAAGCGTGCGAAGAGAGCGGCTTCCCGCAGGACTATCTCATGTTCGACTTCTACCCCTACACCGACGCGCAGGGCGGCATGGCGAGGGACATCTACTTCGCCAACCTCAACGCCGTGCGCGAGGTCGGGCTCCAATATGGGGTGAAAACGGCAAACTACCTGCAATCGACGAGCTCCGTTCTGCAGGCAAACGGCGCGCTTGCCTTCCGCAGTGCGACGCCCGCGGAGATCCGCTACGAGGCGATGACCTCCCTTGCCTACGGCTACAAGCAGCTCTCCTATTTCACTTGGTTTTTGCCCACCAACCGCAACGGGGAGACGTTTTCGAGCGCCATTGTGGACGAAAACGGCGTTCCCAACGAGAAATACTACGCCCCTTTGAGCGCCCTCAACGCGGAGATCCACGCGCTCGGGAAAACGCTCATCGGGCTCGAAGCCGTCGAGGTCTACCAAAACGGCACGCAGTGGGGCTGGCAGGAGCCCATTCCCATGGACTTCCTCCTGCAACCCTTGGACGAGAAGGAGTACACCGTTTCCCTCCTTGCGGGGGAGAGGGACTCCTATGTGATGATCGTAAACAACGACTACTCCGCCTCTGCGAGCTTTTCTTTGCAGGTCGGAGAGGAAGTGAAAACGCTTCGCCGCGTGAGCCCGCAGACGGGCGAGCTCGAGGCCGCGCTGCCCATCGAAAACGGCACGCTCTCCCTCACGCTTGCGGCGGGGGACGGCGTCCTCTTTGCCGTCAACGCGGAGGAAAAAACCGTGGAGCCCGCTTCTCCCGAAGAGGAGGAGGGCGGCTGCGGAGCCGTTCTTCCCACCCTCGGCGGAAGCCTCGGCATTCTCACCGCCGCCGCATTGCCCATTTGCTTTGTGCGAAGGCGCCGCAACTCCTAAATCCCACAAAAAGGAGAGAAAGATGAAAAAGAAGAAATTTCTCCTGCCCGCCCTCCTCATGGCGGCGTGCCTCGCCCTCGGCGGGGGACTTCTGACCCTCGACACGACGGCGTCCGCCGCGGAGGACAGCGCGGTCGCAGCGTATTGCCCCGACGGGAGCGAGAATGTCTCCCTCGGGAAGAGCGTGACGGTCTCCTCCGCCTACAACATGCCCAACGAAGGCTGGTCTCCCGCCTTTTTGACGGACGGAAGCATCGGCACGCTGAACCAACAGCCGCCGAACGGCTGGTCGACGGCCATCCACGAGACCGACGTTTCCACCACGCCCGCATGGGCGACGGTCGATTTGGGCGGGGAGTATTCCATTTCCTGCATCGTGCTCTTCCCCCGCAGGGACCTCCCGGGGCAATATGGGGAGAGCTTCCCCGTGGGCTTCCGCTTGGAAGTCTCCGCGACGGGAGCGGAGGGCTCTTGGAAAACGGTGAAGGAATTCACCGACCTTCCCAGACCCACCGAGCCGCTCGTCATCGACGTCACGGAGGCGACGAATGCGAATTTCGTCCGCCTGTATGTGACCAAGCGCACGGGCGTGGACGACACTTCGGGCGGCGAACACAACAGCGTCGGCAAGCTCGTCCAAGTCTCCGAAATGGCTGTGTTCGGCAAACTTCTGCACGCCGTGGCGTCGCTCGACCGCCCCGCGCTCGAGCTCGCCGTGGGCAGCTCGGATACGCTCAAAGTCAACGTTTCGGGCATGGACGCGCCCGCGTTCACCTGGACGAGCGACGACGCCTCCGTTGCTTCCGTGGATGCGGACGGCAAAGTTACGGCGAATGCCGTCGGTAAAACCGTCGTCCGCGTGAGCGGAGAGGGCATCGAAGAGCAGACCGCAAACATTTCCGTCGTCGATAAGAAATACGATTTCGACGAGAACATCACCATCTCCGTCTTTTGGCTCCCCACGACGACCTACCTCAACGGGGGAGAGGGCGACGAGCGCTGGGACGAGCAATTCAAGCTCCTTGCGGACGCCGATATCGACTGGCTCGCCAACGTGACCGACAACGACAACACCGGCATGCTCATCCACACCAAAGAGGACAACATGAAGGCTGCGGAGTACGCCGCGAAGTACGGCATGCACCTCACGGTCGCGGATACCCGCTTCGGGCGCAATCTTCTCACGATGACGGACGAGCAGATCACTTCGCTCATCGAGGAATACCGCAACGTGCCCGGCGTGGGCGGGTATTACCTTTGGGATGAGCCGGGCCCCTCGGAAAACCTTGCCACCTTCGCACGCGCATATGCGGCGATGAAGAAGGCGGACCCGAGCGCCTATACCCACCTCAACTTCCTTCCCATGTGGGCATACACGGGCGGGAATTGGCAGACGGCGGAGCAGCCTTACAGAGACCACGTCGGCTCTTGGCTGGATGCGACGAACGCTGCGGGCGTCGAGCAGGATTTCATCATGTACGACCTCTATCCCTACACGGGCTTCGGCACGGGCATGATGCGCGACGAATTCTTCTCCCATCTCGATGTCATGCGCAGGATCGGGCTCGAATACGGCGTTAAGACGGCGACGTACCTGCAATCCAACGGAGGGCCTTCCAAGCGCTCGCCTTCGCCCGCGGAGATCCGCTATCAGGCGATGACGTCGCTCGCCTACGGATACAAACAGCTCTCCTACTTCACTTGGTTCTTGCCCACCAACCGCGGCGAGACGTTCAACGACGCCATCGTCTCCGATGAGGGCGTTCCCAACCCCAAGACGTATGATGCGGTCAGCGCGCTCAATAAGGAGATCCACAACCTCGGCAAGACGCTCATCCGCCTCGACAGTATAGACGTCCACCTCAACGGCGAACAGTGGGGCGGGCAGACGGCGATCCCCGCGGATTTCCTCTTCCAGCCCATGGACGATGTGCTCTACACCATCACCTACATGAAGGACAAGACGACGGGCCGCGGCTATGTGATGGTCGTGAACAACGATTTCACCAAGCCCATGGAGACGAGTTTCTTCATCAACGGCTACCTTCCGACATTGCAGCGCGTAGACCCCGCAACGGGAGATCTCGTGCCCGTGGAGGTGCCGTCGGATAAGCTCCTCACCCTCTCGCTCGAAGCGGGAGACGCCATCCTCTACGCCCTTCCCGAGGGCATCGACTACACCTCGGAGGTCACGCTCGACAAGGCGGCGGCGAACGCCATGCTCGCCCGTGCGGAGAGCGAGAAGGCGGGGCTTTCCGCCGCGGACAAGGCGCTGCTCGAAAGCGCGGTCGCCGACCTGAAAGACGCTCTCTTCGACGGGCACGTCCCGCAGAGCGTGGTCGACGAGCTCACCGCCCGCATCGGCTCGATCTTGGAAAATGTCGAAAAAGCTCCCGCAGACCCTTCGGAGGAAGAGGGGGGATGCGGCGCCGTAGCCTTCCGCGGAGGAGGCATTGCGGTGGGGGCGCTTCTCCTCGCGGCAGCCGCCGCGGCAGCGCTCTTAAAGAGAAAAGAATAACTTGTCCCCGTCCGCCCTCCCGCGCAGGGAGGGCGGGTAGAAGGGGAGGCGCGTGCTTTGCGCGTTTTTGCTCGGTTCTGCTCGAATTAACGCAGAATCATGAAGTTTTGTCAATTTCGCAAATAGACATAGACAAAATTATCACTTTATGTTATCATAGTTTGTGAGGTGGGCACAATGCAACACTTTCTTGCGATCGATATCGGGGCCTCTTCGGGGAGACATATCCTCGGCTCCGTGCAGGAAGGAAAGCTCACGATCGAGGAGATCTATCGCTTCTCGAACGCGCCCGTCGTCGAAGGCGGGCAACTCGTATGGGATATCGAGCGTCTCGCGCGGGAAGTCGTGAACGGCATCAAGCGCGCGGGGGAGCTCAAGAAGATCCCCACTACCGTCGGTATCGACACTTGGGCAGTGGACTACGCCCTTCTCGATAGAGACAAAAAGCGGCTGGGTCCGGTGCATGCGTACCGGAGCGAGAGGACGGGGCCCGTCATCCCCAAGGTGCACGCGCAGCTGCCCTTCGAGGCGCTGTACGCGCGGACGGGCATCCAATTCCAGCCCTTCAATACCGTCTATCAGCTCGCGGCGGACAAGGCGAGCGGCAGGCTCTCCTCCGCCGAATACATGCTCATGCTTCCCGACTACCTGCATTACCTTCTCACGGGGAAGATGAGCCGCGAGTACACCAATGCGACGTCGACGGGTCTCGTGAACGCCAAGCGCCGCGATTGGGATACAGAGATCTTACACACGCTCGGGTACCCGCAAAAGCTGTTTCCCGCGCTCTCGCAGCCGGGCACGGCGGTGGGGGAATTCTCCGAAGAAGTGCGGCGGGAAGTAGGCTTCAACGCATTGGTCGTGATGCCCGCCACGCACGATACGGCGAGCGCCGTCGTCTCCTCCCTTGCGGGGGACGGGGCGTACCTTTCGAGCGGAACGTGGTCGCTCCTCGGGACCATTCAAGGGGAGCCCCACACATGCGAGCGCTCGCGCAGCTTCAACTATTCGAACGAGGGGCACCTCTTCGGGAAGGTACGGCTGCAGAAGAACATCATGGGGCTGTGGATCGTGCAACGCCTCCGTGAAGAGGAGGGGAAGGGGCTCTCGTTTGCAGAGCTCGCCGCCCTCGCCGAGGAGAACGAGTGCGACGCACAGATCGACGTAAACCATCCTTCCTTCCTCGCTCCCGAGAACATGAAAACTGCCATCGAGCGGGCGGCGGGAAGGCGGCTCACCCTCGGGCAGGCGGCTTACGTCTCCCTGCACGGGCTCGCGGAGTGCTACCGCGGCGCGGTGAGGGAGCTCTCCTCGGTCACGGGGAGGGAATACAGATCGCTCAACATATTCGGCGGCGGGAGCAAAAATACTCTTTTGAACAAGCTCACCGCACGCGAAACGGGAATGAAGATCGTCGCCGGGCCCACGGAGGCGACCGCGATCGGCAATCTCGCCGTCCAAATGGCGGCGGCAGGGGAGATAACTTACGAACAGATCCCCGCACTCATTTCCGCATCTTTTGAAACGGAGGTTTTCGAATGAACGAGGCAATCAAGCGGTACGAAGCGATGGGCATAGATGTCGAAGCCGCGCTTCAAACGCTCAAAAATATTCCCATTTCCATTCATTGCTGGCAGGGGGACGACGTCATCGGGTTCGACGGCGCGGGAAGTCTCTCCGGCGGCATTCAGACGACGGGGAATTACCCCGGCAGGGCGCGCAATTTCGAGGAGCTCAAGGCGGATATCACCGCCGCGTTCGCCCTCATGCCGGGCAAAAAAAGGCTCAACCTGCACGCGAGCTACGCCGTTTTGGGCGAAGACGCGGGCAAAGTAGATAGAGACGCCTACAGCTACAAACACTTTGTGCCGTGGGTGGAATTTGCCAAAACCATCGGGCTGGATGGGATCGACTTCAACCCGACTTTCTTCGCTCACCCTAATATGAAGGACGGACTCACTCTCTCCTCCCCCCACGAGAGCGTCCGCTCCTTCTGGGTGGAGCACGGCAAACGCTGCATGGAGATCGCGGCGGAGCTCGGCAAGGCGTTCGGCAAGCCCTGCCTCGTCAACATTTGGATCCCCGACGGGCTGAAGGACGTCCCCGCGGACCGTCTCACCCCCCGCCTCCGCTTGAAGAAGTCTCTCGACGAGATCTTGGAAAATTACGACAAAGAGTGGGTCATTCCCGCCGTGGAGAGCAAGGTGTTCGGCATCGGGCTCGAGAGCTACACCGTCGGAAGCAACGAATTCTATCAGAATTACGCCGCCCAAAAGGGCATCTGCTGCCTGCTCGATAACGGCCACTACCACCCCCTCGAATACGTTTCCGATAAAATTCCCGCGCTCCTTGCGTTTTACGATAAGGTCGCCCTCCACGTCACACGCGGCGTAAGGTGGGATAGCGACCACGTCGTCCTCTTCGAAGATGAATTGAAGGAGATCGCCAAGGAGATCGTGCGCAATAACGCCACGGAGAAGGTGCTCATCGGGCTCGATTACTTCGATGCAAGCATCAACCGCATTTTCGCATGGGTCACGGGGCAAAGATCTATGCAGAAGGCGCTCCTCTTCGCCTTGCTTCTCCCGCACGAAACCATGCGGAAGCTGCAGGACGAAGGCGACTTCACCGCCCTTATGGACCTGCAGGAACGCACAAAGACCATGCCGTTCACCTGCATTTGGGAGGAATATCTCCGCCGCGAAGGCTTGACGGACGAATACCTCCCCGCCATCCGCACTTACGAAACCCGAGTTTTGAGCAAGCGGATTTGAGGGAGAGAGGCCGGGTAAGCCCTACCCTTCGCGGAAGGGGGAGGGACGCTTGCTTCCCCTAATGAGGGGA